>DVJX01000077.1 GCA_018716405.1 Candidatus Faecisoma merdavium | reverse complement strand
TCTTGATTCATCCAAATATCTTCTTCTTGTAAAAAAACTTTAACATTTATGTCATTATTGTCTTTATATATTATAAATGAACTATTTTTCATACATCTATCAACTCCTTTTTTAATTATTAGATATTATTTCATTAGATATTATTTTTTTATTGTCTTATTTCAAAAAACTTATACATATATTATATAAGAAAAATCAATATTTTTAAAGGTGATTTATGAAAAAAAATAAATTTATTGTATCAACAATCATTTTAATTATAGGTGGATTTATAACAAAAATATTAAGTATGATAATTAAAATAATAATGACTAGATTAGTAGGTACTGAAGGAATTGGTTTATATATGCTAGTAAATCCTACTTTTATGTTATTTATAGCAATATGCACTTTAGGGCTACCAACAGCTATATCAAAATTAGTATCAGAGAATAAAAGAAATAATAAAAAAATAGTATTCTCTAGTTTATTTTTAATAATGATTATTAATTTAATAGTTATGTTGCTTATATTTTTATCAGCTAAATTTATTTCTAATAATTTATTACATGAAAATAGAGCTTACTATTCTATTATTGCCATAGCATTAGTTTTACCTTTTATATCAATATCAGGAATATTACGGGGATATTTTTTTGGTAAACAAAGAATGTTTCCTCATGTTTTATCTAATATTTTAGAAGATGTAACTAGATTAATAAGTATTATTTTATTTACGACTTTCTTTTTACTTAAAGGTTTAGAATTTGCAGTTTCATTTTTAATTTTATCAAATATTATAAGTGAATTAACTTCAATATTTATTTTATTACTATTTTTACCTAAAAACTTTAAATTATATAAAAAAGATATTACTCCTTCATCAAGTAATATCAAAGACATATTAGAGATAAGTCTTCCAACAACTGGATCTAGATTAATAGGAACAATTGGTATGTTTTTTGAACCAATTATTTTAACTTATTTTTTAATTAAATCAGGTTTTTCAAATCAATACATTTTAAATGAATATGGTATTTTAAATGGCTATGTAATGCCACTTATATTGTTACCTTCTTTTTTCACTGGTGCTATATCACAAGCATTACTTCCTATTGTAAGTAATGGATATGCTAATAAATTTTATAAATATACTAAAAATAAAATTAAACAAGCTATTTTTATTTCATTATTAATAGGTATTCCTACTACTATAATATTTGTTTTAATACCAGAAATACCTTTAAAATTAATATTTAATACAACAGAAGGAATTACTTATATTAAAATTTTAGCACCTATTTGTTTATTACATTATATTCAAGCGCCATTAACCGCTTCTTTGCAAGCTATGGGAAAAAGTAAAGACGCAATGCTAGGAACATTGATGGGTATGATTTTAAGAACTATCATCTTAATAATCTGTTGTTTATTTAAATTAGGCATTTATAGTTTAATAATAGCAAGTTGTATTAATATTTTATATGTTACAATTCATCATATAATTGAAGTTAAAAAAATATTATAAACTTTAAAACCTGATTAATTAATCAGGTTTAATCTATTCTATTAAATAATAATTCTATATTATTTATTTTCATATCACCATTTAATTTATATTCTTCCCATTTAAATGGCTCTAATGATAACATATTTTTTATTTTATCAGCACTACTAGGTATAAATGGATTTAATAAATTAGATAAATTAGCCATTATATAAACGCAAGTATAAGTCGTTTCATTAAAAGCGTTAATATCTTCTTTAACTTGAATCCAAGGTTGTCTTTCATCATAATATTTATTACCTAATGTAGCATATTCAATTACTTTATTTAAAGCTTCTTTTAATTCACCATCAGTAATTAATTTACCTACTTCATCATATATAGCTTTAGTTCTAGCAATAATATTTTCATCAATTTCTGCTTTTGTAATAACACCATCAAATTTTTTGTTAATAAATGATAAATTACGATTAATAAAATTACCAATTACTCCTACTAAAAATTTATTATGGGCTAAAACAAGATCATCAGAAGAAAAATTAACATCTTTTTTCTCAGGGCCATTAAATATCATATAAAATCTTACTGTATCTTTATTATACATATTAACTAATTCATCCATAGTAACTAAGTTTCCTTTGGATTTGCTCATTTTTTCATCGTTCATATTAACATATTCACAAGAAATAATTTTTTTAGGTAATTGATACTTAGGATTAATAGCTGATAATAAAGCAGGATAAATAATTGTATGAAATGTAATATTATCTTTACCATGAACAAAATAAGTTGTTAAATCTTTATGATCAGTTACAAATGATTCAAAATCAATATTTCTATCTTTACACACTTTCATAGTAGCAGTTAAATATCCAAGTACTGCTTCAATCCATACATATATTTTTTTATCTTCATAACCATCGACTGGTACATCTACTCCCCAAGAAAGTTGTCTTGTAGTGGCTCTATCGATTAAACCTAAATTTAAATATTTCATAGTTTCATTATAAGCATTTTTACGCCAATCATCTTTATGAGACTCGACATATTTAGTTAAAACATCTTGAAAAGCCGATAATTTAAAATATAAATGTTTATTATTTTTAACTATAGTATTAGTACCACATATTTTACATTTTTTATCTTTTAACTCTTTTGGATTAATAGGACTTAGACAATCATCACATTGTTCCCCCATTGCATTTCCTCCACAATGTGGACAAGTACCTAATATTTCTCTATCAGATAAATATTCATTACATTTAGGACAAAAATCTTGTTCTTCCACACTCTCATAAATATAACCGTTATCTAATATTATTTTATAAAATTCTTGAACTTGTTTTTTATGATCATTGGTCATTGTAGCTGTATAAAAATCATAAGAAAAATCTAAAGATTTAAATGAATTAGTAAATTCATTATGATATTTATTAGCTATATCAATTGGATTAATTCCTTCTTTTTTAGCTCTTACAGTAATAGGTGTTCCATGACAATCAGTTCCTGATACATAAATTACATTATTGCCACATCCTCTATGGAAACGCGCTATTACATCACCTGGAAGTAATGCCGCTAAATGACCAATATGTAATGAATTATTAGCATATGGCCATGCACCACCGATTAATATATCTTTCATATTTTATCTCCTTTTTTATTTCTATTATTTTATAACAATATTAACTAATTTTTTTGGTACAGTTATTATTTTAATTATCTCTTTACCATTTATATATTTTTTGACATTATCTAATTCTTTAGCTAGAACTTCCATTTCTTCTTTAGATGTGTCCATGCTAACTACTATTTTTCCTCTTACTTTACCATTTACTTGAACAACCATTTCAAATTCATCTTCTTTTGTTTTTTCTATATCGTAAGTTGGCCAAGTTTCATAAGCAATAGTTTTATCATGGCCTAACATTTGCCATATTTCTTCTGTCATAAATGGAGCAATTGGATTTAATAATTTTACAAAGTTTATAGCATATTCCAAAGGAAATTCATCTTCTTTATAAACCGCATTAATAAAAATCATCATTTGTGATATTGCTGTATTAAAGTTTAATGATTCATAATCTTCTGTTACTTTTTTAACAGTTTGATGGTAGATTTTTTCTAAATTTTTATTTTCTTTATTACTTAATTTTTCTTCATATAATCTATATACTCTATCTAAGAATCTACGTGCTCCTTCTACACCTTTTTTACTCCATGGTTTATCAGCTTCAAGTGGCCCCATAAACATTTCGTAAAGCCTTAAAGTGTCCGCTCCATATTCATCTACAACATCATTTGGGTTAATAGCATATTCAGGATATCTTTTTCCCATCTTAATTCCATTTTCACCTAAGATCATACCTTGGTGAACTAATTTTTTAAAAGGTTCTTTTACATTCACAATTCCTTTATCATATAAATAATTGTTCCACATTCTAGAGTATAGCAAATGTCCAACTGCATGTTCTGGACCACCTACATATAAATCAACAGGCATCCAATGTTCAATTAATTTTTTATCAGCTATTTCTTTATCATTATGTGGATCAATATATCTTAAGAAATACCAACTAGATCCAGCTGAACCTGGCATCGTTGAAGTTTCTCTTTTGCCTTTTATACCATCAACTTCTACATTTACCCAACTAGTTGCTTTATCTAATGGAGATGCTCCTGTTTTAGAAGGACTATAATCTTCTAATTCAGGTAGAACTAAAGGTAAATTTTCATCTAATACATCTTTACCATTTTCTAAATGAATAACAGGAATTGGTTCACCCCAATAACGTTGACGAGCAAAAATCCATTCTCTTAAGCGATAATTAACATGCTTACTACCTAATTTATTATCTTCTAACCATTCAATCATTTTATTAATAGCATCTTCTTTATTTAAGCCATTTAAAAATTCTGAGTTAATATGTAATCCATCACCAGTATAAGCTTCAAAAGATATATCCCCACCTTCGATAACAGGAATAATATCAATATTAAACTTTTTGGCGAATTCATAATCTCTTTGGTCATGAGCAGGAACTGCCATAATAGCACCTGTCCCATAACTAGCTAAAACATAATCAGATATCCAAATAGGTATTTTTTTACCATTAACTGGATTAATAGCATAAGCTCCTGTAAACACACCTGTCTTTTCTTTATTTAACTCTGTTCTTTCTAAATCAGATTTAGATGAGCATATTTTTTTATATTCTGTAACTTGATTTTTATATTCTTCAGTTGTTATTTTATCAACTAATTCATGCTCTGGAGCAAGAACACAATATGTAGCTCCAAATAAAGTATCACATCTTGTTGTAAAAACTGTAAATTCATAATTATCTACTTTAAATTTAACATGTGCACCAATAGATTTACCAATCCAATTTCTTTGCATTTCTTTGGTTGACTCTGGCCAATCTATTTCGTTTAATCCATCCAATAATTTTTCTGCATATTTAGGAATATCAATAACCCATTGTTTCATATTTTTTCTAACAACAGGATACCCTCCTCTTTCACTTTTTCCATCGATTACTTCATCATTAGCTAAAACTGTCCCTAATTCAGGGCACCAATTAACCGGCATATCAATTTGTTTAGCTAAGCCATCTTCATATAATCTACTAAATATCCATTGTGTCCATTTATAAAATTTCGGATCACTAGTTGAAACACATCTTTCCCAATCAAAAGAAAAACCTATTTTTTTTAATTGTTCTGTAAATGTTTCTATATTTTTATTAGTAAATATTGCAGGATGATTTCCTGTTTGAATTGCATATTGTTCAGCAGGTAATCCAAAAGAATCAAATCCCATAGGATGCAAAACATTATATCCTTGCATTCTTTTCATTCGACATACAATATCTGTAGCAGTATATCCTTCTGGATGACCAGCATGTAATCCTACTCCTGATGGATAAGGAAACATGTCTAAAGCATAAAATTTAGGTTTACTAAAATCCCAAATGTCAGTTTTAAAAGTATTATTATCTTCCCAATACTTACGCCATTTTTTTTCAATCTCATTTGTATTCATCATTTACACATCCTTTTTAAATAATTACCTAATAGTTTATAAAATATAAATATTAAAGGAATTAAAACAATTAATCCTATTAATAATTGTAAAATAAAATTATCTACTAAAAAAGTTGCACAAAAAGCTATACTAATAATTAAAGAATTAGATAACGCTAATAAATTAGTGAATTTTTTCATATTTATTTTATTTATATCTATTTTATATTTTTTTACAAAATATAATACTTGATTACTTTTTTTAAACTTTTCATATTTTTTTGTTTGTAATATAACTGTAAGTAAATAAAATAAATATACAATTAAAAATGAAATAATAAATCCCAATAACATAAAAAGCCTCCAAACTATTTATTATTATATTATAAAATATTATAATAATCAAGAAAAAACATTAGACTATGCTAATGTATTGTAATAAATTTAAAAATAATTTAATAAATTTCTTTTCCAATCCTTCTTTTCCTAATTTTCTAATGGCAATTCTCTTTTTCTTGATTGGTAAATCACTAAATATGATTTTATCTATTTTCTCTTTTAGTAATGTTTCAATTTGTAAATCATCAATAATACCAGCAATATCATCATTTATCAACCTTGTAGGATCAAATTCAATATCTTTACCTTTACAATTAATTGTAATTTGACTTATTGAACTTACATTTTCTACTTCAACTATAAAATCTGGTCCTAAAGGATATGATTTACAATCAATTTTCTCTTTATTTTCATAAACAATTACATCAGTTGCTTTTTTTGCATTTCTAAATATTAATTTATAATTACGTTTTTCTGGTACTATTCCACTTTTACCTTCTATTGCTCTTATGATTACAGTATAATTACTAGGCATGTAATTATATTCTATTTTCGTTAGTAAATAAAATCCTTTTTCATATAAACTAGATATACCATCATCTTCATATAATAAATATTCATTACTTAAACCAGGGAAAAAATGAATTTCCATATTTTTAGGCGGTGTTGTATCATTTAAATTATCATTATATCCTAGTGGTATGATACTTCCTGCTTTAGCAAAAACTGGATAATTTTGATCTTTATAAAAAGTAACATAATTATTATTACCTGGATATTTTTGTCCTGTAAAAAAGTCATACCAAATTCCTTCAGGTAAATAAAATCTATGAACAACTCTATCCATAATATAATCTTTTTTCTTAGTTATAGGACAAATAAATAATTGACTACCAAAGTAATACTCACAACTATATAATAAATCATCATACATTTCTAAAGTCGTATAATAAAGTGGCTTTATAATAGGAACTCCATCTTTTGAATACTTATAAGCTTCACTATATAAGTATGGAATTAATTTATGTCTTAGTTGTAGATAATCTGTCACAATTTGTAATGTCTTCATATTCCAACGCCAAGGTTCTCTTTTATAATATTTACCACTATCAGATCCAAACTTAAATATTGGAGAAAAAACACCAAATTGTACATATCTAATGTATAACTCATTATCCTCTATTCCTTTAAAATATCCACCTATATCATGGGCAATCCAACTAACTCCTAAATTTGTAATTGATACGTTAAATTTAGATATTTGTCTTAAAGACTCCCAACCTACCTTTGTTTTTCCAGAATATAAAACTGGATAACAATGTGGGGCAATTTTAGAATTATAAGAAAATAACATAGGCCTTCTTTTATAATTTCTTTTCATATCATAATACTGATAATGTTTAATTAAAAAATCAGCAACACTTTCATCAGTATAAAAATCTAACCAATAGAAGTCAACTTCTAAAGCATCTAGTGGATGAATATATAATTTTAAATATACATCAACCCATTTAGGATCTAAAACATTATAAGGAATAACATTATTTTCTAAAGTTGGTAAATAAGTTTTAGCTTGATTAAAATATTCATCTATATCATAAAACCCTTCTGTTGGATTTATATTTAAACCAACACGAATACCTTGATTATGTATATATGAAATCATTTCATATGGAGATTTAAATAAATCCTTATTAAATGT
Organism: Candidatus Faecisoma merdavium; assembly: GCA_018716405.1. Taxonomy (GTDB): domain Bacteria; phylum Bacillota_I; class Bacilli_A; order RF39; family UBA660; genus Faecisoma; species Faecisoma merdavium. The sequence goes on along the minus strand of DVJX01000077.1, from coordinate 6,136 downwards.
AAAACCTGTTTTCAAATGTTTTTTATTTTCATAAGTTCTAATATGCCAATCTTTATCTAATAATATTGTTGATATAGGTATTTTGTATTTAATAAAATTATCAACTAAAGATTTTAATTTTAAATCGTCATATAAATCATTTCTACTCCACCAATTACCTAACGCAAATCTTGGAATCAAAGGAGGATTTCCTGTTAATTTAAAATAATCATTTAAGCATAAATTAAAATCATTTAAATATACAAACAAATATATATCTATACCATCATTACCATTTTTTATAGTTCCGTCTTCACAAAAAATATTATTTTTAGAATCATCAATAGTAACGAATCCATCTAATGAATATAAACTTTTTATAGTTTTTATTTTATCATTATCAATCAAATAGGAATATGAGTAATTTTTTGCCTCAGCATGTTTATAATACCAAAATTTATCTGTATTTAAAATTTCTACTTTTAAATTTGAACTTGAAAGTTTACGTTCTTTTGTATAACTTAATTTAAAATATGAAGTTTTAATTTCTATATAATTTTTATCTTGTTTAACATCAAAATTAAATTTTGGAAAATTTCTATTTCTTATTAATAATGTTGGTTCATCTAAAAATACACCATTTTCATTATATTCAATTCTAATTAATCTTTCTGTTAAAACTGTAAATCGATATTTTTTACCTTGAAATACACATTCAGGATTAGGTTTTATTTTTTTATAATCAAATTTAAAATGTTGTCCTAATTCATACATATTACCCCTCCTTATAATTCTTCAATTTTCATAAAATTAGTATGTTTAACTTTTTTAAATGGATATCCTCCTGTTAAAATAATATTATCTTTTTCTTTTAATAATAAGATATTTTTAGCTAGTATTTTACTTTTTTCAATTATAGCGTCTAAACTATTTAATTTATCAATTAAAATAGGATAAACTCCAAAGCTTAAAGCTAAAGACTTAGTTGTTAATTCATCTGGAGTTGGTGCAATAATAGGACAAATTGGTCTAAAACGACTTATTCTTTTAGCTGTATAACCACTCATTGTTGGTGTGAATATTGCTTTACATTTTAACCTTAAAGCACAACCTGCAACACTGTAAGCTAAAGAACCTGTTGCATCTTTTTTTTCTGTCTTTATAGCTTGACTTAACATATATTCATAATCGATATCTTCTTCTACTGTATTAATGATCCTTTTTAGCATCTGTATTGTTTTAATAGGCTCACTATTTAAAGATAACATAACACAATCAGTTCCATCTAAAATAGCATTAGCTATATCTGAAACATCTGATTTATTATAATTTGTACCTTCATTTAATTCTGTCATTACAATATTGATAACTCCATTACAAATACACTTAGAAATTATTCTTTTTTGTATACCAGGAACTTTTTCTATAGCTATATCATAACCTAAACTTTTTTGATCTATTATAATTGCATCACTAATTTTAATTATTTTATCAATATCTAAAACAGCAAATCTATTATCTACTTTTGAAACTATTTGTAAATGATCATTTCCTATACTTATCAATAAATCATTAACTTCCAACACATCTTCACTACTCGATATATTAGATAAAATTAAAAAATCAACATTATTTTCACTAGAAAATAAAATTATATTCTTTTCTATATCATTTAAATAATTTTTGTTTACTTTAATATTTTCAACATTTAATATCATATCATCTTTTATTATACCTTCTTTTAAAACATGGCATAATAAATAATCATCTTGTTTATCTAAAACCCTTAATTTTAAACCACTGTTTGTAGTTAAACTAGTGTTTATAGGTATTTTATTAAACAAATCATAATCAACACTAAATTTAGTATAATCACCCAAAACACTATCTTTATAAATTCTAATTTTATCTTCTTTATTTAATTTGGCTTCACCATTTAATATATGACCTATTTTTATTATAGGACCATTCATATCTAACATAATAGCAACGTGAGTTTTTAATTCATCATTTAATTCATTTATCAGACTAATAACTTTAGAGCAAAAATCAAAATTAGTGTTATCAATATTTATTTTAAATGCATTAATACCGTTTAATATAAGATGTTTCAAAATTTTTTTATCACAATTATCTTTATTTAATGTCGCAATTATTTTTGTTTTATTCATTTTTTACCCTCTATTCTTTATATTAATTATAATTTAATTGTCAATTTAAGTCAAGAAAAAAAGAGTAAACTATATTCTTTCAATTTTCAAGAAATTAGTTTTCCCTTTTTGATTATTTTCGTAAAATCCACCAGTTATTAATATAATGTCATTTTCTTTTAAATTCATATGTTTTATAGCTTTTTCTTTAGCATCTCTAACTATTTGATCAGTTGAATCAAATAAATCTGTAACTATAGGATAAACGCCAAAATTTAAAGCTAAAGATCTAGCAACATCTTCATTTGGGCATGTTGCTAAAATTAAGCAATTAGGTCTTAAATTACTAATTAAAGATGCTGTAGCACCACTTATTGTTGTTGCTGCAATAACTTTTACATCTAATAAGTTAACAGTTTCAACTACGTTAGTTGCAATAACTCCCTCAACAGTTTTATTAACATAGTTAGTATTAATAGTAGAATCTAAATATTTTTCAGTATTTTCACATATCTTTGCCATATACTTAACTGTTTCAATAGGGAATTTACCCATTGTAGTTTCTCCAGATAACATAACAGCATCTGTTCCATTTAAAACTGCATTAGCCACGTCTGATACTTCAGCTCTTGTTGGACGCATATTTTTTTTCATAGATTCTAACATTTCTGTTGCTACTATACAAAATTTACCATTTCTACGACAACATTCAATTATCTTTTTTTGTAAAATTGGTAAATCTTCCATTGCTGCTTCTACACCTAAATCTCCTCTTGCAACCATTATTCCATCTACTACACTAGCTATTTCTTCTAAATTTTTAACTCCTGTAGTACTTTCTATTTTAGCTATTATTTTCATATCTTCTCTATTACATTCTTTTAATAACTCTCTTGCACTTAAAACATCTTCTTTTGTTGATACAAATGATAAAGCTAAGAAATCTCCTTCATGCTCACAAGCATAAATAATATCTTCTCTATCTTGTTCACTAATAAAAGGCATATCTAAGTGAACCCCTGGAACACTTAAACTTTTTTTATTTCCAAGTACTCCTCCACTTGTTATTTTACAAGTAATCCCATCTTCTTCTTTAGATATTACTTCCATACTCATTAAACCATTTTCTAATAAAATAGTATTCCCAACACTAATAGAATCAATAGCTTTAGGATGATTAACTGTAAATCTTTCTTCATTTCCTACAACATTATCCTTAACTATTCTAATAATATTTCCTTCTACTAAATTAATTTGACCATTTTCTAAAATTCCATTTCTAAATTCTGGACCTTTTGTATCATATAATATAGCAACATTTTCACCAGTTATTTCTCTTACCTTTTTAACAGATGCTACAACATTTTGCTTTTCTTCTTCTGTTGCATGAGAAAAGTTAATTCTTGCTACATTCATTCCGTTTCGAACCATTTCAGCCATTACATTATAATCACAACTAGATGGTCCAATACTACAAATTATTTTTGTTTTTTTCAAATTACATCAACTCCCAACTGAATAATTATATCATATTTTTTTGATTTTTGAACATTTATTTTAAATTCTACGATTCGTAGGATGACATATATAATTTTTTATTATATTATAAATTTAGAAAGAAGGAATTTATGACTAAATTTTTAGATTATTATGCATTAATTATATTGATATTATTTATTATTTATAATTTTATTTTAGATGAATTATTGATTATGGGATTATTATATAAAACAATTATGATTTTAATTATTATTGTTAATATGATTATTTTAATTATTTTTAGAAAAAAAATAAAATATAAAAACATATTAATTATTTATTGTTTAACTTCTTTATTTACTAAAAATATAATGCAATATCTTTTCGCTTTTTCTAATATAATAATTTTATGTATAATAGGCTTTAAAGAAAATAAAATTATCAAAACATTTTCAATTTTTTATGGAATATTTATAGCTTTTTGCTGGTTACCATTATTGTTCGCACTTTTTATACTTTTTGGTATTAATTTGGACGAAGATAAAAATATTAATCACATATATAGTGATATGCATTATTATTGTGATAATAATTATGAAGCTTATGCTTATTCAACTGGTTTTATGGATGGGTTTAGTTATAGTATTGGTAAATATTATGACATTTTAATTATAAATGATATAATTAATATAGTATATCGAGAAAGAAATGAAAATACATTAGAAGAATATACAGATTTTATCGAAAATAATAATTGTAAATTGGTAGGTGTTGATAATGGATTTAAATAAAATAGCCAACTTTATTAAATCAAAAAGAAAAGAATTAGGTCTTACCCAAGAAGAACTGGCTCAAAAATTATTTGTTACTGAAAAAGCTATATCAAGATGGGAAACAGGTCGTGGTACACCAGATATATCATTATTAATTCCTTTAGCAAAAATATTAAAAGTTAATGTAAGTGAATTATTAAATGGTGAAAATGATATTGAAGAAATTATTAAATATAACGAAATAAATAAAAAAACAAAATTTAATTTTCAATTTAAAATAATCATCTTATTTTATATATTATCAATTCTAACGTTTTTAATTTATTTAAGGTTTGAATATGATCCTAATATTGAATTAAATTATTTTATAAGATTAATATTAATCATTATTGCTTCTGTTTTTATAATTATTGGTAATTTAATATATAGTAATAATTATGTTGAAAAATTAGAAGATAAAAAGAAAGTAAAAAAATTTTCTTTAAGTATTATTTTTACATATTATATAATTTTATTATTTAATATGGTAATATTTGCAAGATATAATACCATTAATAGTTTTAATTTAATACCATTTAAATCAATAATTGAAATATTTAATAATGGTAATATTTATTCTATTATAATTAATATATTTGGTAATTTATTAATTTTTATGCCTTTAGAATATTTTATAATCGAATTATTTAAAGTAAATAAATTTATATTAAATTTTAGCATTTCATTTTCAATTATTTTAATTATTGAAATAATGCAATATATATTTAAAGTTGGTGTATTAGATATTGATGATTTAATATTATGTACTTTAGGAATGATGCTATTTTATATGGTTTATAACAAAATAAAGGAGAAATTTTATGTTAAAAGAAATCAAAAAAAATAACAAATTAGCATTTATTTTTGTTATTATAAATTTCATAATCGGTACCCTACTTTTTTATGAAGCATTATTTAGATCGATTAATATTATCTTAATAACACTATTATTAAGTTATTTACCATTTATAATATTTTTTATAATTTCTTTATTAAGTTGTCACTTAAAAGATAATTTAAAAGCAATAAAAGTTATTAAAATAGTTACCAAAATACTCACCTATTTACAAGTTTTTTATTATTTCATGGCTATATTTATAATTGCAATTTTGATGTCTTTAAATCCTGTTACTAATCCAAAATATTATAAATTTTTTGTAAATTCTGATGAATTAACTAAAGTATTTCCTAAACAAATACCGAAGAATGTCGAAAATGTCCAATTCTATTATGCCCCCGGTGTTTTACAAGGTAGTACTGATTATGTTTTATATTATATTGATGAAAATATAAATTTAGATAATTTTAAAGAAAAAGCGACATGGATTGGAACTAAAGACGAATATACAGAAGTTAACGGATTATTAAGTGGAGCATTTTCATATACACCTATCGAATATAAAAACGAAGACAGTTTTGTTATATACTTAATTGAAGGAAATTGTGATGATTCAAAATACTGTAATCATGGTAAATATTTATTTGCTGCAATAAATGAAAATACCAATGAAATAATTTATAAATTAAGCTTCTGGTAAAAAAATAATAAATTTATTATAAAAAAACTTACAAATATTTTATAATTTGTAAGTTTTTTTAATGCTAATAAAGATTATTTTAAGCAATTAATGTAAACTTTATAACTAATTTTTATAAATAACATTCAATATTATATTTTTTAAATTATATCTTTTCTTTTTCATAAATACATCTTTT
>DVJX01000008.1 GCA_018716405.1 Candidatus Faecisoma merdavium | reverse complement strand
TCTAACACATGCATTTAAAAGATTTATAGTTCCTATTATGTTGGTTTCTGCAAACAATCTAGGATTTTTAATTGAATTATCCACATGAGATTCTGCAGCAAAATTTATTACATAATCAAATTTTTCATTTTCAAAAATATCATAAATTTTATTTTGATCTCTTATATCTGCTTTTATAAATTTAAAATTTAGTTTATCTTTGTTTTCCAGAGTATGATTTGTTATTTAAAAACCAAACTATTTACAGTAATATTGCTTTAAATTTTATTAGTAAATATCCTCATGCAGAAATTATTACAAACACTAGAATTGATTGTCTTCAAAATTTCTTCAAACAAGCTAAATATGGTAGATGGAAATCTAAACCTATTAAAATAAAAGAATTAGCTAAACAATCTTATCCATCAGTTTCTAAAAATGATGAAATTGTTTCTAACTTATCTAGCATTTCAAAATTAATTTATAATTATGAAAAAGAAATTAATGAATTAAAAATTAAATTAATAGATTATGCTAAACAATCAAACTACTTTAATAAAATTAATTCTATATTTGGCATTGGTGATTTTATTACTGCTTTAATTATTGCTGAACTTGATGATATTAATAGATTTAATAATATTAAAGAATTAACGGCTTATTGTGGTCTTGATCCATCTATTAAACAATCAGGTAAATCTATTAATATACATGGTCCAATTTCTAAATCCGGAAACAAATATATGAGAAAAATATTGTTCATGACCATTTTAAATATTACAAGGTTGTCTGCTAAGTGTCATGTAGAAAATGATATTGAAAGTTATTACAGAAAAAAACGTAATGAAGGAAAACATCATTACGTTGCAACAATTGCTTGCACAACCAAACTATTACGACAAATTTTAGCTTTATGTAAGCAATTAGAAATTAAGTAGTTCCCACATAACTACTATTATATTATACACTAATAAAACACATTATTTACTATTTTTTAAAAATTAATAAATTTCGTGTCTTTTCGTCATGCATTAATATAGCATAAAATTTTATTATTGACAAATCTTAGAATGTCATACATTTCTACTATTTTTTAATTTTCACATATATTTTATAATTAAAATTTCTGTCTTAATACCCAATCATTTCTTTGTAGTAATAACTAAACTTATGACCATTAAAATTAAGGAACTAAAAAGCCAAAAATTATGAATATTTCATCATAATTTTATTATTACATCATCTTCATAATCTATATTATTCCACAAACACCATTCTTTAGCTAGTTCATAATAAGCATTATTTTTAAACTTATACCAATCATTAATGATACCATAATTAATACAACTATCTTTAAATCTTCTAAATGCTCCTGTTCCTTGGATTACTATTAATAATTGATTCTTCATTTGATTATCTTTAATAGTTTCTATAAAATCTTTAATTATTTTATATTCATTTATTTCATATTGTCCTGGCAATGAAATAGAACTATCATTATATAAATATTCATCACTCAATTCTTCATTATTATCAATATAGAAATTACCCATATCAGTAGATACCCATACTCTACCATTATTTTCATTTAAATAATATGTTTCATTTACATTAGCTCTATCCATTCCTTCTATAATTAAACTTAATTTACACTTCATAAATACCTCTTATTATAGATGATAATATTTCATCATATTATCATATTCTTTTTCTACTATATCATCAAAACCATTTCCCATTTTAACTCCCATACCTAATAGCATCCCATCATAAGTTAATACATTTTTAAATGGAATTACTGAAGTAACAACAACATAAGGTAAGTCTTTATATGAAATAATGTTATCTATATTATCATTTAATCCTTTTACCATATAAACTTTATCTTTTTCCATAAATGCGGTATATTCTAAATCATATTTAGCGATTATAAACATACCTCTAATTCCTTTTTTAAATTCACTTGTTATTTCTAATTCTTCTTTATTAAATTTATATGGGTTAACTAAACAAAATTCTAAAACTATAGCATCTTTGTTTTCCCAAAACTTATCAACAATACCTTTTAATTCATAAGGATTAATACCATGTTGATTATATATTTTCATATTATTAATTTTATATTTTTTATTAGTAAATTCTAATAAGCCAAAATAAATTTTATAAAATAATTTAGAATCTTTTTTTGATAAACAAGCATTTTGTTGTTTAACATAAGATTGATTTTTCTTTATATCTTTCTTAACTTGTTTTACCTTTAATTCTTTTACCTCATTAGGAGTAAATCCATTTAGTGCTCCAGATGGCATTTCATCCATAGCCTCATCCATAATCTTGAAAAAATTAGTTAAATCATGATATTGTAAAGCTGGCACACTTTGTATTGATTTCTTTAATGAAGATCTATCAATATTTAACATTGCAAATTCTCTAATTGTTTTAATTGCAGAAAACCAAAAGAAAGGTAGTTTTTGTAATTCATCTAAGAATTTTTTAATCTTTGGATTTTGGATATCAAAATCGTTATAAAATAATCTTTTATAAATTCTAATATCTATTTGTTTATCTCCAGCTAATCCTTGTAATCTTCTTTGTTTCTCTAATTCTTCTTCAATTTCATAATAATCTTGATGTATTGCCACCGGTATATTATTACCAATACTATCAAAATCTTTAGAAACTATATAAACATAATAATTAAATAGTTTATTACTTAACATATGTTTCCAAATTACATCTTCTGAAAGTCCAGTTATTCCAGAGCCAAATGATGCTACTGTATTTAATAATGCTGAACCTTGAACTTTACAATAGCCAACTATTATTTCATTTAATTCATCTATCTTTTTTTGTTCTTTCCAATTTACATTTTTTATAGCAGCTTTTACATTATCTAATATTTCTTCTGGAATATGACTTTCTTTATAATAATCATAATCTAATAAAAATTTATGACGCAAATTTTCTCTTTCCCAATTATATTTTTCATCTAAATATTCTATTTTTAATTCATTAGGATTTTTTAATAAATCATCTATAGTTAATTTATTATCCAATACCATTTTTAAATATTTTAATTCTCTAGTTGTACAAACATCTATAATATTATTGTAATCACTATAAACATCATAAATAGCATCTAACATTTTTACTTTTGTTATTTTATCATAATCTTTAAAATCATGAACAATTCGTGTATATCTTTCATACACATATCCTTTTTTTAAATGATTAATTTCTTCATACATTTTCATCTACTACCACTTCCAATCAAACTATACCGCAATAGTTTCCTTTTCCAATTCATAAATATAATCTAATACTTTAGTTATTGCATCATCTATTGATATATCTAACCAATTAACTTTTGGGTTTGATAAATTACTTCTATAGATTTTAGAATTAAATATACTTTCAAGTCTTGATATTATATTACCTATCGTTTCTTCTCTCATAGTTTCATCATCAAATATAATAATTTTAAACGTTTTTAATAATTTATTCTCATCTAATTTATTATTATCAATCAAATAATAAAAATCAAATAAATCTTTATATCTTGTTGATCTAAATCCTAATTTTAATAATGACTTTAATTTTTCTGTAAAAATTTGTTCTGGAGAATTTATCAGTAGACTTATTCCTTCTCCTAATGCATCTAAATTAAAATAATAATCATCTTGTTCTAATTCAAATAGCTTATGAACACCAATATCAAGTTTAGCATCAATAGTATAATTAAATTCATCTATTAATTTAATATTTACCCTTTTACCATTATAATCTTGATGACTAAGTTCTGTTATATTACCAACTATTTGAATATTAATATTATCATTTACTGAATTTAATTTTTTTATAAATTCACAAATAGAATCATCTTCTAAAGAGTATTTAATAAAATCTAAATCCAAATCACGTGTAGCACGACGAATGGAATTAGATATACTATGCATTACTACTCCACCTTTTACAGTAATATGATTTTTAAAATTACTTTTACAAATTTTTGTTAAAACAACATCTTGTGCTACTTTTGATCTAGCATCGTTAAGCTCATAACCTTCATCAATATATTTTCTTACATATTCTTCTAAATTCATTAAAACACCTCTCTTAATAAAACATTACCTAAATTACATTCGTTTTTATATAAAGCAATATATTGTTCTATTTTATACATATCTAATTCATCCGCAATCTTTCGATAATTAGCTACTATTTCTTTATAATAATCAAAAGGAATTTGATTTCTTTTTCTAATTAATTCAACTAAAAGTCGTTCCTTGTTATACATATTTACTTCTTCACCATCAACTATAACTTTTTCTTTTCCTTGATTTAATATTTCTTTAGGAACCCAAACCTGAACAATATTTTCATTTTTTATAGTATTAGAATTTCTGTTGGTTGCAACAAAAGTTTTGTTTGGAATTATATCTGTTAAATCATAATAATAAAACGCTGAATCCATTGTAATAATTGCATTTGGATATTTTTTTGAAGTAACAATCATTGGATTTACAAGTTCTTTATCTGAATATATACCGTGTTCTAATTTGAATATTTCCTTATTTTTTATTGCTTTTGATAAATTATATCTTGTTTTATATTTTTTCAAAATTTCTTTACTAGAACAAATCATAATAATACCACCTTTTTTGAACACCGGACAACATTTTAAAAAATGTCCGGTGTTTTTTAACTATATTCAGTATAGCATTAAATATTAAAAATGTAAATATATTTTTGCAAATTACCGGACACTTTTACATAATATGCTAGGCATTTTGTAAAAAACTTTTATTTATAAATCTTAATACCCAATCATTTTTTTGTAGTGGTAACTGAACTCTCCACCTCCGGCATTTATGTGATTAGATACAACTACTACATCATCACTATTACCAAAAGCATCTAATACTCTATCAACTCTTTCAGTAGGACTTATTGTTTCATCAGTACTTCTAATTATTTTAACAGGTATACCTAATTCTCTAAATCTATCATACATATAATTAGATATTTTTAAATTTAAATCTTTTTCTATTATACCATTACCACTTGCACCTGGATCATCTCCACCATGACCAGCATCTATAACTATTTTATAATC
>DVJX01000076.1 GCA_018716405.1 Candidatus Faecisoma merdavium | reverse complement strand
TCTAACACATGCATTTAAAAGATTTATAGTTCCTATTATGTTGGTTTCTGCAAACAATCTAGGATTTTTAATTGAATTATCCACATGAGATTCTGCAGCAAAATTTATTACATAATCAAATTTTTCATTTTTAAAAATATCATAAATTTTATTTTGATCTCTTATATCTGCTTTTATAAATTTAAAATTTAGTTTATTTTCCAAATCAATTAAATTTTCATAATTTCCAGCATATGTTAAAGAATCTATACAAACAAAGTAATCATTAGGGTATTTTTCTACTACATAATGCAAATAATTACTACCAATAAATCCTGCGCCACCTGTTATTAAAAATTTCATATAACTTTACCTCTTTCTAATTATAAAAATTTATACTATTAATAAACTTTATTATAATTAATAACCACTTCTAAGTCTTTATAAACCTCATCAACTTCTTCTTGTAGTCTCTCTATTGCTACAACATTCATAAATGGTTCTACATATTCATCAATTTCAAATTTAACAATGTTTTTTTCAAAAATATGTCTTTTTAATACTTTTTTATTTGTTAAACCTAATAGTTCTATTAAAGAATTAACAAACTCTTGATTTTCATCATTAACAATTAAATCTTTTGGTATTTTTAAAGCTTCATCATTTAAATTATCATCTTTAAAATTTAGTACTTTTTCACTCTAGTATTATAAATAGTTTCTGTGACACGAGCCATTATTGGGACATCATTTTTATATAATATACTCATTTCGAAATATTCTTCTTTCTTTTCATACCCATTGGTAGTGCAATATTGGATAAATTCCTTTATACTTTTCACTTTAAAACTATATTCATATTCTTTATTCATTATTTTTCACCTTCTTAAAGATGATTATATTGTTTTAAATAATATACCTCATATTTTAATAAATTTATATTATATAAAATTTTACATTATTTCTACTTTCATAATAATTATACCACGAAAAAAGGCCAATTAATGACCTAAATAGCTTTATTTAATTTTACTTCAACTGTATTAGTTTTACCATCTCTTTCATATTCAAGTTTAATAGTATTACCAACACTATATTTATATAGAATATATTTTAAATGAGTAGTATCTTCTATTTCAATATCATTTATTTTTAAAATGACATCATTTTTTTGTAATCCAGCAGATCCAGCAGGTGAATCTTTTTCAACATCAATAACTACTACACCTTTTTCATAATCTTTATCTAGATATACTTTGTAACTAAATAAAGCATATTGATTATTAGCATCAACCATACTAACACCTAATAAAGGTCTTTCAATTTCTTCGCCTTTTTCAAGTCTATCTAAAACAGATGTTGCCATTTCAATTGGAATTGCAAATCCCATACCTTCTATTTCATCTTCAACTAATTTTAACGTATTTATACCAATTACTTCACCATTAATATTTACTAACGGTCCTCCACTGTTACCAGGATTAATAGCAGTATTAGTTTGGATAACTTCCATCATAAATTCCCCACCACTATCCAAAGTCACATTAACCATTCTATTTTTACCAGAAATAATTCCTTTAGTAACTGAACCAGCATATTTAACATCAACTGGAGTACCAATAGCAATAACAGTATCACCGATTTCAGAATCAGTGCTACTACCTAAAGTAGCAACTTGTAAAACAAAAGATTTATCAACACGCAAAACAGCTAAATCAGCGTATTCATCACTACCTAACAAAGTTGCTTCAACTGTTACATTTTCTGTATTTGTAACTTCAATTTTCTTTGAGCCACTTATAACATGATTATTAGTTAATATGTATCCATATTTATCATCAGTTTTATATACAAATCCTGTTCCAGTTGCTTGTAATTGATTACCATAATTTAATACTGTTACAACTGAATCATATACTTTATTTACAGCTGGCGCTACAGTATCACTTTCAGTAATTGTAACTTCTTGAACAACTTTTTCACCTTCATCACTAGGAATATAATACACTACCAATAAAGTGCCACTTATCCCAATAAATAATGATAAAATTACTGAACAAATATAAATTATCTTATTTTTCAAATATATCACCCTTTCAATCTATATTTTCTAATTCTCTCCAATTATCTGGAAATCCTATTTTGTTTAAAATGGACTTAGTATCAACAGAATCAATTTTTCCATCTAAAACATCAATCTCATATCCTATTTCATTTGTTATATCATGAAATTCATCTTCACTTAACATTTGTCTTAAAATAATTAGCATAGCAAAAAAATCATTTTTACCAAAAATATATTCATCATCTACTTTAGGTATATCTAAAATTTGATGAAATCTATTGTCTGGAATACTTCTTTGAGTAGTATGATCATATAGTATATCTTCGTGTGCACATAAATTTCTATAATTAGATAAAAGGTATAAATAAATCGCTAATTCAGAAGTACTGATATGATAATATTCAGCGATTTCATTTTGATCTTCAAATTTTAAAATGGAATATAACTCTGCCATTATGCCAAAAGATAAAACCTTAACAGAAACCCACATCGGAATATATCCATAGTTGCTAATATAATGTTTTGTCGCCCTATGTTGTTTACCATTAAGTCTTATTTGTCTTTTCATTTTATTTATTACATCACTTACCTGACTTAATTTAAAATTATCATATCTAAAATGTTTGGGATTTAAATAATCTTTCTCTTTATAACCATATTTTTTTGATAATTGATAACTTATAATCGATTTTATATTATTTTCAATAATTAAAATATACTTAAACATAATATTTCTAAGGTGTCTATCAAATATGAATATTGCATATAATTCATCAAATGTAGCACCTTCTACAAAAACATTGTTGTTGTTTGGGTTAATTAATAAGTGCCTATAACCATTAACAAAAAAGTAGTTTTCCTTAAACAAAATTTCCTTTGCTTTTTCATAATCATTAATTTTTAATCCTTTTGATTCTAATATTTCAATTTGTTGTTCTAAAGATTTAAATACCTTTTTCATGCTACCACCATTATAATTATATCATAAAAAATAAAATAATAAGTGAAAAATAAATGATAATTAAAAAAGCTGTTACTTTTATAACAACTTTTTAATCTAATAAACCTACATATTTGCAAACCATTTGATATATATTTGGATCTTTTACTTCTAAAACTGCACTTTCACCATCTTTTTCAACTTCTTCAAACATTACAAATTCTTCTAAAACATCTTCTTCATCATCTGTTAAACGTGCAGCGACAAAATAATTATGTCCTTTATAAATAGCTTGTTTTATGACAACATATTTTTTACCATTTCCAAGTTCCATAACTTGATGTATTCTATTTTCCATAATTATCTACTTTTTCCTCCTATTTCTTCCGAATTTTCCCCTATCTCTTCCAAATATAAATCGTTTAAATCATTCCAAATATCATCTGAAACTTCTCCGTCATGGTTTTCATTTGCAATTTCTTCTATAACATCTTCTACAGTTTTATCGCCAGTAGTTGTATTATCTTCATATGTATTAGTAATAGTTCCATCATCAGATACAGTTGAAGAATCTACATTAGGATCATCTAAAGATGTTCCTATTTCATTACCTTCTTGTTCTAATCTATCAATTATTTCTTGAGCTACTTGTTGTTGTGGTGTGTTTTCTTCTCCTGTAGTCAAATCAACGTTATCAGTAACTGTAACCGTATCATCATCAGTTTGAAGTATTCCAACTTGTCCACTTTCAACAACTTGAGTTTCCTTATCTTCTGGCTCAGGTTTTTCTTCTGGTTTTTCCTCTGGTTTTTCCTCAGGTTTTTCTTCTGGTTTTTCTTCTGGTTTTTGTTCTAGAGTTTCTTCAGGTGAATGATCATTTTTCGTGTCGTTATCAATAGTTGATACAATACTATTTCCATTATAAATTTCTGATTGATTAGAACATTTTGAAAGACCTAATCCCATAGTAAATGCAATTATTGCTGCAGCAACAGTTGCTTTTACTTCTCTAATAAATTTTTTATCTTTTAGTTTTTCATAAACTTTATTTTTTGCTTTTTTCCAAAAGCTAATTGTTACTGGTTCTGCCTCAACATCTATAACAGGAGGAATAACGGGAGGGACAAAAGGACCTCCTACCGGAGCCAAACCTTTTTCTTCTTGTTCTTCAGGTTGATTATTTGCGGTATCATTGTTATCAACTAATACAAAACCTTTTTCTTCGTTATTTTCAACTATTGGAGAAGTTGAAGGTTCAACTTGTGGTGCGATTGGTGCTACAATTGATACTGCTTCTTCTGGCATTTCTTTTTCAACACTAGCTTTCTTATTGTTTTTTACTAAATTATCAATTTCATTTAATTTACCAGTATAATCATAATTAATTGATTTTTCAGCTAATTTTAATGCTTTTAATTCTGATTCTAATCGTTTTAAATTTTTCTCATCTTTATCTTTTTCAGAATTATCTATTGTAGTTGTATCTTCTAATATCTTTATTTTTTCTTCTTTCTCTTTAACTTCTTTTGATTTTAAAGATTGAAAATTTTTTATACTAGATTCTAATGATTTTAATGATGTATCAGAATTTAAAATTGCAGTTTCATACTTACTAATTTTTTTATTTAATAATTTAATCTTCTTTTTATTTTTATTTATATTTTTTAAAATGAGTTCCTCTTCCTTTTGAGTTAAAGATGTTTCTATAGCAAATCGTAAGCTATATCTTTTATTTTTTTCTTCAAGATCACTAATCATTTTTTGAAAATCGCCAATAGACTTTTGGAAATTTAAACGTGATCTTTGATAAACTGAAGCGCTTGCAGTTAAACCTTTAATAGAAGTATCAAAATCATTTATATTTCCTTCATGTACTTTAAGTTCTTCTTCTAATTGTGCTTTTTGAAGTCTTGATGGGCTATAATTTATATCATCAGAAAGCAATGATTTCAATTCTTGTATTTCTCTATTAACATTATCTTGCAACTCATGATTGTCTTTTAACAATGCCGCTACTTCTTCTTTGTTCTTACTAGGATATTTAGTTTTTAAAATATTTATTCTATTTAATATTCCTTCATCTGTTATATAATTAGATTCTATACTATTAATTAAATCTTCAACATCTTCTTTAAAATTTAAAAGTAAAGCAGGATTTTTAGAACTTATTAAATCCAATCTTTCTTTAGCAGCAGCTAATTTTTTATTTTCTTCTTCTAATTTTTCCTTATCAATTTTACTGCTTTCTAAGTTTTGAAGACGTTCTTTGAACAAGATTTCTTCTTTCTCTATATTTTTTTCTTTTTCTTCTAATTGATTTCGACTTTCTTTTGTTGAATTTAATTGTTTAGTTACACTATCTCTTCTTGCTTCTAACAAGCTCATTTCAGAATTTAAATTGTTCAAATCAGAATCTAATCTATTAGGATTATAATTTTGAATATTATTTTGTGCTTCACTTAATGATTCTTTTATAGCATCTAAATCCCTATTAATATTTAAAACTTCTTGTTCTAAACTTTTTATCAGACTAGAGTTATCACTTTTTGCTTTCATGATATCTAATTTATTTTTTTCAATATTTTTTAATTTTGCTTCAGCTTCAAGATATGAAGCAGATATAAAATTATTTTCTTTAGCTACCTCTTCGCTTAAAATTGCAATTTCAGAACTCAAACGTTGTTTTTGAACTTCTAAATTTTGTTTTACTTCATCAGTTGAATATTCCTTAGCTAAACTATCATTTTCTATTGCAGATTGTATATCTTTTAATCTTGTTAATATTTCTTCCTTCATATAGTACCTCCTTATTTATCTAAATTCCTATATTGTAATTTAAATTGATATCTTATTTCATCTATTTTATTTACTTCACTTAAGTTATATACCTCATAACCATTTTCTCTAAAACTTGCTAACATTTCACTCAAAGTTACATATTCATTAGTTAATGGAAGCCATTCTTCATAGTTATTTGCAACACCATCTTCTACCAATTTATAATATTTATGAACAGTAGCTTTTGTAGTTTCATCTTTTACATAACCATCACTAGGTGCTGTTATATAATAAGTATTTTCTTTATCAGCCGTGCTAGCATTACTTGGATAATAACTTCTTACATTGTCCATTTTATACCATTTCCACATTGTATCAGTATATTCATATCCTGACTTACTTTCACATTTAACACCATTTAAATAATTTGTTTTACAAGAGTTAGTAGTATATGAAGACCAATCACCGCAACTTGGGAAATCTCTATTAATTATTTGTTCTGCTGTAACCTTAACTTCATCAACCCCATTACAAGTGTAGCGTATATCTTTAGTTTTAGAATGAGTACCTTGACATGGCTTATCTGATACAACTGCATCATTTGGATTATTAGGATTTACACAAACCCAAACATAAGGCCTAGCTATACTTTGTGTCCTATATAAAGTAACATCTTTTATTTGACGATAACTTGCACTACTTGGTTTTGTATCTGAATATTTTGTTACCGTTGTACTACTTCCTTTAGTAGGATAACCTTCTGGTTGAGTTGAAGAATATTTTCCACCCTCCCAGTAAGAAGCAACTTGTTTTTCAGTATACCACTTATATCCTATTTGCTCATCTTCACTTCCAACATAATCATTATTTGGAATACTAGAATAATATTCAATAACCTTAGACGCATCAGTTAAATCATTAGGATAATAATACTTTGTTCCTGTTTTTAACATTTCACCTAAAAATTTAAACCTAACATCAGATGTTTCTTGTAAATCAGACTCATTTCCATCTTGCCACATACCATAATTTGTATCTTCAACTTCGCACTCTAAGATTGCTGAATAGTGATATGTTTTACTTTCTAAATAACAAATATTAACATAAGTTTGCTTTTTTTCACATGTTTCATAATCTTTTGAATTAATTAATCCTTCTTTTTCCAAATCCTCTAATGTTAATGTAGTACATTCACCAACATTTGAAGGAAGTAAATCAGGATATTTTTCATAATAATCTTTCGCGGCCTCAATTAAACCTTCTCTTAAATTAGTTTTCCCACATGATTTTAACAAAAAAAGAATTAAAGCCACTATTATTATTAATATAACACTTAACAATATTATTTTCTTCCAAGGAACTTTGTTTTTTTTCTCATCATATTCATTATAACTATAATCATTATAACTCTCCACCATATTTTCCACCTCTAGAATAATAATATCATTATTATGTTTTTTTTTCAAGTAATTTTATTAAATATGTGTAAAATAGGTGATTAATCCATCTTTAATGCTGTTAGCAATTTTTTCTTGATAACTATCTTGTTTTAATAAATATCTTTCGTTAAGATTAGATATAAACCCAACTTCCAACAAAACACCAGGTATTTTTACTCTTTGATATAAATAATGATCAGTTATTTGTTTATATTCACGAGTAGTTTTTAAATCATTTTTAAATTGTTCTTGCATTATTTTAGCTATTAACTCATTTTCATCATTTACTGTATCGTAAAATGCTTGTGCTCCTTGCCATGTACTAGAAACATCTGAATTTAAATGAATTGATAAATATATATCAGCTTCTGATTCATTTATTATATTTGCTCTTCTAGATAAATCACTTCTTTTTCGATTTATTGCATTTTTAACTGATAAATCATAATCACCATATCTAGTTAAATAAACTATTGCCCCATTTTTTTCTAATTCAGTTTGAATTTTTAAACTTATTTGTAAATTTAAATTTGATTCATATAAATCATTATATATTGCACCCGGATCAGTGCCTCCATGTCCTGGATCTATGTATATAACTTTTCCTAATAAAGGTAAATTTAAAGCATTAATAATTCCAATCGTATATAAACTTATTAAAAAAAAGAATAAATAAAATATTTTATTTTTCATATTTTCACCTATTTAAATATATGAAAAAAAGTAGATAAATCTACTAATTATTAATAGCATGATGTACTGTTGGGCTTGTTATATTTAATGCATCAAAAACATAGCCATGAGATAAGCCATATTGAATTATTTGTTCTACTGCTTTAACACTTCCATAATTTGTGTCATGTTGTAATACAACATTGTTTCCTTTTCTCAAACTTCTAATAACATTATTGGCTATTTTATTTGAATCTTTGGTAGCAGTATCAGAAGAAGATACATTCCAATCAAAATATTTATAACCTCTTAATTCAACTTCTTTAGATAATCTAGTCATTATTCCTTTATTAAATCTACTTACGGTATTAGAACTACCCCCTGCAAATCTTAAAATGCGACTATACTCTCCTGTTATTCTTTTTATTCTTTCATTAACTTTGTCTACATCTTTAAAAAATGCTTCTTCACTTTTATATATCTCATTATACTTATGACTATAACTATGGATTCCAATACTATGTCCTTCTTGATAAGCTTTTTTTATTGTATCATCACTTCCATTACTAGTTACAAAAAATGTAGCTTTTACATTATATTTTTTTAATATATCTAATAATGTATTTGTATAATTACTTGGGCCATCATCAAATGTTAAATAAATTACCTTATCTCCTACTGGAATGTCAGGATTTTTATTATATACATAAATTGTTCGAGTTACTTCTATTTCATTATTTAAATCATCAGTAACAGAATATGTTATAATGTATTTTCCTTCTTTATTACTATCAACGTTACCACTTATCTTTACTCTATTAGTTATATCACCCAAACAATTATCAGTAGCAGTATAACCATATTCATTATACTTTTCACCAATTTTCAAATAAACTATACTAGAACCTTTTAATTTTATAGTTGGATTTTCATCATCCTTATATTCTATTGGAATTTCTAAAATAGTTTCATTATTTGAACTATCACTAACTTTCAAAACATATTTATTATCAATTACTTCTTTAGTTACTTTATCAGTTATATCATTATCATAATTATCCACAGCTTTATATGTAATGTCACCATTTTTATTTGGACAAGACTCAATTACATCTTTATCCACAGTAATAACTGGTGGTTCATCATCATAAACTTTTATTTCTTTTTCTATTTTTTTACTTTTAAATAATATTTTTGATTCATATTTAATTTTATAATTGCCTATTACATTAGTGTCGATGTTACCTTCTACATTAACAGGTAATTTGAGCAAACAAAAACCAAATATATCTTCTAAACAACTTGATACCTCTTCATTATACTTATCAAATACTTTAACATTATTACTATTCACAGTTATATTAATTTTTAAAGTAAATAGATAAAATAAAATAATAAAACTTATAACAACTATGATAACTACTTTTTTCATAATATACCTCAAATAATTATTTTACCATAAATAAATTTTATTTAAAGTTGTTTTGTCAAATATCAAAAAAATTAGACACAAAAGTGTCTAAAATAAATTCCAAGGATAACAATTAGGTAATGGTTGTTCAAAGACTAATTCTTCCTTTGTTATTGGATGATAAAATGTTAATTTATTAGCAAATAAACAAACGGGTATTTTTTTTACTTCCATTTTATTATATTTATTATCCCCTACTAATGGATGATTATGATATGAAAATTGAACTCTTATTTGATGTGATCTTCCGGTTTTTAAATTAATTTTAACTAAAGAATAATTATTAACATATTTTACTAATTCATATTCTAAAATTGATTCTTTACCATTTTTATCTACTTTAGTTATATTTGTTTTTTTATCTTTTAATAAATTATCCTTATAGATACCTTTATCGACTTTACCAATAACTATAGCATGGTATTCTTTTTTAAACTGTTTTAATCTTATTTGTTCACTTAATCTTGAAGCCGCTTTACTTGTTTTCGCAAAAACCATAACACCACTTACTGGTCGATCTAATCTATGAACTAATCCCAAATAAACATTACCTGGTTTATTATATTTTTCTTTTAAATATTTTTTTAACATATTTAATAAATCTTCATCTTTAGATTCATCCTCACATACTGGTACGTTAACAGGCTTTACTACAACTAATAAATGATTATCTTCATATAATATCTTCATTTTCCCATCTTCCATATATACCACAAGGTAAAACTAAATTATTATCTTTAATAGGTAACCCAATTTCCCCAGCAGTAACCTTTCCTTTATATTTACTTTCTAAAGTAGTTTTTAAAATATTGTATAAAACTGTACTTGATATACCAGTTGTATAAGCATTAATTAAGAAAAATAATGGTTCATCACTTAATATTTTTAAACATTCATTGATTAAATTATATAAATTATCTTCAAACTTCCACATTTCACCATTAGGTCCTCTTCCATAACTAGGAGGATCCATAATAATCACATCATATTTATTTCCTCGTCTAAATTCTCTTTGTACAAATTTTAAACAATCATCCACAATAAATCTTATTTTATTGTTTTCTAATCCACATAATTTCATATTTTCTTTTGCCCATTCAACCATACCTTTAGATGCATCGACATGAACAACATCAGCTCCTGCATAACTTGCTGCCATAGTTGCCCCACCTGTATAAGCAAATAAATTCAAAACTTTAATTTTTCTTTTACTATTTTTTATCTTATTAATTGAAAAATCCCAATTAGCTGCTTGTTCAGGAAATAAACCAGTATGTTTAAAATTAGTAGGACTTACTTTAAATTTTAAATCTTTATATTTGATTATCCAATGATCAGGTAATTTTTTTTTATATTCCCAATAACCCCCACCTTTATTAGAACGATGATAAAAAGCATCTATATTATTCCATAATTCACTATTTTTAATAGGCCACATTGCTTGAGGATCAGGTCTTCTTAATATGACATTCCCCCATCTTTCTAATTTTTCCCCATTACCAGCACTTAAGCATTCATAATCAATCCATTCGTTACTTAACAACATAAAATCACCTTTATTAATTATATCATAAATAAAAAGAGATTTTAAATCCCCTATTACAATTTTAATTTTTCAAATGAATATATTAATGTTATTAAAATTTCCAAATTTGAGAATCACTTAATTTAAAATTATCAATATGATTCATTTTTATATTAAATTCTTTAATATATTTTTCGATTTCTTCTTTTGATATATATGATTCTTCGGATATCATATTGTTAGAAATACTAATATCTTTTATACCACTTATAAAAGGCATTCTATCATATATATATAAAATATCATTCATATAAGCAATATTATTATCATATTGTTGTGCTTTTTTTAATGAATAATTTTCTTCAATTCTTTCAATTAAAATTGAACAATCTCCGCTGTCCCAATAATCATCTTTGTAATTTTTAAGACGTAATACTGGAAAATTATTTTGAATTTTTTTATATTCTAAATCAATTATAGCATAATAATTTCTGTTATTAATTTTTATTTTTTTTAATATTTGCATTTTATCACCATCTAACTATTTTTTTGTTTCATCTCACCTACATTTGTAGAATCTTCAGATAAATTATTTTGTGAATCTTGGCTTTTTAAATATTTCAAATGTTTTAAATATACATTTTTGCTACAAAATATTTTGTTTTCTTCATAACTAATATAATAGCCTTGTTGACATAATATTTCAGATAATTCTTCTAAACTTTTTTTATCAATTTCATCCATTAATTCTTTACATTTTATTTCTTTTTCTTGTTGAGGCAAAAAATCATAACAATTTAAAAATGAATATGTATTAAAAACTATTTTTTTCATTACACTTTCGCAATAATCATAATATTTCACATCTTGAATTTTTAATTGTGAAACAATATCAAATAATCTCTTACTTACATCTCCAATTGTTTCTTCACTATCACATTTTGTACATATCAAAATAATTTCTTCATTATTTATTGCATCTTTGACAAATCCTTCTTCTCTTAGTTTATCTATAATTTTCTTGTTCTCATCACTAAGTCTAGAATAATAAATATTAATTCCACACGTCAAACCATCTTCAGTAATAAATTGTTCGTCTTCAAAAACACCTTCTGTATCATTACCCCAAGTATCAATGTTTAATTCATAAAGTTTTATCATCGCTTGCAAACAAGCAGGTTCACTAAATAAAATGATATCTTTTATACCATTGATTGGATGTCCCATACCAGAAATTTGTCTAGCATGAGAATCTTTAATTCTTATTTTCGATAACATCTCATAATCAATATTATATAATTCATCCATTATTTCTTTTATTCCAGTAATGCCTTGTTCTAAACAATAATTTAAATAAGGAAAAATGATATCACTAAAAGGATCAAATATTATTCTTACATAGCCATCAGCATATTGTTGAGGTGTTATTAATTTTTTAAACTCCTTGATTTTATTATTTTCAATCGCATATTCCAAAACCGCTCTTCCCTCATACATTAGCTCTTTATGCAAACTAAAATTATAATATCCTCGCATTAATTCTTCAAAAAATTGTTTTATTTTTTCTTGCATAATTTTCCTCCCGTTTAGATATTCTATCTAAAAAACTTTTAAAAGTCAAACTAATATTAAAAAATTAATTAATAACTTCTAATATATAACAAAAGAGGATTTTATATCCCCTCATATATTCTTTCATATATTTTTTTAATATCTTCAACACTAGCTTCTTTTGAATTTCCACCTAAACAAATATCATTATAAGCAGCATTAGCTAGCCAATCAATATCTTTTAAAGAAACATTTAATTCTTTTAAACTAGAAGGAATACCTAATTTTTTATTCATTTCTTTAATAGAGTTTACTATACTACTAGCTACTTCTTCATTAGATAAATTGTCAACTTCTAAATTCATAGCTTTAGCTATTTCTTTTAATTTGTCATAACAAACATTAGAGTTATACTCTATTACATAAGGTAAAATAACAGCGTTAGCTATACCATGTGGTGTATCATATAAAGCTCCTAATGGATGAGCCATGGCATGGACTAAACCTAAACCTACATTAGAAAATCCCATACCTGCTATATATTGACCTAATCCTACATTTTCAATAGCTTTTTTATCTTTTTCATTTACCGCTTTTTCAATACTATTAAATATTAATTTAATTGCTTCTAAATGAAACATGTCAGTCATTTCCCAAGCAGCTTTAGTAGTAAATCCTTCAATAGCATGAGTTAAAGCATCCATACCTGTAGAAGCAGCTACCATTTTTGGCATTTCCATCATTAATTCTTGATCAATAATTGATAAAACAGGAACATCATGAGGATCAACACATACCATTTTTTTTACTCTTTCTTCATCAGTTATTACATAATTAATAGTTACTTCTGCAGCAGTTCCAGCAGTAGTTGGAATAGCTATAATAGGTAATGATTTATTTTTTGTTTCTGCAGTACCATCTAAAGAAACAACATTACTAAATTCAGGATTAGTCATAATAATGCCAATTGCTTTAGCAGTATCAATAACTGAACCACCACCAATGGCAATAATATAATCAGCATTAATTTCTTTACATCTACTAACACCATCTTTAACATTTTTTATAGTTGGATTTGGTTTTATTTCCATAAATAATTCATAATCAAACCCATCTAATACTTCTAAAACTTTATCAGTAACATTTTTTAAAATATTTTCTTGAGTTACTATTAAGGCTTTTTTATATCCTCTTTTTTTAATTTCATCTTTTAATACGCTTCTTGAACCATAACCAAAATAAGAAGTTTCATTTAATATAATTCTATTGATCATTTTATCGCCTCTAATAAAAATTATATTATCACGAAACTTCTTAGTCAAGAAAAATATTTTTTTACCTGTCAACTCATAGTCTAGATATAGCCTCTTTAATTACGTCAACTGAATTTTGTAATTTTTTTGTTTCTTCTTCTGTTAAATTAACAAATATCTTACCTTTAACACCATTTTTATTGATAATTGCAGGTAACCCAATAAAAATATTGTTATCTTCATCATAAGTTGACACTGTTATGATGCTATTTTCGTTGTTTAAAATAGCGTTAGTAATTCTAACTAAACACATACCAATTCCATAGTATGTTGCACCTTTCCGATTAATTATTTCATATGCAGCATTTTTAACATCTAAATAAATTTCATTTAATTCTGAATCATTTAAATAATCCTTAATATTTTGCAAACCTATATTAGCATTACTCCAAGGAACAAACTCTGAATCGCCATGTTCTCCTATGACATAAGCATGAACATTTTTAGGACTTAACTCTAATTTGTTTGCTATTATGTATCTTAATCTTGCTGTATCCAAACTAGTACCTGAACCTATTACTTTATTAGTAGGTAGTTTTGAATATTTCCAAGTTAAATATGTCATTACATCTAATGGATTAGTAGCAACTAAAAAAATTCCATTAAATCCATTATCCGTAACTTCAGTAACAATATCTTTAAATATTTTACTATTTTTATAAATTAAATCCATTCTAGTTTCGCCTTTTTCTTGATTTGCACCAGCCGCAATAACTACCATAGTAGCATCTTTACAATCTTCATAACCACCTGCTTTAATATCAATTTTATTTGGGGCGAAAGCTAAGCAATGATTTAAGTCCATAACTTCTCCTATAACTCTTTCTTTATTTAAGTCTATTAAAACTAATTCATTTACATTTGTTTTTTGATTTAACAAAGCATAAGCATAACTCATACCAACATTGCCACAACCTATTAAAACTATTTTATTCATTTTATTTTCCCCTC
This sequence comes from Candidatus Faecisoma merdavium, assembly GCA_018716405.1. GTDB lineage: Bacteria > Bacillota_I > Bacilli_A > RF39 > UBA660 > Faecisoma > Faecisoma merdavium. Next base: position 2,720 of record DVJX01000076.1, on the reverse strand, counting down.
AATTTCATCTTCAAAATTTTTTGCATCATATTCCATTTTTATAAAAACTATTTTCTTTAATCTTGATAATTGATCTTCGTTCATATAACTTATATTATTTAATAGTTTTTCTAAGAATATTTCATATTTTACATCATCTAGAGGTAATTTTTCTACCTGATTTAATAATTGTTCTATCATCTATTTCCCTTCCTTTTATTTTGATTAATATAATCGGTAACTTCTTGTAAAGTAGAAGCACTTTCATTTTGTAATTTAATAATTTCAGTTTCTTCCTTAGGATATTTTCTTGCACATATAAGGCTATATAAAGAATCACCCGTATTATCTTTTTTCACTCCTACACCCATAACACAATAAAGAGAGGGATTAATTTGATGAAGTACAATTCTAATTTGATCATCTTTTAACTTTTTAAATTCCTTATATAAAGATGTAAATCCTGCTATATTTTTGTTTGCTAAATTTCCATTTTGTAATTTTTCGATTAATTCTAGTACTTTTGCTAAATATTCATTATTTACACTTTTTAAATCTTTTAAAAAATAACATTTACCATTTGGATTTTGAGCAAAAATAATATTAGCTTTAACAGGTGAAGCTTGTTCTTCTATTTTTATGGTGTTAAAATATGCATCTCTAAAAAATAAATAAATTTTTAACAATCTTCGATATGAAAAAACGATTTCATTCTTAGCTTGGTCATCAATATAAAATTCTTTATCTTTAATTAAAGATATCAAGCTTAAAATTTCATCTTGTATCTTATTTATCATTAAAATATAAAATAGTTGTAAGTCATTAGAATTAGTTATTTCATTTTTTATTTCAATTAAATACTCATCTAAATTTTTTTGATATTTTAAAAGTGAATAATGAAAATCAGCCTTTTTTGCTATTTCAGCATTATAGTCAAGTTCCGAATAATCAAGTTTTTCAAAGCCCAAAGATAACATATCTAAAATATCATTTTTATAATTTTTAGGTAAATGATGAATCTTTTCATAAATATTCTTATTATAAATACGCATATTTTCTAAATAAATTATTAATTCAACAGAACTTACTTTTTTTTCTTCTAAATAGTGTGTTAAATGTTCAATCAAATTATATGAAATATATTGGCCATATTCTATTTTCTTTAAAATTAATTCAAAAATCCTATTGTTACTATTATCTTTTTCTAATTCTTTTTTTGTCTCAGATATTTGCATGCTTAATTCAATATAATTTTTTCTAATTGTCGACACTAATTTTTCTATAACCGCAACTGCATTACTATAACTTTTCAAATCGGTCATTTGTTTTCTTTTAAACAATTCAATTACTGATATCTTTTTAGTCATTGTTAATTGAATATCTCGATCTAATGTATCAAGAATAATCAATATAATATCTTTATTTTCTAATATTGAATCAATATTATCTGTATAATTTAAAATTTCCTTATATAAATCATAAGTAAGAGTTAATGAATCTAGTTGCTGTTGTTTTTTCTTTTCTTTACTTAATTCAAATTGTAATAAATTTATTAATTTTGATAAATCTGGCATATTATTCCTCCACAAACATTTTATCAAAAAAAAATAACCAAGTAAATACTTGATTATCTTTTACTAAATTGTGGTGCACGACGAGCTGCTTTTAATCCTGGTTTCTTACGTTCTTTTACTCTTGCGTCTCTAGTTACAAAACCAGCTCTTTTTAAAACTTTACGATAACTATTTTCAGATTCTTCATTTACTTTATCATATTCTAATAAAGCTCTTGTAATACCTAATCTAATTGCTCCTGTTTGTCCTGTAAATCCGCCACCATTAACTTTTACATCAATATCAAATGTTTTTTCATTGTTTGTAGCTACTAATGGTTGCATTAAATCCATAACATTAGTTTCATATGGGAAGAATTCTCTAACATCACGACCATTAACAGTAATTTTACCGCTACCTGAAGTCATTTTAACTTGAGCTACAGAAGATTTTCTTCTACCAGTTCCTAGATATATTTTCTTTTCCATTAAATCACCTATTTCATTTCCTTTGGTTTTTGAGCCATATGTGGATGTTCGCTTCCAGCATAAACAAATAATTTTTTATACATTTGTCTACCTAATCTTCCTTTAGGTAACATACCTTTTACAGCTCTTTCAATCATTTCTACAGGATAATCTTCACGCATAGTTCTTGCAGTTCTTTCTCTTAACCCACCAGTATAACCACTATGATTGTAATAGATTTTGTCATCTAATTTATTACCAGTTAAATTAATTTTACTAGCATTAATTACGATAACATTATCACCACCATCAATATGTGGAGTATAAGTTGGTTTGTGTTTACCACGTAATACTGTAGCAACTTTAGTAGCTAAACGACCTAAGTTTTCACCTTCAGCGTCGATTACCCACCAATCTCTTACTACGTCTTCTTTTCTTTGCATATAAGAATTTTTCATATTATTTTCCTTTCTTCCAAATAATGAATTGTCCCAAGATTCATTAAATGTGGGAATAAATTAATGTACCGCTATTAATTATATAAAAAAAACATATATTTGTCAATGAAATTATATGTTTTTTACTACATTTTATGATTAATTTGTGATAATGTCTTAAGTATTAACTTGCGAAAATGTCCCGATGTTATATAATATGTCACCGAGGTGACTTGAATGAGAAAGGCTGAATTAAGAATGAACGAAAAAGAAAAATATGATGT
>DVJX01000075.1 GCA_018716405.1 Candidatus Faecisoma merdavium | reverse complement strand
ATCCGGCTCATAACCGGGCGGTCGTAGGTTCGAGTCCTACAGGGTCCACCAATTTTTTTTGCGAGTGTGGCGAAATTGGCAGACGCACTAGACTTAGGATCTAGCGCCTTATGGCATGGGGGTTCAAGTCCCTTCACTCGCACCAGTAAGCATAAATATCAGTCATCTTGACTGTTTTTTTTTATTAAAAAAATCCTTTTTATAAGGATTTATTTTTGTAACATTTTAAGTAAATTGATTTTAAATATATCTTTATCTTGATTTTCCTTTGAAATCATAACTCCTTTATAAGTTGTAAGTTCTGATTGATGCCCCTCACCCAAAATACCTTCTGGAGTTATTTTATCAAGCATTACAATTTTTTCATTAAAGTAAACTGTATAATGTAATTTAATATCGCCATGAACTTTAGAAAACATAATGTCTGTAGGCAATTTCAATTCGAAACTTTTTGAATTGCTATCCTCATTAAAACTTATAATTTCACCCAAAAATGTACCTTCTTTAAATGATGGATAATATGAAAAATATAACTTTTTATAAGCTAACATATTATACTTTTTCAAACTTCTTTCATATTTTCTAAATTCATTTTCATTAACATATTCAAATATATAAGACTCTTTCATGTATCCACCTCGACACTCTTCTATTCTTATTTTATTCTAACATAGCAATTATTAAAAGTCAAACAAAAAAAGAAGTTAATTTACACTTCTTCTTTTTTTCCTGTTAAATAGTATCCTAAACTTAACAAGTATTGGTCATTTTGACTGGTACTCCATTTTATATCATATCCAGCAACAGTTAATTGTTCACGAGTTCTATACCTATAGTATTTAACTTCTTCATATATTGGAATATTTTTAGTTCTTTCAACTTTTTCAACAACTTCTACTGGAATTGTTGTAGTAACTTCTTTATAGATTGGAACTTCTTCATATATAGTTTCAGTTTTTATACAGTTAGCGCCATCTAATTTATAGTCACTTCCATATGTTGAACATGAATATGTACCAGTTCCTGTTGTTACATATTTATAACATTTAGTACTTGCCCCACTACCTTCTTTTGTATATCCAGTTGGACAAGAATATGTAGTAGTGCCTTCGGTATATGTTCTTTTATATACTTTATAAGTATAATAAGTTACATTTTTACAAACATCATCACATACAGGAACAGTTTTATGACTTACATATTGATAATCAACTGTATCTGTATCAAATAATTGATATGGTTTTGTTGTATAGCCTTGATATACCCAATCAGAATATCCACCTGGAGTTGTATTTTTAATAACATTACCATAAACTTTTTCGGTTTTAGTATCACCAATAGCAGGTTTAGTATCAACTACTTTTTCCCCTACTGGTCTAGTTTCTGTACCAACTTGAACTTTTATAGTTTGTTCTTTATATTCTGTAGATGTAACATACTCATAGTAAATTTCTGTTCTATAGCCTACTAATTCATTAAAAGTATCCATTTCTACTTGTCTTAACTCATTAGGTGTTACTTTAACTTTAGACCACTCTGACCAAGGTCCCCAAGCAGAATATGTATTTTGAATGTCTAATCTATATTCATATTTATATTTTTTATTTACAACTGGAGTTTCAGGAGCTGTTGGTTTTTCAGGTTCAACAGGTTTAGATGGAGTTGTTGGTGTTTCTTCTTTAATACATAAATCAGAATCACAATAATCATAACATCCCATGTATACTATAATGTAATCTGAGTAATCAGAACAAGTTAATTGAACTTTCATCTGATATTCATCATCCATTTTAGTAACTTTTACATAAGAATTTGTTACATCACATGATTGATTATTACTATCTTTAAATGGAATAACTAATTTTTTTTCTTCCATTTCTTTTAAAGTTAAAGTTGCTGAATCGCCTATTTTTTGAGGTAAACGTTCATTAGTAAAATAACCTTGAGCAGCATCCCTCATACTTTCAATATTATCAGTAAATAAACGTCCATATAATGATTGTAATTGTAATGATAATTCGCTTTCTAATTCTTCTTTTCCTACAAAATTATCTTTTAAATAATTTTTAGTAGGGAATAACCAAATCATAATCAAAACAAATAGAACCACTAGCATAAGTTGTAAAATGACATCCTTAAATGACATTGAATTTTTTCTTTCTTCGTACATATAAATTCCCCCTCTTTTTTTATGGCATATATACTACCATAGTTTTTTTTATTTGTCAAATTAGATAAATTTCTAATATTTCCTCGTTGTTGCCATATATTATAGCAGATTTTTTTATTTTGTCAAATTTATATTAACAATTGTACATCCGATATTAAACATGCATATTTTAAATTCTAAAACATTTTTATTTTTTTTTAAAGTTAAATGTGTAGCGTCTTTTAATATACCACTACCAATCCCATGAATTATAACGATAAATTTGTTTTTTAATTTTATATTGTCATTGATAAAATCGTTAATAGCAACACGAGCTGTTTCGCGATCAAAACCATGCAAATCTAATGATGGTAAGTTATCAATGAAAATTATATCATTTAAATTCATTATATACAGCTTCCATCTCTTCTTTTAAAGGTATTGAATTTCTAGTGCCAATTCTACTTACTGATATAGCTCCCGCATAATTAGCAAGTTGAATTGCAAATTTTGGATCATAACCATTAGCTAAATAATATGTTAAAGCTCCATGAAATATGTCTCCAGCACCAGTTGAATCAACGGACTTTAATTTAACTGATTTAATAATTTCATAATTGTAAAGACAACCCTTATCTTCTAACGTTATAACTACTTCGTTTCTAAATATTTCTTTTAGTTTTGAGTAAATACTTTTTAGTGTTTCGAAATCATCATAATTAATTTTGATATCAGTAACTTTTTCAGCAAAATCCTTAGAACAAGCTACCCATTTTACCATCTTACATAGTTCAATCACCTCACTAGTATCTCTACCTGCATCTATTATTGTTAATGCATTAGGATATTTAGTTAAAATATCTTTACTCATTTGATACTCTTGACCATCAATTAAAATTACATCTGGAATAAAATCTAATTTGAATTCATTCATTTCAACTTTTTTTGGTTTGTAAGCAAAAGTTGTTCTTGAACCATTTTGTTTATTTGCTAAAACAAAGCTAGATGTTGTACTATGGTTGCTTCTTAACTCTAAATATTTTGTATTAACATTAACAGTTTCAAACTCTTCCTTTATTTTATGTCCATAAAAATCATTTCCAACAATTCCTGCAAAATATACATCTGCTCCCCACTTGCCTAATAAATAAGCAGCAGTACTAGCAGGTCCCCCACCACATTCTATTCTTTCTTGAACTCTATTTTTAGTATTTTCTATAGGAAATTCATCTAAGGGCAAAGTAATATCGTAAGTGGCATGCCCTAAACATAATATCTTCATTTTTATCACCCTATTTAATTTTATCATTTTTTTTAAGTAAAAACAATAAAAAAGACACTTATATGTCCTTTTATAATCATTTGTAAAACAATATTATATTTTTACATTATCATATAAAATTTTATTTTTTTAAAGCATTGAAATACTATTGCCTTTGTTTTAGTCGTTTAATGATAAAGTGTTTTGCTAAATTTTTTTAATATTTTAATAGTATTTATATTATTAAATTAGAATCAATGACAATTCTTTTTTCTTTTTCATCAAAATAATCATTATAATTAATACAAAATTCTAATTTATATTCATGTTCATTTAACCTTGTTATATAGCAAGAATGACCTTTATTAGTAATGATAGAATACCAACCATTTTTATCTTCTTCTATTGTTATATCTGATATATATTCTGTTATATCAATTTTTTTATCTATTTTAAGTTCACCAAAATTTTCTTTTGAATAAATGGTTTCTAATCCTAAGTATCCTACACCATCTATATGAAATGATATAAATGGTGAAATTCCTCTTACTTTTCTACCATGGAAATGTCCTTCATACTTTCCCCATAAAATATTTGTATCGTATTTATCATATTTTTTTTCGAATATAGTTATCATAAAATTTATTCCCTCTTAATTTTATTTTGTAAATAGGCATAATATATAAAATATTCATACTTTATATACCATAAATTTCCTATTTTTAGTTTCATGTATGTCTTTTCCATATAAATTATATCATAAAACAACAGAAAACTCCATCTTATGATGGAGTTATTCTATATTTTTTTATTCATATCAATTTATTAATTGCTTTCTTTAACAACAGTATTATTTAGGAGTCTTTATGATTCATATTTTAATATAAATATTTATTTCAAACTAACAACAAATAAATATTAATAACCAAAAATAGTATTTAGCAAATCTAACACTATTTAATTATATCTATTTTTAATTTCGTTAGATTTTATAAACTTCTTTTGATGATTAATTTCTTCATTTTTGTTAGGATCTAATATTACCAATTCTTTAATTTTTAAATTGTTATAACGTAACCAAACATTAAATATTCTTTCAGAAATAAATCCAAATACTCTTTTTTGATAATTATCATATTCATTAATATCTATTCTATTTTCCAGTTCAAATAAAATGTTAAATAACCAATTTGTATATTCTTTTATGGTTTTTCTTTTCGAAATAAACATATTAAACCCATATTCAAAAGAGCTATTCATAACTTCATCAAAAGTTTCTATATATTCTGGATAAATTTCTTCTATTACTTTTCTAGTCATATTCATATCTTTCTTATAATGTGCATTGGAATAATGGGAATAAACACTTTCATTACCACAATTATGTAAAGGGGGAAGAATTATATCATAATCATTTAGTATCTTTCTCACCTCAGACATACCAATTAATTTTATACTTGTATCATCTTCTTCAGTAAAAATTCTTCTATAATGAGTTAAACCAATAATATCATCATTACAATTATTTATGATCCAATAAAGCGCAGTCAATTCACAATAACTTTCATTTTTACTCGAAATATTCTCCATAGTATTATCATGAATATCTTCGTTATCAATAGAATTATTGCCTACACCTATTAATACATAATCATTATTTAAATTCAAAGATACATTTTTATGAGTAACAACATAAATCATATTACTTTTCTTTGCTTTCAATCATTTTATTTATTTTTTCTTTTCTTATATAATATCTATTCCAAATATCATCTATATAAATTTTCTTAGTCTTATCTGACAAATCTATAGTATCCATTAATTTTTCAGATAATAATATCATTTCTTTTAATAAAGTCAATTTAGCCTTAACTTTTTCTAAATCATTATCTTTTTTTGATAAACTATCATCATATAATAAATAATGATACCCTATATAATTAATAGCTTTAACTTTTTTAGCTTTAGCAATTAAAAATGGGGTAATAGCAAAATCCTCTAATATCATTGTTTTAGGATAATGTATATTATCAAATAACTCTTTTTTATAAACATAAGTCCAAGGAAAAGTATTTATCTTTCTTTCTCCTAAGAACCATAATAATAAAGCTTCTTCTCCACTAATTATTTCAGTACCTTTGACTGAATATCTATATTTATCTTTTCCAGCTTCTTTTGATTTTTGATTTCTAGTTACAGGCTCTATTACATTTTGATATCTAATTACATCTAAATTATTATTAACAAAATCTATTTGCTTTAATAAATCAATTTCTACATAATCATCAGGATCAACAAATAATACATATTCCCCTTTTGCTTTAGATAATAAAATATTTCTATTTTCTCCTAAACCTACATTTTCAGAATTTTTATAAACATATAGATTTGAATATTCCTTTTCTAGATTGCTTAAATATTCATATGAACCATCATTAGAATTATCATCGACAACAATTATTTCATAATTTAGATATTCCTGATTTGCAATAAATCTAAAATATTTTTTTAAATATCTTAATTTGTTATAAACTGGAACTAAAATTGAATATTTTACTTGCTTCATATTTTCACCTTTTAAAATATTTTTTGCATAAATAACACTGACCATTTTCTTTAGATTCTTTATTAATTATTTCTAAATCAATATTTGTATAAAAAGATATAGCTTCTTCAATATTTCCTATTAATATATATTTATTAATTTCACTTTTTATATTTTCTTCTATTTCGACTAAAGCATCACTAAAAATATTGCCTACACTTAAAGAACATTTCCAAGGACATAAATAAACATTGCCATCTATATCTAAAAAATAATACGGTTCATTTTTAGTACTTAATTTATTCATACAATTAGCTTTTAATATTTGTTTTAAATTCAAATTTTCTGCTTTACCTATAGCTACTGCTTTAGTTTGACATAAATACTTAATAATAGGGGTACTATCGGATTCTAATTTTTTTAAATCTCTAACTTTTTTCAAATTAATGCCACCAATTTCATGAAATGGATCATCTGAAAATCTGATCGAAGTAACACCTAATTGCTTCAATTTTTTCAATTCATAAACTGGATTGTCTAAATTATATAAATATATTCCATTACTCTCTATTTCAATTTTAATATCAGGAACTGATTCATGGATTTTCTTAATCATATAATATAATAAATCTCTAAAAATAAACACTTCTCCACCAGTCAAAGTTACTGATTTAGTATTTCTACTAATTTTGTCTATAATTATATCTATTTGTTCTCGTGTTAAAGTCTTTTTATTTTTATTATCCATATAACAATGAGAACAATTTGCATTACAATATTCAGTTAAAATTATGTTAAAATGATTTTTCATAATATCACCTAGTAAGTTAATAAGAATTCAACATCATCTAAATTAGATACTAAAGATAATTGTGATCTTATCATTTCTAACATTTGGTTATCATATATAGCACAACAAGAAGAACATTTTTCAGGAACACATTTTCTAATATGATTAGCATGTTCATTATTCATAATGTTCTCTAATTCATTTTCTTTGCCGGTTAAATAACCATAATGGGATTCTTTAACATCTTTGATTTTTTCCCAATGAGTACATATTATTAAATTAGGCCCATATAATATTGGTGAAACCATGGAACTATAACATTGACTCGGTTTTTGTTTTTCATCTATTTGTCTATCATAATATATATAATCTAAATCATGAGGAACTTGTACATGTAATAAACCGTAATTAGCATAATTATCATGTAAATTAGTTAACTCTTCTATAGTTGTACTATCTAATTTATATTTTTCTATATCTAATCCAATTGGAATTAATATTTTAACTATTTGAAAACTATCTACACCTATTTTTCCTAATGTTTTAGCTGTTTCTAAGTATGAGCCACTATTTTCTGGTCTCATACAAGTTCTAGCGCCAATCATCAATTCCCCTTCACGTCCATATTCTTTTCTTTTTTTTACTAATTTCTTAATTAATTCAATAGCATTATCATAAGTAAATTGTTTTTCTTTTTTTATTTGAGCAGAATACTTTTCGTAAGAAACATTATTAATACCTGGAAAGCTTATTCTTATATAATAAGCATACTTAGCCAAAGCATCTATTGTTTTTTCGTCTAATTGACTACCAGATGATATATACACACATCTCATATTACATTCTTCTTTAGCATATTTTATTAATCTAGCTCTATTTGGGTACATATCTGGATTTCCTTCACCAGACATCTCAAATCTAATACTATCTAATCCTCTTTTTTTAGAATATCTAGCTATTTCTTTCAATACTTTTTCATAATGATTTATATCAAAATTAGTAAACCCTAAATTATCTTTAGCCCATTTTCTTGTATCAACAGCCAAGCAATCCTTACAATTAAAATCACAAAAATTATAATCATGTGAATCTAATGACATAATAGGAAATTCATTAATTTCTTTTTTCATAAATTTAAGCATGGTATTAGCATAATCCAAAATGCTTAAAGGAAAGAAATGCTGATTTTGAATCATATTTAATTCAAAAATAACTCTTTTAGTTTTGCTATGAACAAGTATTAAACTTTTTGCTTTTAGCAATTTCTCTTTTTCACTTAAATTATTGATTCCTTGTTTTAAAAATATATTATCTGATTTCATAATATTTAATGTAGATAACTCATATACATTATTATTCTTATCAACCGCTATTTGCATACTATAATTCTCCAATCTTTCTAATTAAATTTTTATAATCAAGATCACTATTTAAATTATCAATATCATGTATTAAGTTGTTAAAGTAATTATTTAAATAAATAAATTTTTTTAAATCTATCATATTTGCTTCTTTTAATTTTATTAGGCTATTTTCATGATATATTTTCCTAATATCACTAGTAACTACATATGTTAATTTTAATGATTCATATGTAGGTATACCATCAACTAGTTCATTTTTGTTACTTAATATATAAAGAGTTTCAATTAAATTTAACTTATCGTCTATAAAACATCTACATATATAATTTTCATTTAATGGAATTATTTCTAAGATATAAAATCCATTATCTAATAAAAGTATATCATTTCCGTCTTCGTTTAATATAAATTTTTCAGCATCTATTAATTTCTTAATAGTAATAATTTTATCTTCTATTCTTGTTTGGTAATATTTATACTTATTTACTCCTTTTAAATAAGCATTACTCGAATATGTTATCATAATAATTCCTCTAAATTCTTATTCATATAAATATTATTTTTACTTATTATTTCTTCATATAATTCTTTAGTTGTTTTTTTAACTAATTCATAATCTTTTTTACTAATTTTATTGTTTTTATAGGCAGACTCTAATTCATCTTCATCTGCTAATTCAATTACATCATCAGTAATTATAATATCATTATAAGCATCATCATAATATGGTATTTTACTTTTTTCATCTAAACCATTGCCTAAACTTATGTCAAAATAATACTGCAATAATTCTTTTTTTTCATTAAAAAATACCCTCATAGAATAGTTTTTATTCTTTGGAACTAATTCTAACAAGTAATAATTATTATCAATTAGCGTTTTACCAGTACTAATTACAAATGGTACTGTATCTTTAATATATTTAACAGAATACCAAAAATCATCATTTGAATAATCTATTTTCATATCATAAGAATTAACATCTCTTAAATAAGTTTTACTTAATAATTTTTTTCTCATATTCATTATCTCCTAATAAAACAGTAGCGTTGTTTTCTTTTAAAAAATGATATTTCAAATAATCAAAATATGATGCAGTTGGATTAAAAATCACATTTTCTTTCCAACAATATGATAGATAAGATACTATTGCATCTTCTATTACTTTATTTACATGATCATCACAATAAGATATTATAGGCATACCACAAGATAAAACTTGTAATGCATGTAATCTCATAAGCATATAATCTTTATAATCTTTTATAAAATCATTTTGATAGCTTATATAATAATTTTCTTCTATAAACTTTTTAGCCATATCTTCATGAAATCTTGCATACTTCTTTGTTAATTTAGTACCATCTGGCAATATATATCCTTTTGGAATGTATAATTCTCTATCATATTTATCATTTGAATACTTATCTTTTTCCATATTTACTCCTTTTTTTTAAATTTAATATTATTAATTATTTTATGATTAATATTATATATAGTAAAATCATTATTTTCATAAATTCCATAAGTACACCCAACATCACTTTTAGAAACAGAAATAGAGCCTACATTTATATAAACCATATCCCCTCTCTTCTCTATAAATGGTTCATGTTCATGACCATATATTAATACCCCTTTTCTATTAAACTTTCTGTTTTTTTCTATACTATATTCATTACCATGAGTAAAATATAAATCATTACCATCCACCATTATCAGTCCCAAATTATTTAATATTGGAAAATCCGTAGCTTTAACATCTACATCACTATCACAATTACCTCTAACTGCAATCATTTTTGAATTATATTTCATTAGGAAATCTAAAACGCAATGACTAGATACTTCTTTTGATTTATCAAATGTTGGGCCAGCATAATATAAATCTCCCAAACAAATTATTTTATCAAATTTTTCTTTTTGCTCTAATTTTTCAATCACACCTAAATTTTCTGTAATACCATGTATATCTGATATAAATAATATTTTCACAAACTACCTTCTTTCTTTTTTTATATAATTTAATTTATATACCTTGTCATCTTCAATTATATCAAAAGAATCATCATTTATAACATAGTTACAATCATAGTATATTAGTATTTTCTTCATTTCTTCTAGATAAGATTTTAATCTTTTGTTTTTATCACAATTACTAAGCCATAGTTTTCTCAATATGTTTTCTTCGCATTCTAATATACATTCAATACCATTATAATTTTTTTTGAATTTAAAATTTTCAATTAATTCTCTAATATAAGTAGAATAATTAATTTTATCATCAGAATCAATAACTGATAATAAATTGGAAACTCCTTTTTCTTCTTCATTATCAACTATAATAGTTTCAAAATCATATAAATAAGAAAAATTTTCTTCATGTATTCTTTTGATTATATTACCATATTCATCTTTTCTATCAATCATTCTTTGAAATCTTTTATCTAATGAAGCTTCTATATAAAATGTATTTATATTTATTTTTGTATTTGATTCTATTACTTTTTTATTTCCTCCAATTATTATTACATCATCACCTAAATCTTTAAATGATATTCCATAATAATCACCATTTCTCACTTTATATTCAGAAAAAAAACCTTGGTTAATAAGTTTTTCAAATTCTAATATGGAAATAAAGTGATAATCAAAGTCATTTATTTCACCAAATCGCATACCCCTAGTTGTATATCCTATGTTTTTCTTAAATCCAATCTCAAACAATTTATTAGCTAAATAAGTTTTTCCAGATCCATTTTTTCCTAATAACTGTATCATATTCTCCTATTTTAAATAATATTTATCAAAATCCAATTTACTAATTTTACCTAATAAATCATTTTCAAATATAGAAGCACAATCAGAGCAGGTTTTCCCTAAACCATTAAACTTGTCAAATGAAAAATTATATTTAAATCCATATTTATCCATATTGTTTAGTATTTCATTTATTTTACAAGGTAAAACTATATCTTCATATAAATATGGCTTTAATTTACATGCAAAACATCTTCTATTATTTCTTTCATCAAGTTCAAATCTAGGGTAATAAAGCGTAGTTAAATCTTTGACACTTAAAAAAATAATACCAGATTCTTTACTATTATATTTACTCTCTAATTTTCTGATTATTTTACTATACTTATTATCAATCTTTATATTATTTTTATTCAATGGTAATAATTCTTTAGACAATTGATATACATCTACTTTATTAATTAAATCAAAAATATATTTTTCATAATTGTTAATTTGATTTAAATTTAAATATGATTTAACTAATATTAATAAATCTTCTTTTTTTATCTTATTTATTAAACTAATTTTATGTAAAAACATATCATAATCATTATAATTAAAAAATATTTTTAAAAAGTCAATTTTATCAATAACTTCATTTAAAAAATTTTCATCAACAAGTTCCAAATTACTTATAAATAAACTAATTCTAATATTCCTTTCATTACATATAGATACTATTCTTTTTATTATGTCGTAATCATTATTAACCTGTATTTCAACGCTTCTTAAATTACTAAAATTAGTGTGATGAAATAAACTATAATAATTCATGTCTTTTATCTTAATAATATTTAAAAAAATTGGCTTATTAAAAGTTAAATTGTCTATATAATCTATAATAGATAAAGGATATAAATATAAGTTTTGAGGATTTTCAAGCGCAAAAATCTCAATATT
>DVJX01000007.1 GCA_018716405.1 Candidatus Faecisoma merdavium | reverse complement strand
TTCTAAAATTTTTATTCTATCAAATTTAGTTATTTTATTTCTTGCTTCTTTATGACTAGAAATATATCCAGGGTCACCACTTATTAAATAACCTATTAATTGATTTTTAGCATTATATCCTCTTTCTTCTAGTATTTCAATCACTTCGATTATAGTATTAGTTATTAATGCTTTTTCAATTTCATCTGTTGTAAAGATTTTTGTTTCTTCCACAGTAACACCACCTTATTACAATTTAATTTTACCAAATTTCCTATTATAATTCAATAATAATTTTATTAATTATAAAATTTTAACAAAATATTTAAAAAAGACTATTCTAAAATAGCCTTAATTCTTCTTATTCCTGCACTACTTGCTTCCTCTTTAATTATTTTAAAAACTCCTAATTCACTAGTATTTTTAACATGTGGTCCTCCACACAATTCTTTAGAAATATCACCAATTGAATAAACTGTTACCATATCAGGATATTTATCAATAAACATACATTCTGCACCAGATTTAATTGCTTCTTCCTTAGACATTTCTTTAACAGTTACATCAATTTTTTCACTTATCCATTTATTTACTAACTCTTCGATTTTCAATTTTTCTTCATCTGTTAATTTATGATCACATGAAAAATCAAATCTCATTCTTTCTGCAGTAATGTTACTTCCTTTTTGATGTACATTTTTATCAACAACTATTTTTAAAGCAGCATTTAATAAGTGTGTAGCTGTGTGATATTTTATTTCTTTTTCTGAATCTCCTGCCAAGCCACCTTTAAATTTACCACTTGAAGATGTTCTAGATAATTCTTGATGAGCTTTAAATTTTTCTTTAAATCCATCAACATCAACTAATATATTTCTTTCTTTTGCTAGTTCAACAGTTAATTCTATTGGAAAACCATAAGTATCATATAATTTGAAAGCTAAATCTTTATTTAATATTTCATCAGTATTATTAATAATTTTTTCAAATTCTTTTAATCCTTTTTCTAATGTCTTATTAAATTTATTTTTCTCTTTAGTCAATTCTTCTAAAATTATGTTTTTATTTTTTTCTAATTCACTATAATATTTTTTATATTTATCAATTATCATATTAGCTAAAATAATTTCCCAATTTTCATTAGTTATATTTAAATTTCTAGCATGTCTTATTGCTCTTCTAATTAATCTTCTTAAAATATATCCTTGATCAGTATTAGATGGTTTTATCATAGCATCATCACCTAAAATAAATACAGAAGTCCTAATATGATCAGCAATAATTCTCATACTTTTTTCATTTCCAGCATATTTTAAATTAGATATTTCTTCTATTTTCTTAATAACATCAATCCAAACACTAGATAAATAGTTATCATTAACTCCTTCTAAAATAGCTGTGACTCTTTCTAACCCCATACCAGTATCAACATTTTTTTTAGGCAAATCTGTTATTCCATTATTATCTTTATAATATTGCATAAATACATTATTCCATATTTCTACCCATCTATCATCATTTGGATCAAATGTATCAGGTACTTCATCATCACTTCTAAAATAAAATATCTCTGTATCAGGTCCACAAGGTCCTGATTCTCCTGCTATCCAAAAATTATCATCTTTTCCTAAATAAGCAATTTTATTAATACCTAAATTTTGCCAAATTGTAGCAGATTCTATATCTTTTGGTATTTCTTCATCACCTTTAAATACGGTTACAGCTAATTTATTAACTGGAATATTTAATACTTTAGTTAAGAATTCAAAACTGTAACTGATACTTTCTTCTTTAAAATAATCTCCTAATGACCAATTTCCTAACATTTCAAAAAATGTATGATGTGTTTTATCCCCTATGCTATCCAAATCATTAGTTCTTATACATTTTTGATAATCAACTAATCTTGTTCCATATGGATGAGGTTGTCCCATTAAATATGGAATTAACGGTTGCATCCCCGCAGTATTGAATAAAACTGATGGATCATTTTCTGGAACAACTGGAGCTGATGGAATTAATTTATGTCCTTTGCTTACAAAAAAATCTATATATAAATCTTTTAAATTCACTTTAACACCTCCATAAATTTATTTGTTACTTCTTCTATGGTTAAATTAGTAGAATCAATATATATCTGATCTTTTGTTCTCATTAATGATCCAACTTCCTTATGAGAATCATTATAATCTCTATTTTTTATATTTTCATATACTTCTTCATAACTCATTTCAATATTTTTTTCTTTATATTCCTTATATCTTCTTTTTACTCTTTCTTCTAATGTTGCATCTAAATAAAATTTAAAATCAGCATTAGGAAAAACAACAGTTGTAATATCTCTTCCTTCCATCACAACATTATTTGAATTTCCCAATCTACGTTGTAAATCAACCATATTTTTTCTTACTTCAACAATACTAGAAATTGGTGAAACAATATTGGTTACTTCTTTACTTCTTATTTCTTTAGTAACATCTATTCCATCTAAATACACATTATTATTTATATCAAATCTAATATCAATGTTATTAGATAATTTAATTATTTCTTCTTTATCATCTATATTTAATTTATTTCTTAATACTTTTAATGCAACACAGCGATAAGTTGCCCCTGTATCAATATTAACTAAATTTAATTTTTTAGATAAAATACTTGCAATAGTTCCTTTTCCACTTCCAGCTGGACCATCAATAGCTACTATCATTTTATACCTCCCAATATTTTTTCTACTTCATTTATTAATTGTTCCTTTTTAGGAATGTAATATGTATAGGTAGATGCGAAAACATTGTTTTCTAATCCTCCTAAAGCATATTCCATAGCAATTTCTTTTTTACTTTTACATAAAATTATTCCTATTGGCTTATTATCATATTCATCATTTATCTCTTCGTTATAATAATTTAAATACATGTTCATTTGTCCTGCATATTCTGGTTTCATTTGTCCTATTTTTAAATCAATTAAAACATAACATTTTAAAATTTTATTATAAAATACCATATCAACATAATAATGGTTATTACCTAATGTGATTCTTTGTTGACTACCTACGAACATAAACCCTTTCCCTAGTTCAAGCAAAAATTCCTCTATATGTTTTATCAATTTTATTTCCAAATCTTTTTCTAACATAGGTTTAGTCTCTTTGATATCTAAAAATTCAAAAACATAAGGCTCCTTTAAACTATCTAAAGGAGTATTTAAAGTTTGGCCTTCTTTAGATAGTTTATAAATTGTCTCCTTGTTTTTATTGCCATTAGATAACAATAATCTTTCAAATAAAGATGTATCAATTTGTCTTTTTAATTCTCTAACACTCCAATTAGAATTAATACATTCTTTTTCATAAAAATTTCTTTCATCTTCATTTTTAATACTTAATAATTCACAATAATGTGACCAACTCAATTTTCCAGACACTGTCTGGATTTTTGGATAAGTAATATAGAATTTTTTCATATTAAACAAATTAGATACTGAAAATCCTGAACCTAATATTTTTCTTAATTCTTTTGAAAGGTCTTTTATTATTTGTTTTCCATATTCAGCTTTTATATTTCCATTTTGTTCATTTTCTACTATAATTCTACCAACATTCCAATAAGCCAAAACCATGGTATTATTTATTTCATAAGATATCTTATTTCTACTATTTATTATTATATCTTTAATTTGTTCTATAATGTTATTATTAATTAAGTTCATCTATCCCTCCCAATAGTTTTAATACTTCTTCTTTAGTTTTATTTATATCAACATTATTAATAACATAATCAAATTTATAATTATCCAAATCAGTTTCTGTTATATGATTTTTTTGTTCTAAAGTTAAATCGTTATCTTTACCATTAATTCTAATAGTAATACAATCAAATAAATTTTTAGGAATTATGATTTCTTCTTTTAATCTAGCATCTGTTACAATGATAACATCAAAAAAATAACTATATACTTTGATATCTTCCATAACCCTTCTAATTAATAATTCTTTATCAATTTTTTTAATTAAATCAATGCCTAAAGATTGTAATAAAGTTCTTGGTTTTGTTTCTTCCAATCCATCCCAATTACTTATTTTTTTTACATATTGTTTCAAATAGTAAGCATAAGATATTTGTATACTATTTTTATAATAATCACTTATAATATCAGCAACATAATTTTTACCACTACCAGCTTTACCTGATAATATAAATATTTTAGGATTTTTATTAATATATTGCATAAATAAATCACCATATATAGTATAACATAAAAACCTAATAATTTATTAGGTTTTAATTAAAATTTAAAAAATCATATTTATCGTCAAAGAAATTGACTAATTCTTTTATTGCCCCAATTAATGGAGTTGAAATAATCATTCCTAAAATGCCAAAGAAATGGCCAAACACTAACAATCCCAAAATAATTGTTACAGGACTTAATTTAGTTGTTTTACTCATTATTAATGGTTGGAAGAAATTTCCTTCAACCATTTGAACAATAATTATAAATACTAAGATTGCAATCCCTATTGGAGTTGATTGAGTAAGTCCAACTAAAACTGCAGGTGCTCCACCAATATATGGGCCAGCATAAGGAATAATATTAGTTAAAGCACAGAATAATGCGAATAATAATGGCGCTTTTAATCCAATAATTGAAAATCCTATAGAAGTAATAATAAATACAACTGTACAATCAATTAACGCTCCGTTTACAAATCTTTTCAAAGGTTTATTTACTGCATTTAAACATCTCTTTGTTTCGCTTCTATATCTTTTAGGAATTAAAGTATATAAAGTATCAATATTTTTATCAAAATCAAGTAAAATATAAAATCCAATAATTAATCCTACACCAAAAGAGCCTACCCATGAAAATATTGATTTTAAAGATAAAACTAATATATCTGGAAGTGAAGTTGCTGTAGAAGTAGCTATCATTTCCAATTTTTTATATATTTCATTTTTTACAGTTGTAACATCAATATTATTAAAATTATTGAATATATTATCAAGCCAGTTCTTTGAATCTTCAAATAATGTTGGTAAAGTTGTCCCTACAAAGTCATTTATTTGTTCATATAAAACTGGAAATAATTCTATTAATACTAGAAAAATTAATCCCAAAAATAAAACATAACACAAAATAGTACCAAATATTCTTCTGACACCTTTTTTATTTAACTTGGTAACAAAAGGATCAAATAGCCAAGCAATAACAATACCTATAAATAAAGGTGATAGTATTTTTATTATTGTTATTAAAAATGGAAAAATATGTAATTCTT
>DVJX01000006.1 GCA_018716405.1 Candidatus Faecisoma merdavium | reverse complement strand
TTTTATCAACATTTTATTAATTTGTTCAGCAAGAGTATTACCGCTTGAATATAAAATGCTTTTATATTGGTCATTAATTTTCAAATATTGATTATTTTTTTCGATTTCTTTAGTTAATTCGCTAATTTTTTCATTGCATTTTTCTATTTTATTTGTATAGATGTTATCATTGTAAAACTGAATTTCTTGAACCCATTCTGGAATTTCTTCATTTTTCAACAAAAAGCCTATTTTATTAAGTAAAATAAATAATCTTTTTTCAGTATCTTCATTTTCTGATAATTCAAATATATTCAAAGTACTTGCTACCAATCCATTTTTTAACAAAATTGTATTCACTTTTTTACTTTTTTCTGAATAAATCAGCCCTGTATTTTCTTTAAAATAAAAATCTGATTCAAATGTTTCACCGTCAATTTTAGTTATTCCCTTTTCATAATCAAATTCTGGCAATGGCTCATAAATATAACTACTTAGAAATTGTTTGAATTTACCTTTTATACTTTTTAATTGTTCACTTTTTAAAAACTTATGAGAATAAGTTAAAAAATTGTAATAAAAATAGCAATTTAAAGGAAATAATAACAGTATCTTTGATTCACAAGTATTTATTGAGTTTTTTATTGTTGCTATATCACTTCTATCGTTTAAATATGCGCCTTCTGCAGAATTGGAATACCATAGACTATCTGAACTTAAATCAATTATATTAATATCGTATAAATCGAAAGATTTATATGTTTTAAAATCTGAAATTACTATTTCTTTATTTTTAAATTTACTTTTATATTCATATGTTTCTTTTGTAATAATTTGTATCATTTTTACCTCCTACTACTAAAAAAGCGCAGCACAAAATCATATTAGCCTGTACTAGCGCCCAAATGCATTCTCTTTATATTTTTTAAATTATAATTCAGTACTAATCCTCCTAATAAATTGATGTTTTAACTTACCATATTCTTACAATTTAACTCAGCTTGTTTTATTACTGTTTGAACTGCTTGCTCACTCTTATTTGGTGGATAATTATATTTAATTAATAATTTTCTAATTTCCATTCTCATATGCGCTTTTGATGATTTCTTAATGTCCCAGTCTATTGTCATATTAGAATTGACAACCTCTACTAATTCTCGAGCAATTTGAACTAATATTTCATCTTTCATTAACTCTTTAACTTCTGGATCATTTCCCAAAGCATCAAAGAAGGCTCTTTCTTCTGGTGACAGATTATATTCAGTACCAAATTCAATTTCTTTTTCTATCTCTTTTTTTAAAGCAATCATCTCTTCTATCATTTGTTCAATATCTGCTAAATTAGTTCTTTCATTATAAGAATCAGCTATTTTTTTAAATCTTGTTGAAAATTTTTCCATTAAAATTAAGTTTGTTTGACCTATTTTCATAATGTACTCTTTTAATGCATGATTCAATACTTCTGCTGCTACATTCTTATATTTCATTTTAGCTAGTTTATTTAAAATATCATCATTTAACAAACTTAAAGCATTACTTTTCTTTATAGTTCCAATATTAATTAATTCATCATCATTAATTGCATCTTCTAACATTTTTGATACTTTAGAATTTATTTCTTTAACATCTATTTTCCCATTTCCAGATATTTTAGATATAAAACTTCTAACAGAAATAATATACAATATTTCTTCTTTTAAATCATTATCTAATTGTCCAGTGCAAATTGAATATAGACCCTTGATATCATAACTATATCTCATAAATCTCTTTTTAGATTCTTCTGTTTCTAAAATAAAATTAGCACCTTCATTAATTAAATCATATTTTCCTCTATTATCTAGGGAAGAAAAATTACTATAATCAAAATGATGAAATAAGTTTCTTATTAATTCAACTTTATCTTTTAATAGAATAACCACTTCTTCATTATCAACTATTTTACCTTGGTCTCTTTCTGTATATGTTTTTAATGCTTCTAACAGCCATCTTTTTAAGCCAATATAATCTACTATTAATCCACCTGTTTTATCTTTATATACCCTATTTACTCTAGCTATTGCCTGCATTAAATTATGTGCTTTCATTGGTTTATCTACATACATTGTTCCAAGACAAGGAACATCAAAACCAGTTAGCCACATATCTACAACAATAGCTATTTTAAATGAACTATTTGGATCTTTAAATTCTGTTTCGTAAATTTGCTTATCATTTTTCGAACCAATAGCAATTTGCATTTCTTCTGAATCATTATTTGAAGGTGTAATAATCATATGAACAACATCTTTATAATCTGGTCTTAACTCTAATATTTTTTTATACATTGTATAAGCAGCATTTCTTGAATAAGCAACTATCATTGCTTTATTTGCTACCAAATCTTTTCTATCTTCATAATGTTTTAATATATCTTCTACAATCATACCTAATCTATCTGGATCTTCTAGTATCTGTTTCATATTAGCCATTTCAATTTGACTTTTTCTAATTTCATCAGTATCAGCTTTGCCATCTTCTTCTAAAGCATTATAATATTCATCTATAGCCTCAAGAATTTTATCATTTAAACCAACCTTAGCCATTCTAGCTTCATATAAAATTGGAACAGTCGCACCATCTTCAATAGCTTGTGTCATATCATAAACATCTATAATATTACCAAATACATTAGTTGTAGAATGGTCTTTTGTTTCAACAGGCGTTCCAGTAAATCCAATATATTTAGCATTTGGTAATGCATCATGTAAGTATTTTGCAGTACCATATTTTTTTACTGCTTCAAATTTATTCATATCAAATTTCATTACAGCATCTATTCCATAATGGCTTCTATGAGCTTCATCGGCAATGACTAATATATCGTTTCTTTCACTCAATAATCCTGTTTCTTCTTCAAACTTTTGAAGTGTTGTAAATATTATTCCACCAGCTATTCTTGCTTCTAACCGTTTCTTTAACCCTTCTCTTGATTCTACTTGTTCAGGACTTTGTCTTAAATAATCACTACATTTAGAAAAAGTCGCAAATAACTGATTATCTAAATCATTTCTATCAGTTACTACTACTATAGTAGGATTATTTAATTTTTTAATCATATTTCCTACATAGAAAACCATGCTAAAGCTTTTTCCTGAGCCTTGAGTATGCCAAATAATTCCAGCTTTACCATCTTTAGCTTTTAAAGTTCTATCAATGGCTTTTTCTACACCATAATATTGATGATATGCAGGAAGTATTTTATTATCATCACTATATAAAATGTAATTATCTATTAAATCCAATAATGTTTTTTTATTAAACATTACATTAATTAACGATTCATGTGTATTATTTTTTCTTGTAGCATCATTAATTCCAGTCTTTTTCCACTCATTAAATCTAGAATAATTACAAGTAATAGTTCCAGCTTTAGCAGTTACTCCATCACTTATTACTAATATCTGGTTATAATAAAATAAACTTGGAATATGAACATTCATATAACCCTTTAATTGATTATATGCACTTTCTAAATCAACTTCTTCACGTGTCATACTTTTTAATTCAAATACAACTAAAGGCATGCCATTAATATAAATAATCATATCTGGTCTTTTAACACTATTTTCGTCTATAGTAAATTGATTAGTTACTAAAAATTCATTATTATTAATATTATCAAAATCTATTAATTTTACCGTGTGATAAATAACACCATCTTTTGTATATTCAGGAACACTAATCCCCGTGTGCAAATACTTTGTAAATTGTTTATTATTCTTTACTAAATTATTTTGCTCTAAATTCTTAACTATTCTTACAGCTTCTCTTATAGTTTCATCCTTTAAATTTCTATTTAATTTATATAATGACATAGTTAAATTATGTTCTAATATAACCTCAGAATAATCTCTACCAATAGACTCTCCAGGCTCATATTCATAACCTAATTCTTTTAACATATCTACTGTCATTAATTCTAATCCTTCTTCATTAAACATAATATTCATACTCCATTTCTCTATATTGGCTTTTTGATATATGAACTTCTTTTTTATACCAATTTAAAACATATTCTTTTTTATCTTCCCTACATCTAATTTTACCATTATTTATTGCAGCATCAATTTCTTTATAAGCCCACTCTTGCAAAGTAAATGGAAATTCAAAGGATTGTTGCATTTTTGCAGCTTGGAATATTATTAACTTACTTAAAAGTATTTGATATATTCCATCTTGAATATTAAAATAAGCTGTTGGATTTATTTCAATATTATTTTTTTCAAAAAGCAAATAATTTTCAGCAAAAATTTTAATCTGAGGTTCAGACAAATTTTCTAGTTCTTTTTTATATTTTTTTGTAACTATTTTTTTATTAAAAAAACTAAAAATTTTATTAACAACTTCGTCAATTAAAAAAATAACCGAAATTGTTAATAATATATTAGTTATTGTTATAGAAAATTCACTATTTCGATCTAGCAATATAAATCTGTAAATAACTATTCCAATAAAAAAAGCAATTTTAAAACTAAATTTTGTAAAAAAATTCAAAATATTTTTAAAATCTATACTGAAATTCATTTTTCACACCTCCAAACAGCAATTTGTATGATTAAATTTCTATATTATCTAAATCTATTTCTCCATTCATTAATTTCGGCAATAATGTATATCTTAGTTGAGATAAATGTTTATTTTCTTTTTCATTATTTCTAATCTTATCAACAAAAACTCGATTTTTATCTTCAAATTCTGATATTTCTTTTTCATTGAATCTAATCGTTTGATTTTTTAAATCTCCCTGAGTAAGTAATGGTTGAGTTGAACCTCTATTTAAAGAATAATAATCTATTGTTTTCAAATAGTTCTCTATATAGTTCAAATACTTTGTTTGAATAACTAAAGTATTATCAGAAGCCCATATTTTTTCATAATATCTTCTTATAATACCTAATGTTCCAACTCTTCCAGTTATTATTAAATCTTCATTGAAATTAAAATCACTGGTATAAGCCATTATACCATTAGCACCTATTACAGGGTAATCACTAATTTCTAGTTTATCTATTGGTCTTTTTCCAGAACTAATATTTGAAATTGATCCTAATTCAACTTCTTCCCAATTGCAATTTTCTAACAATGTATCATAATTATTTTTTATTATCTCATACAAATTATTATTTATTTCATTATTTAGTTTTATTTTCTTATCAATTATAGATAAAATTTTAACAATTTTTTTCTGACTTATAATATCAGGTATTTTAACGTTTAATTGTTTTAATGCGTCAACCTGAACTCTCTGTCTTCCAGAAGTTCCTGTCATTAAAGATATTGCCTTATTCTTAAAATAATCTGATATTGCAAAGTAATATACAAATTCTGGAATCATTTTACTTTCAATTGCTCTTAATACTATAAATTCTGTTGATCCAAATGCAATTTCATCATCTTCTAAGCAATCAACGTATGCAATTTTACCATTTTCTAAACATGGTGTAATTCGAGCAAATATGGTATCACCATTTTTAAATTTACTACCACCTTTATATTTTTCAAAACTATATTTATTTATAAATTTATACTTTGGAACAATATTCTCCATTGCAATTTTTTTATATTTTTGATTTTTACTTAATGTCTCTTTAGGATTAAATTCAAAATATTCAGATACTATCCCTTTGCTAAATATCATATCCAATTTCTCCTAATACCTTTTTAATTTCATTATCAAGTTCATTAGATTCTTTCATTTGTTTAGATAATTCTTCTGTTAATTGTTTCATTTTTTCTTCAAAAGGCATACCGTCATCTTCTATCTTTTCAGTGCCTACATATCTTCCTGGAGTTAAGACATAATCATTTGATTTAATTTCATCTATTGTAGACTTTTCACAAAATCCTGAAATATCTTCATAATTGTCATCATTTTGATATCTATGATAAATATCTGCAATTTTACTAATATCGTGATGTTCAGAATCTTCTAACAATTCTCTCAATTTTCTTGTAACCATTGTCCCAAGATTAGTTGCATTTATAAATAATGTATTACCTTTTTGTTTTTTATTTCTATTAATTATCCATATTGAGCAAGGAATAGTTACTGTATAAAATAAATTTGATGGCATTGCTACTATACAATCAACTAAATCTGCTTCAATAATGTTTTTTCTAATTTGTCCTTCTTGTCCTCCTGCTGCAAGTGAACCATTAGCAAGAATTATAGCAGCTTTACCATTTACTGACAATTTAGATATCATATGTTCTAACCAAGCATAGTTAGCATTTCCTTTTGGTGGTATTCCATATTTCCATCTATAATCATCAACTAGTTTTTCTTGACCCCAGTCACTTATGTTAAATGGTGGATTTGCTAATATATAATCTGCTTTTAAATCTTTATGTAAATCTTCATGGAATGTATCTGCCGCAAATTTTCCTAAATCACCATCAATTGACCTAATTGCTAAATTCATTTTAGCTAATTTCCAAGTTGTAGGATTTTTTTCTTGACCATATATTGCAACATTCCTAACATTGCCCTGATGATTTTGAATGAATTTTAATGATTGAACAAACATTCCACCAGATCCACAAGCTGGATCATATACTCTACCACTATATGGTTCTATCATTTCTACCATTGTTTTAACTATACAAGCAGGTGTATAAAATTCTCCACCTTTTTGACCATCTTTAGATGCAAATTGTCCTAAAAAATATTCATATACTCTTCCTAGCATATCTTTTTCAGATGCTTCTTTAGTTCCTAATTTCATATTAGTAAATAAATCAATTATTTCTCCAAGATTAACATTCCTAAAATCTGGACTATTGTAAATTTTAAATAATACACCTTTTAAAGAAGGGTTCTCTTTTTCAATTAAATCTAAAGCATTATCTAATATTTCTCCAATATTATAATCTTTAGAATGTGCTACTAAATAAGACCATCTTGCTTTTTCAGGAACAAAGAATATATTATCTTCTTCGTAAGCATCTCTTACTTCTTCTAATCCATAACCTTCTTTTACAAGTTCATTATACTTTTCTTCAAAACTATCAGAAATGTATTTTAAAAATATTATACCTAATACTACAAATTTATAATTTGATACAGACAACCCACCTATCATTTTATCGGCAGCTGCCCATAATGTTTTTTCCATCTCTTGCATATCTTTTCCCATTTTACTTACCACCATTTCTTTTATATAAAATATAAGCTATTAAACCCAATGAAACTTTTTTAGAAGATTCTTCATTATTTAATTCTGAAAGTTTATCAACTAATTCTTTTCCTTTGTTAAAAGTTTCTAGTTCTTTCATATTGTATTTTTGTTTTGCTATCTCACTTAGTAATTCTGTAGAAGACATAGACATTAATTCAATTAATTTATCATTCATATACTCACACTCCAATACAAGTAATCTCCTTGTATAATTATACCATATATTTTGTCAATTTTTGGATTTCGCCTTAAATACTACTAGTAAATTTTAATTTTTTGTAATATTAGAGATAGGGTTTGGGACATTTCCTACATAAGAATTTCGTGCGGGAGTACAAATTCAAAGCTGGGTAGGACAGTGTTTATAGTATTCTTTAAATTATTAAAAAAGTAAAACTTTATTTTTAATAGTAAATTTCATCAAAACTTCATTTAATCATTAAAATCAAATAGATTCCTTCATCATCTTCATTTAGAAATTAATACCAATCAACATTATAAAAAATTTTAAACAAATAAAATATGTAAGTGAAAAAGATAATATAAGTACTTCTTAATAAATTAGGTTAAAAACAATTATTTATTATCAATAGTATACATACACACCATATTTTTCGTATTTAAATTTATTAAAATACTTTTTGTCTCAGTACTTAGAGTTGAAACAAATATAGAATATGAATATTTATATGGACTATCAAATCTATAACCAAATCTATAATTTCTATTTTTTGAAAAAGGTAAACTTTCAAAAGTTGGATAAATATCATTTGAATGAATTATAAACTCTAATGATAAAGAATCATTATCAGGTGTATGCTGTATTACTATCTGGTCTGGATGTTTTGTCTTATTGTAATCATCATAAAAATTAATATTATTTGGAAAAATTACCTGTAACAAATAAACAAAAACCTTTCCCTTAATTGGAGAAACATCTAATAATTCATAATCATTACTTATATTCTTTGAAACATTTGAATTAACATGAACTATCATATTCCTAGGATGAAAAGATATTTTAGGTTCTATATTATCCTTTCTATATTCCTGTAATGAAATGACATGCTCTGAATATTCTTTTTGTTCATATTCTTTTATATATTCTTTAGATATATATCTTCCTTTTTTTGAAGGAAAAGTAATATAAATAGAATTGTCACTTTCAAAAACAAAATTCATTAAAATATATTTTTTATTATTGCGCTCTAGTAATATTGGTGTAACCAAGTTTTTTGACACAATATAATCACCTCTTCCAAATTTTAACAGACAAAATAATTAAAATCAATATATAAATATAATAATTTAGGCTTTAATTGTTATACATTTATTTGTTACACTTTGACCTTCGCCACCTCCTGCATTTATGTGATTAGAAACAACTACAACATCATCACTATTACCAAAAGCATCTAATACTCTATCAACTCTTTCAGTAGGACTTATTGTTTCATCTGTACTTCTAATTATTTTAACAGGAATACCTAATTCTCTAAATCTATCATACATATAATTAGATATTTTTAAATTTAAATCTTTTTCTATTATACCATTACCACTTGCACCTGGATCATCTCCACCATGACCAGCATCTATAACTATTTTATAATC
>DVJX01000074.1 GCA_018716405.1 Candidatus Faecisoma merdavium | reverse complement strand
ATATAAAGAGGAGGGATAAATATATTAATTAAAGATATTCCATTAAATGAACGCCCACGCGAAAGATTAATTAATAATGGTGTAGAATACTTAAATAATGAGGAATTGTTATCTATATTATTAAAATGTGGAACAAAAGATTTATCTGTTAGGGAACTTGCTAGTACTATTTTAAAGCAGATTGATAATATTAATAATTTAAGAGATATTAATTATGAAAATTTAATTAAAATAAAAGGGATAGGCAAAGCGAAAGCATGTGAAATATTAGCTAGTATTGAATTAGGCAAAAGAATTAATAAAATAAATAACATTAATCAAATAAAAATATATTCATCAGAAAGTATATTTAATTATTATAAAGATAAATTAAGTGATAAATTACAAGAATATTTTTAT
Source organism: Candidatus Faecisoma merdavium (assembly GCA_018716405.1). Taxonomy (GTDB): domain Bacteria; phylum Bacillota_I; class Bacilli_A; order RF39; family UBA660; genus Faecisoma; species Faecisoma merdavium. Next base: position 9,210 of record DVJX01000074.1, on the reverse strand, counting down.
TGTGTTTATCTTGATACTAAAAATCATATTATTAAAGATAAATTATTGTTTATAGGTACAATTAATCAAAGTCTAGTTCATCCTAGAGAAGTATTTAAGGAAGCTTATTTATTAAGTGCAACAAGTATTATTTGTATCCATAATCATCCTTCTGGTAATGTTAATCCTTCTAATAATGATATAATAATTACTAAACAATTAAAAGAAGTAGGAAAATTATTAGGTATAAATGTAATAGATCACATAATAATAGGTAAGGATAGTTATTACAGTTTTAATGATAATGGTTTATAAATATTTACTCATCTAATTATTTTATGTTAAAATGTAAATAGTAGGTGGTAGTATGAAAAAATATGTTCTTTTATTAATTTATGTAATGATATTTCCATTAGTTTTATATCTTGTTTTTTATAAAATATTGAATAATCTAGGAATTTTATTATTATATTATTTTTTAATTATTGTAAATACCTTAACAGTTATTAAAATTGTTTTGAATTATATTAGATATGGCGAAAAAATGAATCCATTTAAAAAAGTAGCAAAACCTACTTATAATGAAATGATAATATCTGAATTATCTAAGTTAAATTCTTATCAAAAATCATTAATTATAGATAACAATTTAATTGTTATAAATGAAGCTGGAATTTTTGAATTTGTAAGAATAAATAAGTCAGGAACAATAAAAGGAAATATAAAAGATGATTATTGGTATATAAACGACAAACAAATAAAAAATCCTTTCATATTAAGAAAAGATACTTTTAATTATGTAATATTAAATGGTCATTTAATATTTAATGTAACTGGTGTTTGGTTAACAACTAGAAAATTATTATATAATACAGTTGATAAAAGATTAAATAAAAGAGTATATAATAAAGAACAGATTGATAAAATATATAATGACTTGTCAAATAATGTCAAATTATAAGATATTAGTTGTCAAATATAAAATAATAGTTTATTATTAATAGAGGAAGGTGATTAAATGATATATCCATCAATAGATAAATTATTAAATCAAGTTGGATCAAAGTATTTATTAGTAAATATTGTAGCTAAAAGAGCTCATGAAATAGAAAAAACAGAACATTTTCAATTAAAAGAAAACGAATATGTCTCTAAAAAGCCAATTGGAAGAGCTTTGGAAGAAATAGCAAGTGATAAATTAAAAATTCATTGACATTTCTTAACAATATAAAATTAAAAAAATGTTGACTATAAAAATTTAAATTATTATAATAAAAAATGAACTATCCCTTATAGGAATAGTTCGCATAAAAGAATAAAAAGGGGTTGGCTAGTGTGATACTAGCGCCAATTCGTAATATTTCGAATTGGTACCATATATACTAACTAAAAAGATTGATTTTGTCAACCTTTTTTTATTAATTTTATATATTTTTATTAATTCAATGATTTTTTTAAAGTATTTAAAATATATTCTTTACTATTTTCATCACTATTATTCCATAATATTTCAAAGAAAACTCCTAATCCAGGCAAAGTTATTTCTTTTTTCTCACTTATAGAAGCTTCTATTGAAGTTTTTATTTCTTCTTTATTAGCATTTTTAAAATTATTTAAGATATGATCTCTTATTTTTATATTCATGTAATCCATCCTTTCAATAAGTAGTATGACATAAATATATTAAAATTATGTATTGCTCTATAGTTATTCATGTGATAAAATATTTTTAAGAAATACGTATTGGAGGAATGCATGAAAAAGTTTTTAATATTGTTCTTTTTTTTACTGATACCAAAAGTAAATGCATATGAAATTACAAATTATGATATTAATTTGACTATTTTAGAAAATGGTAATATAGATGTTGCTGAAATAATAGAAATGTCTGGAGATTATAATGGATTTGAAAGAACAATAAAATATAAAAATAATTATAATGATTATAAAACAGATAAGCTTGTTTTGTTTGATAAAAAATTGTATGATGGAAATGATGTTGTAATAAATCATATAAAGGGATTTCAATATATAGAAGAAACTTTAGAAGAAAATTTAAAATTAGGTGATTCATTTGTTGAATCAAATCTTGCTATCAAGGGTGACTATGGTTTATATAAAGTAGAAAGTTTTCCTGATGGTAAAAGCTTTAAAATATATAATCCTTCCAAATTTAACAAAAATTTATATATTAATTATACTCTTAAAAATATGGTAATAACACATGAAGATATTTCTGAAGTCATGTTTCCATTATTTTATGATATGGATGAATATATAAGAAATTTAGAAATAACAATTAATATTCCAAATAACAAAAATATGTTAGAAGTTTATGTTCATGGTGTAGAAAATAAAATTACTAAGATAGATGAAGAAACAATTAAAATTAGTATTGATAATTTTAATACTGAAAATTATTTTGATTTTAGAGTTATTTTTGATGATTTAGACACTAATAAGATCTCAGAACAATTTGCGCTTGAAAGTATTATAAATCTTGAAGAAAATTTAAATCAAGATTTTAATGATAAAGAAGATAAAGAACAAGAACAATTAAAAGAAAATGCATATAATTTAGTTAATATTGTTCAAAATTCATTAAAAGAAGAAGATTATTATAATGCTTATGAAGCAGTAGATAAGTTAAGTGATAAAGATGAGTTAAAGACACAATTATTAGTTAAATTAATGAATATAAAACCAAAAGTTGAAAGAAGAACTGATATAATTAATATTTCACTTACAAGTATCTTAATTGTGTGGTTGATTGGGGAAATACTAATATGGTATTATACATACAAAAAATATAATGTTAAAGTAGAAAAAAATAAAATAGTGAAAGAAATTCCTAGTGATTATAGTCCTGCAACTTTGGGATATTTAATGCATAAAAAAATATCAAAAAAAGACTTGGTAGCGTCAATATTATATTTAATTGACAAAAAAGTAATTCAGATAAAAAAATTAAGCAACGATTATTTATTAAAAAGGAAAGATGCAAAAGTAACACCTAGTGAGGAATGGTTATTAAAATTTATATTTGATAATAAAAAACAAATTAAATTGCAAAATTTTGAACATCGAGCAAAAAAATATGATGATTTTTTAAATATATATTCTAATTGGTTAAATATTGCTACAAATGAAGCAGAAAGTAAAGAATATTTTTTTGATATGTTTTATATAAAAATAGTAAGTATAATATATTCGGTGATAGGTATAATTGTTTCATTACTCTTAATTGATAAACAAACATATTTTTCTTCATTATTTATATTGTTATTTGCATTTATTTCTCTGATTTATTATATAAAACTTTACAAACGTACTTTGTTAGGTAAAACAGAATACTATAAATGGAAAGAAATAAAAAAATATATTGAAAAAATATGCATTTTGGATAAAGAAAATATACCCACTAATATAAATAGTTATATAACATATTCAATCAGTTTAAAATGTAGTAATAAAATAAGTAAAGAATTAAGAATAGATGATTATATATTTGAAATATATAATTCTATAATGTACGCTATAAATATTGCTTATTTAACAAAAAAAATAACAAATTCTAAATATTCTTCAATTAAAATTAAACGATAAAGTTTGATTTTAATATATAAAAAAATGATAAAATTATTTTATCATTTTTTTAATAATATATATTTTTACATCATTTGATAGTTAGAATTATTATAATGTGTTGTATTCATCATATTTTCTAGTACTGCAACTCTTTTTTCTAAGTTATTAAGTTGGTTAATTATTTCGTTATCTTGATAAGTAGGCATTTGATAATTTGGTGTTTGGTAATTTGGTACTGGATAATTAGGCATAGGCATCATAGGCATTCCTCCCATATATTGCATACCACAATTTCGATCTTTTTTCATAGTTTTCCTCCTTTGTTTCTAATTAATTATATGCTTTTTGTTTAAAATGGTGTATAATATCTTTTAGGAGGATGTTATGAGATTAAGAAATATAAAAGGTGCACAAGATATAATAAGGCAAAGTTGTTATTATATAGATAATCCAAAAAATTATAAAGGAAAATTTAATGAGTTGTTTACTAATAAAAATGATATTGAAATAGAAATTGGAATGGGCAAAGGTGACTTTATAATTAATAAGGCAATATCTAATCCAAATATAAACTTTATTGGTATTGAAAAATATCCTACAGTTTTATTAAAAGCATTTAAAAAATTAGATAATTATAAATTAAATAATTTAAAAATAATATGCATAGATGCTAAAGAAATAGATGAAGTTTTTAGTAAAGAAATAAAAAAAATATATTTGAATTTTTCAGATCCATGGCCTAAGAAAAAACATGCAGATAGAAGATTAACAAGTTCTATATTTTTAGAAAAATATAGTAAGATTTTTAAAGATGACTATGTAATTGAGATGAAAACAGACAACAAAAAGTTATTTGAACATTCATTAGTTACTTTTAGTCAAAATGATTATATTTTTGATGAAGTTAATTTAGATTTATATACAAATTTAAATGAAGATAATATTCAAACTGAGTATGAAAAAAAATTTGTTAATTTAGGGATGCCAATATATAAATTGAGGGTTATACATAAAATTTGCAAAAAATAATTGCAAAATAAATATATTTTTTGTTATAATATATAAGTAGGTGAGATATGTGAAAAAACTATTGTTACTTAGTTTTTTACTATTATTTTGTGGCTGTTCAGCTGTAAGAATTGATACAAGCAGTATTAATAATATTTTAGATATAATTTTATCTAAAGATAATAATTTGTATAATCAAGTTGGAAAAGGATACAAATATTATATTCCAAGAGGAGTGTCTTATATGGATACAAATGAATATAATGATGTGTTATATTCTAATGGGGAGTATTATTATCTTTATATTGATATAGTTAGTTATTATCACAATATATCGAATGAATATGAAGAAAATCCTGATGCTTATTATTCAAAAAAAATAGAAATAAATGATAAAACAGGTTATTTAGAAATTAATAAACAATCTAATGGTAGATATTTTATTGAATTTATGTACAATTACTCTAAAATGGAAGTGGAGACAGACTTTGAAAATATAAATGATGTCGTACTTAATATGACATATATTTTATCAACTATAAAATATAATGATGATATAATTAAAATTATGCTTGATGATGATTTTTTAGTTAGTGAAGAAAAGTATGATATATTCACTTCTAAAAAAGATAATAATGAATTTTTAAAATTAGAAGATGAGGTGGAATAATGGGGTTATTTGATAAAGTAAAAAATTTATTTACAGAAGAGGAAGAACCAGTAAAAAGTGAAGTAATTAAAGTAGAAATACCAGCACCAGTAAAAGAAGAAACTATAAAAGAACAACCGACTCAAATTGTTAAAGAAGAAAAACCCGCTCCTATATTTTTTGATGATGATTATTTTAAAGAATTGGATAAACCAAAAAAAGAAGTAAAATCAAGTTATTTAAAAGAACAACCTAAAATAAAAAAAGAGGAAAAAAGGGTGTTTAAACCAACTCCAATAATTTCACCAGTTTATGGAGTTTTAGACAAAAACTATAATAAAGAAGATATTAAGCCAAAAAAAGATAAGCCAAAACATTTTAGTAATACAACTGTTTCAATTGATGAAGTAAGACAAAAAGCATATGGAACTTTAGAAGATGAGTTGGAATTCACTTTAAGTAAAATATCAATTCCTGAAAAAAAAGAACAGGAAGATTTATTTGAAGATTTGTTAGATAAAGATGAAGTCATAAACATTGAAGATGAATTTAACGATGATATTGTTGAAGATATATCTGATAAAGTATCTGATAAAGTATCTGATAAAAAACCGTTAGCTGAAAGTGAACTGTTTGATTTGATTGATAGTATGTATGAGAAAGGAGAATAATAATGGTTGTTGATTTGAAAGAACTATTTATTGTAATATTATTTATTTCATTGATTATACTAATAATAACTACTACAGTTGCTATGATTAATTTTAATAAAACTTTAAAAAAAGTAAATAAAATTGTAGATGATGTTGATTATAAAGTAAACAAATTAAATAGTTTATTTGAAATAATTGATAATACAGCAGATGTGATAAATACTTTTAGTGATAAAATAGCTACAGGCATTTCTAATGGTATTACATGGTTAATTAATAAAAAAAAGAAAGGTGATAATGATGAGTAAAAAAAGTGGATTTGGTAAATTTTTATTAGGAGCAGGAATTGGAGCAGGATTAGGCATATTATTTGCACCTAAGAAAGGATCAGAAACAAGAAAAGAATTAAAGTTAAAAATTGATGAATTAATAGCTAAAGCAAAAGAAATTGATATAGATGAAGTAAAAGAAACAATTGAAACAAAAATCGAAGAAATTAAAGCAGAATTAGAAGATTTGGATAAGGAAAAAGTTTTAAAGATTGCTAAGAAAAAAGCAAAAGAAATTGAAACAAAAGCTGAAGAATTGTTAAATTATGCAATAGAAAAAGGAACTCCTGTTTTAGAAAAAGCAGCAGCATCAGTTAAAGAAAAAGCGATTGAAGTAACTAAACAAGTTTTATCTAAATTAGAAAATAATTAAAAGAAAGTTTAACGCTTTCTTTTAATTTGTTAAAAATTATGATATAATTTAATATAGGAGTTGGTAATAAGTGTTTAAAAAGATTATGTATTTTATATTTATTGTTTGTTTACTAATTTCTAATTTATATGTTCCAAAGGTATATGGAAAGACTTTGGGTGACTTAAAAGAAGAATTAGAACAATATAAATCAGATTACGAACAAAATAAATTAGAAAAAGAATTAAGTGAACAAGAAATAAAACAAATAGAAAGTAATATTAATAGTATTAGTAATGAAATTTATGAGTCAGGAGAAGAAATTAAAAGATTAAATGATGAAATAATAACATTAAATGAAGAAATAAAGAAAGATGAAGAGGAAATTAAAGATATATTACAATTTACTCAAATACAAAATGGGGAATCAGCCTATTTGGAATATGCTTTTGGTGCGAAAACATTTACTGATTTTATTTATAGATTGGCGATATCTGAACAATTAACTACTTATAACGAACAATTAATTGAAAAAAACAAACAAAATATTGAAGATAATAAAACTAAAACTAAGGAGTTAGAAGATAAGAAGATAGAATTAGCTAAGCAACAAGATGATTTAAAAGTTGAATTAGATAAGTTACAAGATGATATTCAAGCAATTGATGAAGAAGCTTTATCTATTGAAGATTTAATAAAAGTACAAGAAGCTCAAATAAAATTATATGAAGATTTAGGATGTTCTGATAATGAAGATATAGATGTTTGTGGTAGGGATGTTTTACCACCAGACACAAGTTTCTGGAGACCAATAACAAAAGGTATGATTTCTGGTACATTAGGATTATATGGTCCAAGAACACCATGTGGTGGTGAAATAAGTTGCTTTCATAATGGAATGGATTTCACTGTTTCTGGAGCAAATAATGGAACTACACCTGTATATTCAGCTGCTAGTGGCATAGTAATTTCTGTTATTTATGGTGCTAGTTGTGGCGGTAATAAAATATTTATTCAACATAACGTTAATGGAGAATTATATATAACAGGATATTTACACATGCATAAAGTTTTCGTTAAATCTGGTGATTGGGTATCAAAGGACACAGAAATAGGTATTATGGGTGGTTTTGAATCATATGATACTTGTTCAAATGGAGGACATTTGCATTTTGAAATATCGACTGGAAGCTTTGATTCAGGCACATATTATAGCAAGAGATTTAATCCAGATACAATTCTGAATTTACCAAGCCAAGTTAACACATATTGGTATGATAGAACAACTAGATATTAAAAAAAGTAGATTTTTCTACTTTTTTTAATTTAAATAATTTTCAATTGTATTTTGATCTACTTCTAATATGGTTTTTATTATGTTTGTATCAAAATTTAATTTTTTCATATTATCAATTACTTTTAAAATTATTTCTTCCTTTCCAATTATAATACCTTGTTCATAATAATAAAGTAATTCATTTATTTCGTTTTCATTTAAATGTAATATGTTTTTTTCCATACAAAATCCCTCCTTCTTTATCAATTATATTAATAATTATAAAAAAGGCAAATCACCAAATAAAAAAAAGATATTATCTTTTTTTTCTAAATTTCATTATCTATTAGGCCAATTCTCAAAATTAATAACATTATTTTAAAAATTTATCATCATTTTACAAAATCACCTTGAAATATATTTTTTTCATTCATATATTTATCAATGCCATTTAAAACGTTTATTTTTTTAACTACCCATTTAGGTTCTACTAAATCTTTTACATCAGGATCACCTGTTAATCTATGAATTACAATTTCTGGTCTTAAATTTTGTAATTGTTCACAAACTATAGAAATATATTCATCTTGTGTTAATAGCTTGAATTTTTCTTTTAAGTATAATTTTTCAAGTTTTGTATTTTTTAATATATATAACATATGTATTTTAATTCCTTGAATATCTAAGGTGTTTAAAAACTTTGCTGTTTCAATCATCATTTCTTTTGTTTCGTATGGAAGACCATTTATAATATGTACAACTACATTAATGTTTTCATTTCTTAATTTCTTTACCATATCAATAAAGCATTTTAAATCATGCCCTCTATTTATTAGTTTAGAAGTTTCTTCATGTATTGTTTGTAGTCCTAATTCTATTGTTAAAAAAGTTTTTTTATTTAATTCACTTAAATATTTTAAACATTCATCAGTAATTGAATCTGGTCTTGTAGCAATAGCTAAACCCACAACATCTTTTAATTTCAATATTTTTTCGTATTTTTCTTTTAAAATATCAACACTGGCATAAGTATTGGTTCTGGCTTGAAAATATCCAATATATTTTCCTTGCCATTTTTTATTCATTACTAGTTTTACTTTTTCAAATTGAGTAACAAGATCTTCTTCTTTGTTTCCAGCAAAATCACCACTACCAGAACTACTACAATATATACAACCACCATTTTTCAAATGTGGACATGAAAAATTTCCATTTAAACTTATTTTAATAATTTTTTCATTAAATTTATGTTTATAATAATAATTTAGTGTATGATATCTTTTGTTTGAATCAGAATATTTAAAATTCATAAAATCACCAAGATTATTATATCATTTTTGTAAAAAAATTGTGAAATTTTGTTTTTATTATTGTAA
>DVJX01000073.1 GCA_018716405.1 Candidatus Faecisoma merdavium | reverse complement strand
ATAAAGATATATATAATAATATAAGAGATATAGTCATTAATTTATCTGATTCGAAATATTCTATTAATAACTCATTGTTATATTATTTTGCAGGTGCTGATCCAAATAGCAATTATGTCAATAATAGTGATGCGGTATATTTTTTACTTACAATGTTTATGTGTTTAATATTAGCTTTCATCATATTCTTTATAATTTACAATGCTTTTTCAATATCGGTAAATGAAAAGAAAAAGAAATATACGATGTATAAAAGTATTGGGGCAACACCTAAACAAATATTATACTCAGTATTTTTAGAGTCAATAATTGTTTTAATTATTGCTATCCCTTTGGGTTTTATATTAAGTTTAGGTCTTATTTCATTAATATTATTTATAATAAACAGTATGTTAGAAGGAATTGCTACAAATATTTATACCGTTTCAGTTTATCCTATTTTTATTTTAGTTTCATTAGCATTTATTTTAGTTAGTACTTTATTAGCTACATTATCAATAGCTAGAATGGCTGGTTCTATTAACATAATAGAAGAGGTAAGACAAAGTAAAAAATTTAAATATAAAAAAGAAAATAGATTAGTAAAGAAATTATTTGGTATTAGTGGGCAAATATCCGCTAATAGTGTTAAAAGGGATAGAGCAAAATATCGTATCACAACTATTTCGGTTGTAATTGGTATAGTTTTGTTTTTAACTGCAACTTCATTATTATCAATTGCATTATATAGTTATGAAGATAGTTACGCAGTTTCAAATACTGTTTATTTAAGCTATGCTGAAAGCGATTTAAATAATATTTCTACTGAATATATTCTTGATTATATTAGCAATCTTGATTCTGTAAAAGATTATGTTTTTTATAAATCTGGATATTATAATTATCAAACTGTTGATAATGAAATAGGTAATATTAGTGTTATTTATGTTGATTCTAAAAATTATGAAAAGTTAAAAGAAAAGTATCAATTTGATAAAGCTGCTGTTTTCAATATTTTAGATGATGATAAAAAAGCATTTAATCAGGAAAATATAACCTTAACCTTAACTCCAACTAATAGTTATGCTAATCAAGAATCTTTTGATGTTAATGCTAAAGTTATAAATGAATCTGGATTTTTAGAAGAAATTTATCCGAGCGTGTTTACAACAAGTATTTACCCAATTATGTTATTAGAACAAGAAAAGCAAATTGATCATATTACTCATGTTTATCTTATATCTGATGATTATTTAAAATTAGATCAGGAAATGCAAGAATTAATTGAAAATAATGAAAGAATATATTATCTTAATTATCCAGCAATGTATCATGAACAAGTTGTTTTAAATAATTGTGTTAAATTAGTTATTTATATAGCTTTAGGATTTATTGCTTTCATAACTGCTGTTAGTATTATTGGAACTATTAGTTCGAATCTAAATTTAAGAAGAAAAGAATTTGCAGTTTTAAAAAGTATTGGATTATCGAATAAACAATTTAATAAAATGATTTTTTATGAAAGTTTAATGTTAAGTTTAAAATCTTTACTATTTGGTTTTTTAATATTTATTTTAATAGTTTCCATTTTTTTAAGGATATCCATGATAAATGAAAATACTTTTGATAGTCTATTAGATTTACCATTAAGTATTTTTATACCACCTTTAATAGTATGTATAATAGGTGTTATAGTAATTGTGTATTTATCTTTTTTGATAGCAACTCATAAAATAAAAAAAGATAATATAGTAGATATTTTAAAAGTTAATTAAAAAGAACCAATTAGCGGTTCTTTTTAATATGTTCAACATGGTCTAAATAATCTTGTTCTCTTTTAAATACTTGTAAAGAATCTAAGCTTCCATGAAAAAATAGTTTTCGTTCGATTGCAAAATTTTTAAAATCTTTGAAAAAGATTCTATTTTGTTTATCAACTTTAACTACTCCTACAACAGAACTTAGTAATCTTTCTTTTAAAAATTCTTTATTTAAATCTTCAAATCTTTTTACTTTATTTTTTATGTCAGTTAAGTTTACAATCATATAAAAGTTTCCGATGTATGATTTTTGAATTACAAGTTGATCATTTTCTTCAACCCCAGTAAATTTTGGAATAATCATTCTTCCTCTTTCATCAAGTTTTGTTTCTCTGTTGCCTAAAATAGCTTTATCTCCAAACATTTTAATTCCCCTTTCTTTTTAGTGATGTATTATAAACAAAATTTATTTATTTGTCAAATTAATTTTGTCAATATATGTTTCATTTAATTATTTAAAAAATCATATAATTATGGTATAATTGACAATAAGGAAGTGAAATATGAAAGTAATTATAAGTGCTGGTGGGACAGGTGGACATATTTATCCTGCTTTGGCAATAATAAATAAAATAAAGGAATGTGAGCCCAATAGCAAGTTTTTATATATCGGAACTCATGATAGAATGGAAAAAGATATAGTACCTAAATATAATATTCCTTTTGAACAAATTGAAATATATGGATTTAATAGAAAAAAAATATTTAAAAATTTTAAAACTATTGAATGTTTAATTAAAGCAAATAAAAAGTGTAAAAAATTAATTAAAGATTTTGATCCTGATATTGTAATTGGTGTAGGGGGATATGTTACTGTTCCAGTTATTAAATCAGCTAAAAAATTAGGATACAAAACATTTATTCATGAACAAAATTCAGTACCGGGTAAAGCAAATACTTATTTAAGTAATTATGCTGATTTAATTGGTGTATCATTTAATTCAAGTAAAAATTATTTTCCTAAGAATAAAGTTGTTTTAACAGGTAATCCTTGCAGTGAAGATGCCTTGAAAGTAACTGCTTGCGATAAAAAGGAATTTAATTTATCTGATAAACCATTAGTTTTGTTCGTTATGGGATCTTTAGGAGCGGGAAAAGTAAATGATTTTTTAATTAAAACTATGTCTTTGTTTAATAATAAAAACTATGAAATATTATATGTTACTGGTAAAGGTGATTATGATAAAATAAAGCAGATTAATTTTCCTAAAAATATTAAAGTGGTACCTTATATCGAAAAGATAACTAGGGTTATGAAAAAAACTGATATTATGGTAACAAGAGCAGGGGCTAGTACATTAAGTGAAATTATTTCTTTAAAGATACCTAGTATTATAATACCAAGTCCTTATGTTCCAAATAATCATCAATATAAAAATGCATTAGACTTAGTTAAAGCGAATGCTGGTATAATGATTGAAGAAAAAGATTTAAAAGGTGATATCTTAGTTAGAACTATTGATAATTTATTAAAAGATAAAGAACAATTAAACAATATGAAAAAAAATTTAGAAAAATTAAATATTGAAAATAGTGCAACTATAATATATGATAATATAAGAAAATTAATAGATAGGAAGTAAATATGATTGATAAGTTAAAAAAATTAAAAGTTGGTAAAGTTGTTGACTGTCCTAAAATGAAAGATTATACCACATATAAAGTGGGTGGGGAATGTATTGCAATTGTTTATCCAACAAATGTTGAAAATTTAATTAAGTTATTAAAATACTTAAAAGAAAATAAAATAAAATACAAAGTTATAGGTAATGGTTCTAACTTAATTTTCAGTGATGAAAGATACGACGGAGTAATTATTAATCTAAAAGAATTTGATAAATTAGAAATAAATGATACTATAGTAAAAGTGGGAGCCGGATATAGTTTAGTAAAATTGAGTATAAAAACAGCTAAATTAGGGTTAGCTGGATTAGAATTTGCATCTGGTATACCAGGAACAATTGGTGGTGCTGTTTTTATGAATGCTGGTGCTTATAAATCAGATATGGGGTATATTGTAAGTGAAGTAAGTGTACTAACTCCTGATTTAGAAGTTAAAACTTTATATAATAAGGATTTGGATTTTCATTATCGTACAAGTTTTTTACAAAAGAATCCAGATTATATTTGTTTAGAAGCCAAATTAGTTTTGAGAAGTAGCAATTCTAATATTTTAATGGATATTATTTCTGAGAGAAAACAAAGAAGACTAATGACTCAACCTTTAGAATATCCTTCAGCAGGAAGTGTTTTTAGAAATCCTGAAAATGATTTTGCTGGCAGATTAATTGAAGAATTAGGATATAAAGGAAAAAATATTGGTGGAGCTTATGTTTCAGATAAACACGCTAATTTTATTATAAATAAAGATCATGCAACTGCCAGTGATATTATAAAATTAATAACTGAAATAAAAGAAAAAGTAAAAGAAAAATATAATATAGATTTAATTGTTGAACAAGAAATTGTAGATTAGAGGTAATTATGAAAAATAAGACTAAAAAAAGAAAAATAAGATATGATAGAATAATAATTTTTTTGATAATTCTAATTATTATTTTTAGTTTTTTTAGTTATTTTTTTAATTTAAAAATTACTAATATATATATACTAAATAATAATATATTGAGTGATCAAAAAATAATAGAATTTGCTGAATTAAGTGATTATCCAAGTACTTTTCAAAATTTGTCTTTTCAAATAGAAAATAGAATTAAAAATAATATTTATGTTAAAGATGTAAATGTTACAAAAAAGTGGTTTACGCAAGTTTATATTGATATAACAGAAAATAGACCATTATTTTATTATGAGTATAATAAAAAAACGATTTTATCAGATAAAAGAGAAACAACAGATTTGCATGCTGTTCCTACTGTTATAAATTATATAACTGATTCATATTATGACAAGTTTATAGAAGAAATGAATAAATTAGATGAATCTATTTTAAGTAGAATTTCTGAAATAAAATTTTATCCAAATGAAGTAGATGATAATAGATTTTTACTAACAATGAGTGACGGTAATTATGTTTATGTCAATATTAGTACTTTTAATAAATTAAACAAATATATAACAATTTTAGAAAGTTTACCGAAAGAAAATGGTATTTTATATTTAGACTATGGAAATAATTTTGAAATTATTGATTAAACCTTTTCTTTTATTAAAAAATAATGTATAATAAAAAATAGATAGTAGGTGAAGAAAATTGCGATATATATATTCTTGTTTGGATATTGGCTCTGATAGTATTAAATTAGTCGTTTGTGAATTATATCATGGACGATATAATCTTTTAGCTGCATCTACAGTTAAATCAAAAGGTATTAAAAAGGGTTTAATTACTGATTTTAATGATGCCAAAAGCTGTATTAAAAAATGTTTTGATCAAGTAGAATCAATGTTAGGTTTTAAGATAAAAAAAGTTATTGCTATTATTCCAAGTTATTTTTCTGAATTTAGTATGATAAAAGGCGAAACTTTAGTTGAAGAAAGGGTAACGTCTGAAGATATTGTAAGTGTTTTACAAAAAGGTATGGTTAAGTTAGATAATTCAAAAGAAATGGTTACTATTATGCCAGTTGATTTTATTTTAGATAGTGGAATATCATATTATCCATTAGGGAAAGAAACTAAAAGTTTAAAAACAAGAGCTATTTTAGCAACCGCACCAAGAAAAAATATATATTCTGTTGTAAATGTTTTAAATAGTATTAATGTTGATGTAATTGATATTTCTTTAGGTGCTATTGGCGATATAAATGCATTTATGGATGATAATGTAAAAAATACTATTAGTGCTGTTGTAAATATTGGTTCTGAAAAGACTGAGGTTTCTTTATATAATAAAGGTATTATTGTTAAACATAGTGTTATAAATGTTGGAAGTAAGAATATTGATCACGATATTGCATATATGTATAAATTAAGTATGGAAACTGCTAAAGACTTAAAAGAAAAATATGCTTTAATTACGAGAAATAGTTCTTCACTTAATGATGCAAAAGAAGTTAAAAATAAAGATTTAGAACTAGTTAAAATTAATCAATATGAATTAAGTGAAGTAGTGTTATCAAGAATTGATGAAATGTTTAATTTGATAAATCAAGAATTAAATATATTAACTTCGCATAAACCAAACATCATATTTGTAACTGGTGGAATTACTAATATGAATAATTTTCATCAAATTTGTAGAGAAAAATTAGGAAATTGTGCTATAATAGGAAGTGTTAACCTAATTGGATTAAGAAACAATAAGTTTTCATCAGCAATTGGTAATATAATTTATTTTGTTAACAAGTTAAAATTAAAAGGAAAGGATTATTCAATGATAAGTAGCGATGAAATGGATATTTTATCAACACCTAGAAAAAATTCAAATGATTCAATGGTTGGTAAGGTTTTTAGCTATTTCTTTGGCGAATAAGGGAGGATATACATGTTTGGATTAGAAATGGATCAATTAGCGAATATAAAAGTTATTGGAGTAGGCGGTGGCGGTAATAATGCTGTTAATCGTATGATAGAATCAGGAGTAAAAGGCGTTGAATTTATTGTTGCTAATACCGATTTGCAAGTATTAAAAAATTCAAAAGCTCCAACTAAAATTCAAATAGGGGCAGATTTAACTAATGGATTAGGTGCTGGAGCCAATCCACAAATTGGTAAAGAAGCAGCTTTAGAAAGCAAAAATGATATTGAAGAAGCTTTAAGAGGCGCTGATATGGTATTTGTAACTTGTGGTATGGGAGGCGGTACAGGAACAGGTGCTGCACCAGTAGTTGCAGATATAGCTCAAAATCTTGGTGCTTTAACAGTTGGAATTGTTACTAAACCATTTAGTTTTGAAGGTAGAAAAAGAATGCAACAAGCAATTAGTGGATTAGAAGAATTGAAAAAACACGTTGATACTCTAATTGTTATTCCTAACGATAGATTAAGAGAAATTATTGATAAAACAACACCTTTATTAGATTCATTTAAAGAAGTTGATAATGTTTTAAGAAGAGGTGTTCAATCAATAAGCGATTTAATAGCTGTAGCAGGTTTAATTAATCTAGACTTTGCTGACGTTAAAGCTGTTATGGAAAAAAGAGGAAACGCATTAATTGGAATTGGTATGGGTGTTGGTGAAGGACGAGCTACTGAAGCTGCTTTACAAGCTGTATCAAGTCCATTATTAGAAACAAGTATAAGTGGTGCAACAGATGCAATAATTAATGTAACAGGTGGAGCTAATTTAACTTTATTTGAAGTTGAAGAAGCAGCAGAAACAATTAGACAAAGTGCAAATACAGATATAAATACTATATTTGGTGCTGTTATAAATGAAAATTTGAATGATGAATTAATTGTTACAGTAATTGCAACAGGTTTTGAAGAAGAATCTAAACCAATGCATTCATATCAAACACAAAATAATACTGATAGTGATGATTCTGATGATACAGATGTTCCTGCATTTTTAAGAAATAGAGGTTTTTAAAGTATGTTTAAAAAAGGTTTTACATTAGTAGAACTATTAGCAATAATAGTAATTTTGGCTATTATTGCTTTAATAGCAACACCTATTGTAAAAGATTCAATTGCTAATAGTAAAAATCAAGCATTAAAAGAAACTATAAATAGTATTGAAAGAGCCGCTTATAATTATGGTTATCAAAATGATATAGGTTATGATACTAATTATAAAAAGCTTACTTTGGATGAATTAATCAGTAAAGGTTTTTTAAAAGGAGATATTATTAATCCTGTAACAAATGAAAAAATGAACGGTTGTGTATTATATAGATGGAATGAGACTAATAATCAATATGAATTTAAATATAATGAAGAATGCCCAAAATATCCTGAAAGTTTAATAAATGTTTTATTAGAACAATATAGTGAATCTAATACTACAGGCTTAGTAAAAGATGCAACAAATGAAAATTTATATTATTATACTGGAACAAATGAAGAAGTAGCAAATAATTTCTTGTGGTATGGAGGCCATCAATGGCGTGTATTAGAATTTGATGCATCTGCTAAAATATTAACACTAGTTACTCAACAACCATTAACAGCAATACAACCAGCTAGTGCAGTATGGGAAACACAATCAGCATATGAATCAAGTTATATAAATACATGGTTAAATGATTATTTTTATAATAGTTTAGATAGCAGTATTCAAGCGACTATTCAAGATTCAACATTTAATATAGGAATATATACAGATGTGGATGAAATAACAACACAACGAAAAGTAGGATTACTAGATGTAGATCAATATAAAAGAGCAGGTGATGCAAATTCATTTTTAGATATAAAAGATGCATTTTGGTTAGGAAATAGAAATAGTTCATCTCGCGTTTGCTACGTACACAACGAAGGCTACCTCAGCAACCTTAGTCTTGCGTTTGCGGACGGCGTGCGTGCAGTTATAAAAATTTCTGACATAACCATCACCAGTGGGGATGGTACTCTTGCAAGCAATTATCAAGTAGGAAATAAAGCGACAAATACAAATAATGTTCAAGTAGGAGAATATATAAATGTACCATATAATGGAAGTGATAGTGCTTGTGGAAGTGACAATGTATGTATATTTAGAGTAGTAAGTAAAAATAATAGTAGTATTAAAGTAGTACTAAATGGCTTACTTCCTACAAAAAGTAAGTGGGCAGATTATGCAAATGATAACATAACGACAAGCGATAAAATATATACAAATGTATTAAATGGATTTATTGCAAATATAGATAGTAAATATATAACAACTGGAACATTTGGTGTAGGAATGTATGCAAGCGAAGATAGTTATGTCGTGCCACAAAGTACAACTATAAGTGCGAGTGTTGGTTCACCAACAATAGGCGAAATGTTTACTTGTAATGATATAGATTTAGGAATTACAAAAAAATTTGTTGATGCAAATACAATCGAAAATCCAACAGTATCATATGATTATTGGACAATGAATAGATATGATTCGGTTGGCGTTCGCCGCGTCAACGACAGTGGCCCACTCAACACCGTTACTCCGTCGTACAGTGGCGGCGTGCGTGCCGTTATATATCTAAAGTCAGGGGCTTCAGCCATAACCTTCACTGGAGGTGAAGGTACTGCTCAATCACCATATACCCTACAATAAGCAAATATGGTATAAATAACAGAAATGTATAAACGGAGCAATCACACCTTGCCGATGAAAATGGCATGGTGAGGCTTGGGTGTAAGGTTAATACATTCATTAGAAATAAAAATGACATAATCAAACTAGAAATGATATTGTCATTTTTTTTTATATATGGTATTATTATATAAGGTGGAAGATATGAAAAAAAGTATAAAAAATATTAAGTACCTATTTAGTAGAATGGATAAACCTTTATTTATAGTTACTGTTTTATTTTTTTTGTTTGGATTACTTAATATTGTAACTGCATCTAGTCGTGAAGCTGTAGTTAGATATGAAGTTTCAACATTTTATTATTTTTTCAAGCAACTTCAAATGTTATTTATTGGTGTTATAGGTAGTTATATTATTTTAAACATGAAAACTAAGGCGTATAAGGATTTAATATGGTTAGCTTATATTGGAGTTTTAGGTTTAGTTTTATTATTGTTTCCTTTTGGTAAAGAGGTTAATGGGGCAACTAACTGGTTACCAATACCCGGAATTGGAACATTACAACCAAGTGAACTTTCTAAACCGGTTATGATAGTTTTATTTGCTGTTTTGTTTGAACAAAATTATCGTATTTTAAATTCAAATAACCCTAAAAGATGGAATAAAATCGGTTTGATACTGATTATAGCATTTTTGATTCCTGCTATGACTTTTATACAAAAGGATTTAGGTGGAGCTTTAATTATGTTAGGAATATTTGGAGTTTTATTCTTATCAAGTCCAATTAGAAGAATTGATAAATTTAGAACTATAGGATTAGGTGTTGGATTATTAATTGTTATGATGTCTATAGTAGTTTTAAGACAAGGCTATTTACTAAGTGATGCACAATTAGCTAGATTTGATTTTTTTAATCCATGTTCTAAATATGAAACAAGTGGGTACCAAACATGTAATGGTTTTATCGCTTTAAATGATGGTGGATTGTTTGGTCTTGGAATTGGTAAAAGTAAGCAAAAATATTCATATATACCAGAGCCTCATACTGATAGTATTTTTGCAATTATTGGTGAAGAGTATGGGGCAATTAAATGCAGTTTTATTTTTATGGCATATATTTTTGTTATTTTTAGAATTTTAAAAATTGCTACTAACGCTAATACTATTAGAGGTAGATATATGTGTTTGGGTATTGCCACATATATATTTCTTCATATATTTATTAATTTAGGTGGATTATTTGGAATTATCCCGTTAACAGGTGTTCCATTACCATTTTTATCATATGGTGGATCATTTGCAATTAGTCTATTATGTGCGCTTGCTGTTGTGCAAAGAGTAAACATAGAAAAGCAAGAAGAAAAGTTTAAATTAAATCATTAAAATGACAAAATTTTAGTGATTTTTTTTATACAATTTTTATGAGGTGATGCATATACGAAAATATATTTAGATTTAATAATGATTTTAAATTTTATTTTTGATTTTTTATTACTTTTATCAGTTAGTATCTTATTAAGAAGAAATGTTAGTATTTATAAACTTTTAAGTGGAGCTTTTATTGGTGGAGTTAGTATTTTATTTTTATTTGTTAATAATTCTTTTTTATTGTTTTTATATAAAGTTATTATAAGTGTTTTAATGTGTATTATAAGTTTTGGTTATAGAAATATAAAATATACATTTAAAAATATAATTTATCTATATATGACAAGTATTGTTTTAGGTGGTTTTTTATATTTTTTAAATGTAGAATTTTCTTATAAGCAATATGGAATTGTATTTATAAATAATGGATTATCAATTAATTTTATATTTTTAATCATATTTAGTCCAATTATAATATATATTTATATAAAACAAGGATTATGGTTAAAAAATAATTATAGTAATTATTATAAAATTAATATTTATTATAATAATAAAAAATACTGTTTCAATTCATTTTTAGATACTGGAAATAATTTAACAACACCAATTACTAATAAACCAGTAATTCTAATTGATAAAAATATCAAAACTGATACTTTTTTCTATATTCCTTATAAATGTGTAAAAGGTGATGGATTAATTAAATGTTTTAAAGCTAGTATAGAGATAGAAGGTAGAAGAAAAAATAACGTAATAATAGGTATTATGAATGACAAAATAAAAATAGATGGAGTTAATTGCTTATTAAATAAGCAAATATTGGAGGGATAAAATGTTTAATAAATTAAAAAGATTAATAATAAAAATTTTTACTAAAGAAATATTTTATGTAGGTAGTGCAGATAAATTACCAGCTCCTCTTTCAAAAGAAGAAGAAATTTTATATGTTTCAAAATCTATGGAAGGTGATCAAGAAGCTAGGGCAAAGTTGATCGAACATAATTTGAGGTTAGTAGTTTTTTTAGCAAAAAAATATGAAAATACCAAAGTAGATTTAGAAGATTTAGTTAGTATTGGAACTATTGGATTAATTAAAGGTGTGAATACATATAAGCTAGATAAAAATATAAAGCTTGCAACATATGCATCTCGTTGTATTGATAATGAGATTTTAATGTTTCTAAGAAAAAATAAAAAAAGAAAATGTGATATTAGTTTTGAAGACAGTTTGAGTTATGACTCTGAAGGAAATGAATTACATTTAGAAGATATTTTAGGTACAGATTTTGATATAGTTACTAAGGGATTAGAAGATGAAACAAATAAAAAATTATTATATACTGAAATAAACAAATTAAATAAAAGGGATAAACAAATAATGGTTTTAAGATATGGTTTATTTAATAATGAAGAAAAGACTCAAAAGGAAGTGGCAGAATTATTAGGAATATCACAATCTTATATTTCAAGAATTGAAAAAAAAGTAATAAGAAGGCTAAAAAGAATAAATTAAATTTCACTTGACAAGGTAATGATAATAGTGTATAAATTATATTCGAGGAGTGATGATATTGAAATTAGTTATTGTTGAATCCCCAAGTAAAAGTAAAACAATTGAAAAATATTTAGGTAAAGATTATGAGGTTTTATCTAGTAAAGGTCATATTAGAGATTTGTCTACTAAAGGGAAATATGGATTAGGTGTTGACTTAGAAAATGATTTTAAACCTGATTATGTTAATATTAAAGGCAAATCAAAATTAATTAATGAATTAAAAAAAGAAGTTAAAAAAGCTGATTTTGTTTATCTTGCAACCGATCCAGATCGTGAGGGAGAAGCGATATCTTGGCATTTGTTTGATGTATTAGGTTTAAATAATGATAATTATCAAAGAATTGTATTTAATGAAATAACTAAGGATGCAGTAATAAATTCATTCAAATATGCAAGAAAAATTGATCAAAATTTGGTTAATAGTCAAGAAACCAGAAGAATATTAGATCGAATTATTGGCTTTAGATTAAGCAAATTAATGCAAGCAAAAACAGACGGTACATCAGCTGGTCGTGTACAAAGTGTTGCATTAAAATTAATCGTTGATAAAGAAAGAGAAATAAATGAATTTACAAAAGAAGAATATTGGTCAATAACAGGTATATTTAATGATTTTGATGCAGAATTATTTAATTATA
>DVJX01000072.1 GCA_018716405.1 Candidatus Faecisoma merdavium | reverse complement strand
AACGCATAAATATTGGTTCATACCTTGCTGTATAAAATTTTTTTATTTTTATCACCTCTATTAGTTTTATTAGATAAAAATATTCTATTTTCCTGCTTAAATACAAAAAAAGTTTAATTTCTTAAACTTTTAATCCTCATCAACTTTTAAAACAGCTAAGAAAGCTTCTTCAGGTATTTCTACTCTACCTACCATTTTCATTCTTTTTTTACCTTCTTTTTGTTTTTCTAATAATTTTCTTTTTCTTGAAACATCCCCACCATAACACTTAGCTAAAACATCTTTTCTTACAGCTTTAATAGTTTCACGTGCTATTACTTTATTACTAATACTTGCTTGGACAGGAACTTCAAATTGTTGTCTTGGTATCATTTTTCTTAATGTTTCAACAATATTTTTACCTCTTTTATAAGCAAAATCTTTATGAACTATAACACTTAAAGCATCGACCGCTTCACCATTTAATAATATATCCATTTTAACTAAATCACTTGATTTATATCCTATTAATTCATAATCAAATGAAGCATAACCTTTCGAAATACTTTTTAATCTATCAAAGAAATCATAAACAATTTCCGATAAAGGTATTTCATAATGAATATTAACTCTTGTTTTATCAATATATTCCATTGATATATAATTACCTCTTTTATCTTGACACAATTCCATTATAGGTCCAATGTAATTAGAAGGCACGAAAATGGAAGTTCTAATATAAGGTTCTTTTATATCCTTAATTCTAACCTTATCAGGCATTTTGCTTGGACTATCTATATTAATAACAGTATTATCAGTTAATTCAATTTCATATATAACTGATGGACTAGTAACAATCAAATTAATATTAAACTCTCTTTCAATTCTTTCTTTAATTATTTCTAAATGTAATAATCCTAAAAAGCCACATCTAAATCCAAATCCTAATGCTTTAGAAGTTTCTGGCGTAAATTCAAGTGATGCATCATTTAACTTTAATTTTTCTAAAGCTTCTCTTAAATCAGGATATTTAGAAGTTTCAATTGGATAAATACCGGAAAAAACCATTGGCTTCATTGGTTTATAGCCAGGTAATGTGTCACTAGCGGGATTGTTTTCTAAAGTGATTGTATCTCCTACTTTAATATCAGATATATCCTTAATTGATGCACACAAATAACCAACTTCACCTGCTACTAATTCTGTTTTTTTAACTTCTTTAGGGGTATTAACACCTAATTCAACTACTTCCTCTATCTTATTGGTAGCCATTAATTTTATTTTATCGCCAACTTTAACTTTACCATTTACGATTCTAATTAATACTACAACACCCCTATAAGCATCATAAAAACTATCAAAAATTAAAGCTTGTAATGGTTTATTTATATCACCTTTTGGACTAGGTATTTTATTTACTATCTCATCTACTAATTCTTTTATACCAATACCATTTTTTGCAGAAGTTAAAATAATTTCATTTTTTTTAAATCCCAATGTTTCTTCTAATTCTTTTGTTACTTTTTCTATATCAGCATTAGGTAAATCTATTTTATTAATAACTGGAATAATAGTTAAATTTGAATCTAACGCTAAATATAAATTAGCTAAAGTTTGAGCTTCAATTCCTTGAGCAGCATCCACAACAAGTATAGCTCCTTCACATGCTGCTAATGATCTAGAAACTTCATAATTAAAATCGACATGCCCAGGAGTATCAATTAAATGCAACACATAATCTTTATATTTTAATTGAACCGCATTTAACTTAATTGTTATTCCTCTTTCTCTTTCCAAATCCATATTATCTAGTAATTGATCTTGCTTTTCTCTATCAGTAATTGCACCAGTAACTTCTAGTATTCTATCAGCTAGAGTACTTTTGCCATGATCTATATGAGCAATAATAGAAAAATTTCGGATGTTTTCTTGTTTCATGTCTAATCACCAATAATATTATATATTAAAAAATATATATTTACAAGAAAAAACTTATAAGTGTTTTCTTATAAGTATATATGTAATTAATGATAATAAACTTACAAATAATCCTAACTTAAATCCTTTTACTTCATAAATAATTTCAATATCGTGATAACCTTTTTCTAAATCTAAACCAATAAAATTATCAATAACTTTATAATAATTTACTTCTTTGTTATCAACTAATATTTTAAATCCATCATCATAAGGAATACTTAAAAATAAGACATTATTATCATCAACATTAATATTTCCTTTAATATGATTTTCTTTAAAACTAGTTATGTTTAATTGATTTTCTTTTAAAATATTATATTTATTTATAAATTCATCAAAATTGAAATACGCTAAATAAATATCATTAATATTTTCTTTTGTTATTTCAATACTATCAAAATTATTTTCAAAAAATAGGCTTTTATTAATTTTATCATCTAATTTAAAGCATTTATAATTGACGCAAAGTTGATAATTTTGATCGCTATTAAAATTATTTATAATTGGTAGCAAATAAAAATCTTGATCTTTTAATTTAAAATTTTCATCTAAAATTTGTTCATAATAAACTTTATTATTTGTATTTGTCATATTATTAATTATTTTATTTTGACAATCAAAAGGATTATTGCATTCAAAATTTTCTTTTATTTTATTAGACACCATATAGCCTAAACTTAATGAATAAGGATTTTTATACAAATAGCTATTATAATAATCCATTCCATAAAAAGATTCTGAATAAGCTGATATTTTGTTAGTACTAATCAAGTCATAATGTTTTAATTCATTTAATGAGACAACATATTTAATATTGAATAAACTATCTAATACTAAATAATTATTATAACCAAACATATTATCATTTGTATTATAACCTATTTTATCATAAAAATTTTTATTTAAATATGCACTAGAAAACCATCCACTCGCACCATAATACCCATAAGTTAATGGGTCATTAAACCCAAACCTATTAAAAAATTCTAAACGATAAAAATCATTATCATCAATATCATCTAAAATATTTTCTTTTTCTAAATATATATTATTCAAATATGTTTTACTTGAAAATTCATACTTTTTAAATATTGTATATCCATTAAAAAATAATTCAGATATAGTCAAAACAATAAATAATATTTTTATATCTTTATTATTACTTTTAAAAATGATCAAATATATTAAAAATAACATAATACTTATATAAATATTAACATAATTCATTATATCTCTCAAAATTACCAATTCACTTATTAATAAAAATATTAAAAATGCTATATAATACCAAATTTTATCTATATATTTTATATTAATAAATGATTTTAAGCAAAGACTAATTATAAAAATATTAAACAGATATATATATCTAAAATTAAATCCTATTGGAGATGAGAGTGCATGCCAAAAATTATCAAAAGGTACAAAAACTATATTTAAAATTAAGATTAAAATAAATATACTTGATAATATTTTTTCTTTTTTATTTATTTTTTTATTAACAAAGTAAAATAATAATAAAATTATATTAAATATTCCAATATAAAGATATGGATGATGATAATTTAGTATACCACCTTCAACATTAGAACCAACAAATAATTTAGATAATATACCCGGTATATCTGTATTAAACAAATAGTCTTTAGCGCTATCTCTTTCTATTTTAAATAATTCTAATAAATTAGGAATGTGCAAAAACATAGTCATTAAACCGAATAAAATAGAAACTATTATAAATATTTTAATACTTTTTTTATCCTTATTACCTAATAAATATTTATATATAAAATATAATACTGCAAATAAACAACACATATATCCCATATAATAATTAGATAATATAATTAAAAATAAAGTTATTCCATATAATAAATATTTTTTTTCTTTAATTATTTTATCAATTCCTAATAATAACAACGGACTTAAAAAATACACATCTAACCACATAAATTGAAAATAATTAGCTAAACTATAAAAAGATAAAGCATAAGCAGTAGAAAAAATTATTATATATTTACTATCATAATTATATTTTAAATAATTATACATAGTTAATCCACACAAACTTATTTTAATTAAAACAGTTATGATTAAAAACAATTCAATATTATCAAAAAAATTAACTAACAAATTAGATATAGGTCCCAAATAATATGCAATAGTTGCAATCATAGGAGTACCCAATCCAATTTGAAAAGAATAAAAAGAACCATTATTTAATAATTGTTTCAAATAAACAAAAGATTGATAATATTGATATTGCGAGTCACTATATAAAATAGAATTATCCCCTAACACGAAATTATTTACTGTAAACAAGGCAATCAAACATAAAAAAGGAATTAAAAAAGATAAAAATTGTTTTTTCATAAACAAACTCCTTTATATGAAAAAAGCTTCACAAATTGTGAAGCAATTTTATTTTTACTATTGAAGTGTAGTTGTTTTAGTTCCAGATTCTGGAATTACACTACCAGTAACAGTATATTTATATCCATTTGAAAGTACAGAGAAAGTATATTTTCCATCTGATACAGTTACATCAGTAACTTTAGCATTTCCTAAGTTAACCATTGTTGCTACATCAGCTGCTGTTATTGAAGTTTTTCCAGAACATTTTGCAGCTGAAGCTTGTACAGATCCCATTTGAACTTTCATATCTTCAGTTGTACAATAACTTTGAATACCACTCAAAATCATACTTACTTCTGATTTAGCAGCACTCTTACGAGCATCTTCTACAACATCCAAAATAATAGGTGTTGCGATTAAAGCTACGATTGCTAAAATGATAATTACTGCTAACAATTCGATTAAAGTAAAACCTTTTTTCATCAATCTCACCACCTTACTTTTCTATCTAAGTACATTATACCCAATTGTGGTGCATTAGTCAATAAATTTTACATTTTTTATTTCAAGTTTTATTTAATGTGAATTGAAAAAGTAAATTCCAGTTTCAATATTTGAAAACTGAATTTAATCTTACATCAAATTCCAGTTATAAATTTGTAAGACTAAATTCTTTTTTATATAATATATCACATGGGTGTTTCGACTT
>DVJX01000071.1 GCA_018716405.1 Candidatus Faecisoma merdavium | reverse complement strand
ATTGGGCATACTATTAGAAAATATAGTCTTGATGAGTTGCCACAGCTCTGGAATGTGTTAATCGGTGACATGTCTCTTGTTGGACCACGTCCGCCTCTACCATCAGAAGTAGAAGAGTATACCGATTATGACAAGCAAAGATTGCTTGTCATGCCGGGTTGCACAGGGTTATGGCAAGTTACCAAACGTAATGAAGCAGATTTTGATGAAATGGTCTGGCTGGATATTGTTTATATTAATCATTCTGGTCTGTGGGAAGATTTTAAATTAATCATTAAGACAGTCTTGATTATGATTCATCCTAATGGAGCATATTAAGGAGTATAAAAATGAAAGTTTGTTTAGTAGGTTCAAGTGGTGGTCATTTAACTCATTTGTACATGCTCAAACCATTTTGGCAAAATAAAGATAGATTTTGGGTAACTTTTAATAAGGAAGATGCTCGAAGTAAATTAAAAAATGAAAAAATGTATGGATGTTATTATCCAACTAATAGAAATATCAAAAATTTAATTAAAAACACTTTCTTAGCTATTAAAGTACTCCGTAAAGAACGACCTGATGTAATTATTTCTAGTGGAGCTGCTGTAGCAGTTCCATTCTTTTATATTGGAAAATTAATGGGAGCTAAGACAGTATATATTGAAGTGTTTGATAGATATGATAAACCTACTCTTACTGGAAAATTAGTATATCCAGTTGCTGATAAATTTATTGTAGAGTGGGAAGAAATGAAAAAAGTTTATCCTAAAGCGATTAATTTAGGCAGTATTTTTTAGCTAGGTGATTTAATGATTTTTGTTACAGTTGGTACTCATGAACAACCGTTTAATAGACTAATAAAAAAAGTCGATGAATTAGTTGCTAGTGGTGATATTAAGGAAAAAGTTGTTGTACAAACGGGATTTAGCACATATAAACCGAAACATTGTGAAGTACATAAAATGATGTCGTTTGATGAAATGCAGCAAGCATTAAAAGATGCTCGTATTGTAATAACTCATGGAGGGCCTTCCAGCTTTATTGAAGCACTTCAATTTGGGAAGGTACCTATTGTGGTTCCTCGCCAAGAAAAATATCACGAACATGTAAATGATCATCAAGTTGAATTTACAAAATTAATTGCTAAAAGAATGAATAACATTATTCCTGTATATGATGTAAATAATTTGTTGAATACTATTAATGATTATAATGAAATTACCAAAATAAAAAACTCTGGTGAAAGCAGTAATAATAAGCAATTTAATGAAAAGTTAGAGAAAATAGTTACCGATTTGCTTAAATGATTATAAAAAATAAAGTAATACAATTAAAAGGTTAATGTATGACAATTGAAGGATTAAGACTAAAATTGTTGGAGATTAGAAGAAAATCTTTGGCAGATTATCGTAGAAATAAAATTAATAAATCTAGATTCACAATAATTTCAAATAATTGTTGGGGGGAGAATGTTATGAAAGCTATAATTTGATAAAGCAGTCTCCTACTATAGGTTTATTTTTTATGGCAACTGATTATATAAAGTTTATTTCAAATATTAAACATTATTTAAATCAAAAAATAGAATTTATTAATCCAAAAGAGTCGAAGTATTTTTATTCTTTAAAAAAAGATCCACATTTTGGTTCGTATCCTGTAGGAAAATTAGACGATATTGAGATATTTTTTATGCATTACTCTTCTGAAGAGCAAGTATTAAAAAAGTGGAACAGGCGAATAAAAAGAATAAATTGGGATCATATTATATATAAATTTAATGATCAAAATGGATGCACTGAAAAAGATATTCAAAATTTTGAAAAATTACCATATAAAAATAAAATTTGTTTTTCAGTTAATAAGAAATATAAAAAATATTCTGATGTGGTAATAATAAATGCACCTAAATCACATAAATTTATTCGTGCTTCATATGAGCCTTTTGGTAATAGTAAATATATAAATATCAACGAGATAATAAATGAGTGTTGATTTTAAAATAATATTTAAGAGGTTAACAGGATAATTTAGTATATGAAAGTCTTATTAGTAAATACTGTACCATTAGAAGCAAATGGTATCTCTACATTCATAATCAATAGTGCAAAAGTAATGTCAAAAAAGGGACTAAAGGTTTCTATTTCAGCACCTAATGTTATTGATAATAAATTGAGAAAAGAATTAATACAGCATAATATTTTTGTGATAGAGATACCTAATAGAATGCACAATCCAATTAAGTATTATTTAAAATTGAAGCGAAAAATGGTGGAAGGTAATTATGATATAGTGCATGTTAATGGTAATAGTACTACTATGGCAATTGAACTGTTAGCTGCTAAACAGGCGCATGTAAAATTACGTATTGCACATAGTCATAATACTACTACGGAACATCCGTTAATAAATAAATTATTACGTATACCTTTTGAAAAGAATATTAATGGAAGATTAGCATGTAATGCTGCGGCAGGTAATTGGCTATTTAATAGTAAAGATTTTACGATTATTAAAAATGGTGTTTTTCTTAAAAGGTATATTTTTGACTTAAAAACCAGAAAATGCGTTAGAAATAGGTATAAAATTTCAGATGATGAAATTTTAATTGGACATGTAGGAAAATTCAATTTTCAAAAAAACCAGAAATTTTTACTTAAAATTTTAAGGGATATGGATTGCAGATACAAATTAATGTTGATTGGAGACGGTCCCGATTTAGAAAAAGTTAAGCAGCAAGCTAAAGAATTGGGAATAATGAAAAAAGTAACTTTTACTGGAAAAGTTAACAATGTTAATGAGTATCTAAATGCTTTTGATGTTTTTGTACTTCCGTCTAATTTTGAAGGTCAACCCTTTGTGGTAATAGAAGCATTAGCATCAGGATTACCAGTAATTGTTTCTAAAAATATATCTAAAGAAATCAATTTAACAAATACTGTGAAGTTTATATCATTGGATAATATTTCTCAATGGGAAAAATGTATACGCTCTTTAAAAATAAAAAATAAAAATAGAAAAATAGTATCATTGAATAATATTAAAATTTTGAAAACAAAAGGATATGATGCTGAAAATAATGTTTTAACAGGCTTAATTCCATATTATAAAAAATATATAAATTATTATAAATAAAGGTACAATCAATAATTTACTAACATATTGTAAATTAGTAAGGTGAATTGCAGTAATGTATAAGATCTTAACATTTGGAATGACAAATAATTATGGTGGAGTAGAAGCCGTGATTATGAACTATTATAGACGATTCAATCATCAAAAAATAAAAATGGATTTTTTATGTACAACTAATAAAGTAGCATATTCTACAGAAATAAAAAAATATAATGGAAAAATATATGCTATACCCGCTCGAAAAAAGAATCCTTTTCGATATTATGTAGCTATAAATTCATTTTTTAAAGAACATGCCCAAGAATATGATTGTTTTTGGGTGAATATAAATAATTTAGTAAATATTGATTATTTACGACTGGCAAAAAAATACGGTATAAAAAAGATAATTATTCATGCTCATAATTCAAAGATAATGGAGCCAGGGTTAAAAGGAAAAGTTAGAGAATTTATTCATGAATGTAACAGAAAGAAAATAGTTAATTATGCTACAGATTATTGGGCTTGTTCAGATGAAGCTGCAAATTGGTTTTTTGATAAAGATACAAGATCTAATGTAAAGATTATATATAATGCATTAAATGAAAAAGAATATTTATTTAATAGTACTATTCGTAATCAATTAAGAGAACAATATAAATTGAAAGATAATACGGTTATAGGTAATATAGGAAGATTAAGTTATCAAAAAAATCAGACATTCTTATTAGATATATTTAATAAATATCTTTCTATGGATAAAACAGCTAAGTTAATGTTGATAGGTGCGGGAGAAGAAGAGAAAAAACTAAAACGAAAAGTTCAGGATTTGAAAATTGAAGATAATGTATTGTTCTTAGGGATGAAATCAAAAGAAGAAGTTAATAAGTTATATAATATTTTTGATGTTTTTGTATTTCCATCTCAATTTGAGGGATTAGGTGTAGTATTATTGGAAGCACAAGCGAATGGATTACCAATTTTAGCATCAGCAAAAAGAATTCCTAAAATGGTAAAAATTAATAATAATTTTAATTTTATTGACTTAGATCAATCTGCAAATTATTGGGCAATCAAAATAAAAAATAATAAAAATAATAGAATAAAAGATGAAAATATAATAGCAAACAATTTTAAAAAAACACACTATGATATTGAAATAGAAGCAAAAAAAGTTAAAAAAATGCTTATTACTAATTTATAAATTTTTGGGAGAAAATATGAAAATAAAATATACAAGTATATATGCATATCTTATTTATATTATAGTGTTTTTGAATTTGGGCTTTTTCAATTTAATAATGCCATTTGAATATACCGGAATGTTGCTAGCTGCTGTAATATCAATAATTACATTTTTTATTTATATTTTTCAACCTGTAAAATATAAACTTCCAGGAAAATGGTATCAAATATATTTAATGTTGATATTTTGTATCTATATTTATCATTTCTTTAATTTGAAAAAAACGAATATTTCTTCCATGACTTTACTTTCTGCTTTTAATAATAATGAAGGTATTTTTTTGCTTCTACTTGTTTTTCCTATATATGAAATTTTAAAGGGAAACGACAAAGAAAAGTTTCTTAAAAATTTAGCTATTTTGGGATATTTGGCATTAATGATTAGATTAATAGTTTGGGGAATGTATAATTTTATAAATATTGACATAGCACCGTATATGATACGTGGATTAGATTGGAATCGAATGGTATTAGGACGAAGTTTTATTCGAGTTTCAGGTACTTTTCTGGATATATATACTTTTATATATTCAATAAATGCTTTTTTTAAAAGCATTTATTCTCATCATTATAAAATATCTGCTTTTATTGGAATACTTTTTATATTCTTATATTCTGTATTAATAAGTCAATATAGAATGGTAAGTTTAGCTCTGTTGTCGGTATTAATATTAGTAATATTAAAGGAAACATATAATTCACAAAGGCGATTACTTAATGTCTTGTTGTTTATTATGTTGATAATTTTAATTATGATAATAGGGCATGGAATAATTATGAATTTTATTAATTCATTTTCGTTAAATGCATCTACAGGAAGCTCTACTTCAACAAGGCTAAATGGATTACCATTTATAGAAGAAGAATGGAAAAATAGTAGCATCTGGAATGGATTCGGATTTAGCAATGATAATATGACATATATGAACATGACGTACTGGTTAAGTGATTATGGTTTTTTAGCTAATTTATTCCAGTTTGGTATAATAGGCTTTCTTATATGCTTAGTTCCGTTTATTTATGGAATATATTTTAGTATAGTATCTTTTTTTAAAGAAAAAAATATTTATGTACTAGGCTTTACGGTATATCTTTTAATTACTAGTACTACATTTAATCCAATGCGTAATCAATATATTTCAATTCTGCCGTTTTATATTGCTTTTATGTTATTTTATAAAGAAAGGAATAAAATATAATGGAAAAATCAATTGTTTCCGTTATAATACCTACATTTAATTCTGAAAAGACTATTATTAGATGCTTAAATAGTATTCTTAATCAAACGATTTCTAATTATCATATATATATAGTTGATGATGGATCAACGGATGGCACAATCGATATATTAAAAAAATATGAAAAAAGTGCTAAAATAAATATTATTTATAAAAATAATGAAGGAGTCTCTGTTGCAAGAAATGTGGCTTTAAATAGAGTAAACACTAAATATATTACATTTCTAGACTCTGATGATTATGTAAATAAAAAGTATCTTCAAGATATGATATCAGGCTTTGCATTTGATGATATAGATTTAGTTATTTCAGGTAGAGTTTATTTACAGGATGATTTATCGGTGCAGTTTAAAACTAATTTTGTACCTCATATTTATAATTCCATTGATGGAATTAACCTCTTACTTAATGAACAAGGGCCTCAAGGATATGTTACTAGTAAATTATTTAAAACGGAAATTGTAAAAAAATTTAACTTATCATTTAGTCGTGAACTTCGTATGGGAGAAGATTTGACTTTTTGTATACAGTATATTTTACACTCCCAAAAAATTAATTTAATTTCGGCAAATAATTATAATTACATACAATATAAAAATAGTTTAAGTCATTCAGCAACAGTGTATAATCGAAATGCTAATTTTGATATAGCATATTTAAATTATTTGAATATGGCTATAAATTTGAAAAAAATAATCCCAATGGATATAAAATATAAAACTTGTAAGGTCAATATTAATGCAAGAACAGCTAGAATTAGTGAAGATTTTTTGCGTACTATGTATTTAAATAAAAATAATGTACCAGTAAATAAATCACTTGAAAAAAATCTAAAAAATATTATGAAAGAAAATAGTCGAGATTTATATATAAGTACTGTAATTAATAATTCACAAAAGTTGTATTTTTGGATGTTTATTCATTGTCCGTTTTTGATGAAAATGATAGATAGAAAAAGATTTAGATAAAGTTGGAGTAAAAATTGAAAATATTTTACATAAGTGAAAATCAAAATGATGGGACTAACGCAGGAAATAAGGCAAGAAATGATACTGAAAAAATCTTATTTAGTAAGAAATATTTTCCTGTTAAAGGTGTTAAGAGTACGAATAGATTAAAACATGGTAATAAATTATACTTTACAATAAATAATATAAATTTTTTATTTAGATTAAAAGAAATACCAACCGATAGTTATGTTATAGTGCAATATCCATTTTTAATGCAATATAATAATGGAAAAGGTTGGCTAGATTGTAGTTTTGTATTAAGAAATTTATTTAAAAAGAATAAAGTAATATTACTAATTCATGATATTGATGAGTTAAGATTTCCTAAAGCCAGGGGAAGTATTAATGATTTAAACCAAGCTGCGTATATTATATCTCATAATAAAAAAATGACGGATTATTTAATAAAAAAAGGAATCGATAAAAATAAAATAGTTAATTTAGGAGTATTTGATTATTTAATTAAAAAACAAAATATTTATAATCATTATAATGACAAGGCTTTGTTATGTTATGCAGGAAATTTAACTAAATCACAATTTATTTATAATCTCCCTGAATCTGTAAAAGAATTGGGTATAAATTTGTATGGAAATGGGTATATTAAAAATGATCCAAAATTAAATTATAAAGGTGCATTTTCTTCAGAAAAAATTAGTAGCATAATAAAAGGAAAATATGGCTTAATTTGGGATGGTCAAATAAGTCAGACATGTAATGATTATAGTGGAAATTATTTAAAATATAATAACCCACATAAATTATCTATGTATTTAGCTGCTAATATGCCAATAATAATTTGGGATCAAGCAGCAGAATCAGATTTTGTAAAAAATAATGGTTTAGGTATAACTATTAAATCATTATATGAAATTCCAAAACGAATTAGTAAAGTTTCGGAGCAAGATTATGATCAGATGAATCAAGCTGTCCAAGAAATGAGACAAAAGATAGAAAAGGGTTATTTTTTGAAAGCAGCTTTAGATAAGATAGAAAGTAAAATCGATGAAAAATAGTTATTTAATAGTGGGTTCAGGCTTGTTTGGTGCAGTTTTTGCTCATGAGGCTGCGAAGCATGGAAACAAAGTTATAGTTATTGAAAAAAGAAATCATATTGCAGGTAATATCTACACCAAAGAAGTAGATGGTATTCAAGTTCATGAATATGGAGCTCATATTTTCCATACTTCTAATAAGAAAGTTTGGGATTATGTTCATCAATTTGCGGACTTTAATCGTTATACTAATAGTCCTGTAGCTAATTATAAAGGACAAATATATAATTTGCCCTTCAATATGAATACTTTTAATGAAATGTGGGGAGTTAGAACTCCACAAGAAGCAGTGGCTAAGATTAATGAACAACGACAGGAGATGGCCGGTAAAGAATCTAAGAATCTTGAAGAACAAGCTATTTCCTTAATCGGTAGAGATATCTACGAAAAGTTGATCAAAGGCTATACTGAAAAACAATGGGGCAGACCATGTACTGAACTTCCAGCCTTCATTATTAAACGTCTCCCAGTTCGATTAATTTATGATAATAACTATTTCAATGATGATTACCAAGGTATTCCAATTGGTGGTTATACCAAAATGGTAGAAAAGATGCTTGATCATCCAAATATTACTGTGAAATTGAATACTGATTTCTTTGATAAGAAGGATGAATATCTTAAGAACTATGACAAGATAGTTTACACAGGAATGATTGATAAGTTCTTCGATTATAAATTAGGCGAACTAGAATACCGTTCACTTCGTTTTGAAACTGAAGAAAAAGATGTTGATAATTACCAAGGTAATGCAGTAATTAATTATACTGATGCAGAAACTCCATATACTCGTGTAATTGAACACAAGCA
>DVJX01000070.1 GCA_018716405.1 Candidatus Faecisoma merdavium | reverse complement strand
AATAATTGCTATACTACATAAAGTAGCCCCCAAAGCAAGTGAACCTGTATCCCCCATAAATATTTTAGCTGGATTACTATTAAATACTAAAAATCCTAAAATACTTCCTACTAAAGCAAAACAAAATAAAGCAACACTTTCATATCCTTCTAACCAACCTGTATCATAAGAAATAATACCAAAAGTTAAAAAAGCTATGATTGATAGTCCACCTGCTAATCCATCCAACCCATCTGTTAAATTAACTGCATTACTAGAAGCTACTAAAACAAATAAAATAAATAATCCATATAACCAACCAATATCTAATCTTAAATTAAGTGTATGAATCCAAAGCAAAGGTTCATTACCTGCTTTCATAAATAAATAAAAAAATATAACCGCTACAAATAACTGTAAAACAAATTTTGTACCTTCACTTAAACCATTATTGCTATTTTTAATTATAATTAAATAATCGTCAATAAAACCAATAAAGCTATAACTTAAAAATGTAAATAGTACAATAATTAAACTATAATTTAATTCAACTATATTTAATATTAATAAAAATAAAATTATTAATACAGCAGGAATAATAAAGATTATCCCACCCATTGTTGGCGTACCACTCTTTTTTTTATGAGTCTGTTCTAAATATCTATTTAAAACTTGATCTAACTTCTTTTTTCTTAAAAACGGTATCAATATAAAACCTAAAATAATCGATAAAATAAAACTAAACATTACAACAAAGGCAACTTTTGTTAACATTATCATTCTCCTAACATCAATCTTATTATTTCACCTTCAACTAAATAACTACCTTCACTAGGTGATTGATAAATTACTTTACTACCAGTACCACTAAATTCAACTTTAAAATTTTTTAAACTAGATACAGCTTCTTTTGTATCCATACCAATTACATTTGGAACAGTATAATATCTTTTATCACCATAATTATATTCCTTAGTCATACCATCATATCTTTCTTTAATATTTAAAGCCGAAATAGAGGCATTCAAAACATTTTTAGCAATTGGAGCAGCAATAGTTCCACCATATTGTGTGACCCCCTTTGCATTATCAATTGCTATATATACTACAACTTCTGGATCATCTGCTGGTAAAAATCCCATAAATGATGTTATATAATTACCAACTAAGTATTTGCCATCCTCAACTTTTTGTGCAGTTCCTGTTTTACCACCAACTCGATAATTTGGTATGTAAGCATTTCTTCCTGTTCCGTTTGCAACAACGCTTTCCAAAACATATCTTACTTTAGCACTAGTATTTTCTGTTATTACTTTTCTAACCACACTAGGATGATTTTCAACTATGGCTGAATTAGTTTCAGGTTCATTTAAACTTTTAACTATATAAGGAGTATACAAATTACCACCATTAATTGCGGCGGAAACTGCTGTTATTTGTTGTATTGGAGTTACTGATACACCTTGACCAAAAGCAGTTGTAGCCAATTCTAAATCTCCTATTTTATCTTTATCAAATAAAATACCATTTGCCTCACCATTTAAATCTACACCTGTAACATTTCCAAATCCAAATTTATCAATATAATCAAACAAAACATCTTTACCTAATTTTAAACCTAAATCTACAAACCCTGGATTGCTTTGTGTCGACACACGAACATTTTTTGACTAAAGAATAGCGAGAACAAGCCATATTTTTATTCCCAATTTCTTGTATGTTTTTCTCATAACTCTTATTATTTAGGTCCATTTCAATATCAATATCGGGTGCGTTAAAGTCGTAAAAGATTTTTAATCTGATATTTTTTCTATCTCCATTTATCTTTTCGACTTCAACTTTTTGAATTAAAAGATTAATTAAATATGGCAAGTTCTCTCTAATATCTAATTTCGTGTTTAAACAACTTTCAATCATTTCAAGTTTCTTATTTAACCTTTCATTTTCTCCTTCTCTATTATTTTGATTATCTATCTCTTTTTGAATATTAAATATTTCTACATTAAATTTATCATTTCTTTTTTTAAATTCAAAATCATCAATCATACCCTTAATACTTAAATCTAACAATTTATCTTTTTGCATTTCTATTTGTTTTATTTTGTTTTCCATTTCTTCTAAGTTAAGTGATGATATGGATTTTTCCATAATATTTTTGTATTCTTCATTAACAAGTTTTATATATTCTTTTTTATTCTTTATAAAATCAGTAAATAAATCTATGAATATTTTATCTAAATAAGATTCTTTTATATTTGGTGATGCACAAGTTTTTACACCTTCATTTTTGCAAGTCTTACAAGTCCATACCGGATCATTAGAGCGGTTAGATCCACCATTTCTAATAAATACTGCTCCACAATCCTTACAATATAATTTACAAGAATACTTATATCTTTTAATATGTTCATCAGAATTTAAGAC
The DNA here is from genome assembly GCA_018716405.1 of Candidatus Faecisoma merdavium. Classification (GTDB taxonomy): domain Bacteria; phylum Bacillota_I; class Bacilli_A; order RF39; family UBA660; genus Faecisoma; species Faecisoma merdavium. Next base: position 1,683 of record DVJX01000070.1, on the reverse strand, counting down.
ATGTCTAGATGGAAGTTTTTTTCTTTTTTCATGAAGTAAATTAGCTTTTTCCCAAAGTTCTTCTGATACTATCGCAGGTATTTTATCATCCTTATATATAATTTGTTGTTCTTTAGGTAATTTCTTTTTTTTATGAGTTTTATAATCTTCAACCTCTGTAAGTTTAGCTGTGTAATAACCTTTATATCTAGGATTAGCTAAAAATTTGGCTAAAGTTGTTTGAGAAAATGGTTTACCTTTAGAATTGTAATAACCCATTTTGGCAAGTTCGATTCCTATTTGTTTTAATCCCATAGATCCACCTGCGTATGTTTCAAATAAATAAGTTATTATTGGTGCTTCATTTGGATTAATTTCATATTTACCATTTTTCTTATAATATCCGGTTAAATTACCTCCTATTAATTTACCATCTTTAATCATACGATTAATTCCAAATTTTACTCTTTCAGATAGTTTCCTAACTTCATCTTGGGCTAAACTAGACATTATTGTTAATCTAAATTCAGCATCTTCTTGAATCGTATTTAAATTATCTGATAAGAAATAAACAATAACACCTTGCTTTAACAAATATTCTGTATATTTAATACTATCAACTGTATTTCTTGAAAATCTTGATATTTCTTTAGTAAGTATTAAATCAATTCTTCCCATAGTAGCATCTTCTATCATTTGTAAGAATGATTCTCTTTTATTAACTGCTGTACCAGAAATGCCCTCATCAATATATCCACGATATAAATTCCAATTCTTATTTTCACTAATCATTTCTTCAAAATATTTTTGCTGATTTTCTAGTGAATTTAATTGATCGTCTTTATCTGTAGATACACGAGCATAATATCCTACAGATAAATTCATATCATAAATTGTTTTTCCTTTTCTTAATTCTTCTCTTGCTTTTTTTATATCCATATTACTCACTCCATTCACAATGTGTTCTTAAAACGAAAGCACAATTTAGGTTGATTGCATGATACCTCTCATTTGATTTGTTGTTAATTCATTTTCAAAATTTTTATATTCATTTTTTATTTTTTTCATTCTCGCTAGAATAGATTCTTGCATTTTACTATAAGTTTTTAAATCAATAGCTTGTTCATCATATAATTCTTTATTTACAATTAAACGAAATTCTAACCATTTGTATTCAAATGGTAAATGTTTGGTACTAAATCTAACTTCTATATCGTCGTTATACATTTAATATCCCCCATTTTCTTTTAATTGTATGAAAGAAGATAAAATAAAATAACAATATCAGTTTCTTAGACATTGTTTTTATCTCCTTTTTCAAGAATTAAATTATTTTCTAACGGATTTTTTAAATGAATTTCTATTACAGAACTGCTATTATTACCATTATCAATATTTATATGAAAAACTTCCTTATTAACTTTACCTTTTACGAATGATAATTCTTTATTTGATAATGGTTTATCAAGTTCAAAACTAGCATGAGTTCTAGTATTTCTTTCCTTATATTCAAATAAACGAATTTTATCTTTTAAAAGTTCATTTATAATATCTACTACTTTTTCTAATTTTTTTATTTCTTCTTGTCTAAAATCTTCATATTCAGGTAATTCTTCATGTTCTTTTGATTTATCAACTCTATTCCTATATTCTCTATCAAATTTTGTTTTGATATTTTCTACAGTAAAATAAGTATTACTTAAA
>DVJX01000069.1 GCA_018716405.1 Candidatus Faecisoma merdavium | reverse complement strand
ATTTTTCATATTTACTATTTATAAAATTTAAATTTATTTGAACTATCTTATTTTTTACTTTGTATTTATTTCCTCTTTCGGTATTTTCACTAGCCAATTTAAAAATATAGTGTAAGTTCCTTATTAATATTTCTTCACTATAATTAGTATTTAATTCAACATTGATTACTTCTTCTTTTGTTTTTACTAACAAATCTAATCTTTGACCACGTAATCTAAAACAATCTTGAATTAAATTTGGATTTAATATTTCTAATTCTATTATTTCTTTTTCTAAAATATGTTCTAGTAATGGTTTTAAAATATTTGGTTTAACTACTGCTCTCATAAAAATTGGTTCATATTTTGCAGTATAGAACTTTTTTATTCAAATCACCTCTTATTAGTTATATTAGCCAAAAATTGGTGATTTCCTTTTTATTTAGCAAAAAAATTGTAATTTCTTACAATTTCTTACAAATTATATTATCAATCTTTTTATTTTATCAGCATCTACTTTATCAAGTATTATCATATTTTTACCTTGAGTTATGTATATTATATATCAAAAACACATAAAAGTCCATATTTTTTAAGGGTTTTAATATGCATTTTTTAAGAGTTTTAATATGCAAATTTTAAAAAACTGTTATAAAACAGTTTATTCATCAGCATAATTACTAAAATATCTTTGAACTAAAACAACAGGTGTTCCTTTATCACCTGAACCACTTGTCAAATCACAAAGTGAACCTAATAAATCAGTTATTTGTCTTGGTGTTGTACCTAAAGTAATATTTTTTCCTTTTAAATCCTTTTCTTTATTTCTTATTTCTTTTCGCATTGCTTCTTGCAATTCACTACCTCTTAAATTGGCAAATTTATTATCTGATACATATTTTAATTTAATTTCATTAGGAGTTCCTTTTAAACCATCAGTATAAAATGGTGAAACAACAGGATCAGCTAATTCCCAAATTTTACCTACTGGATCTTTAAAAGCACCATCTCCATATATCATGACTTCAACATTTTTATTAGTTTTTTCTTTAATCATTTTTTGAATATCTAAAACTAATTGTTGACAGTTATTAGGAAATAATTTTAATTTTTCATCAGTTGATTTATTAGAACCTAATAATCCATATTTACTATTAAAGCCTGAACCATTTACTGATTCATTTAAAATATCATCTAGACCTAAACAATTTAATAATCTTTTTGTTTCAAATCTAGTATGAATATCACAAGCTAAGGCTTCATCGACATAATTATAAATTACTTTTGGGTCATTAGCAAAAACAAAATCAATTTCACAATTTTCACTTTCAACTAATTCTTTATAAAAATCAACATAATTAATTCCTGTAAAAGTATGTACTTCATTTTTAAATAATTCATTATATTTTTCATATGATAAAACATCTACATAAGGATTTATATCATATTGTCTTAAAAATTTTTCATCAAATAAATGATTACCTACTTCATCAGCAGGATAGCTTAATAACATAGTTATTTTATTACAACCACGTGCTATACCTTTTAAAATCATTGAGAATCTATTTCTACTTAAAATAGGAAAAACAATTCCAATATGATTAGATTTAAATTTTTTCTTAATATCTGTAGCAATATCATCAACTGTACAATAATTACCTTGAGCAATACCTACTACAGCTTCTGTTACAGCAATAACATCCTTATCTAATATTTCAAAATTTTCACTTTGACTTGCATTCATAACTGAATCTACTACAATAGAAGCCAAATCATCATTTTCTTTAATAATAGGTGTTCTAATACCTCTTACAATTGTTCCGACATTTCTCATATATTTTCTCCTAACTCACAATTAGCCTTTGCGTTTAAATTTATATCAGCAACTATTCCTTTTTGATAAGCATAATATCCGGCTGCACCAATCATTGCAGCATTATCTGTACAATATAAAATTGGTGGTACAGTTAATTTAATATTATTTTTAATACATTCTTGTTCTAGAGAAGATCTAATGCCACTATTAGCTGCAACACCACCAGCGACAATTAAATTTTTAACATTATATTCTTTTAAAGCTTTCATAGTTTTCTTAGTTAATATTTCAACTACACGATTTTGAAATGAACAAGCTAAATCTTCTTTTCTAATAGTATTGCCTTTTTGTAACTCATTATGATTTAAATTAATAACAGCTGATTTAATACCACTAAAACTAAAATCATATGAGTCATCATTTAAAGGAAGTGGTAGTTTATAAGTATCTTTACCTAATTTAGCCATTTTATCAATACTAGGTCCACCTGGATAAGGAATATTTAATACACGAGCTACCTTATCATAACATTCACCAACAGCATCATCTAAAGTCCCACCAATTTTTTTAAATGAGTAATCACTTTCCATATATACTAATTCAGTGTGTCCACCACTAACAACTAAAGCAATTAAAGGAAATTCTAGTCTATTAACTAAATTATTAGCATATATGTGTCCTGCAATATGATGAACTGGAATTAATGGTTTATTATAAATATAAGACAATGTTTTAGCCGCTAATAAACCAACTAATAAAGAGCCAATCAATCCTGGACCATAAGTTACAGCAATCGCGTCAATATCTTCTATTGTAATAGAAGCTTTATTTAAAACTTCTTCTAAAACAATAGTTATACTTTCAACATGAGAACGGCTTGCTATTTCAGGAACTACTCCTCCATATAATTTATGAATATCAATTTGTGATAATATCACTGTTCCCAAATCGGTAGTTCCATCTTTAATTACACTCATACTCGTTTCATCACAAGACGATTCAATTGCTAAAATAGTCATATTTCACCTCCATCAAATATCCGTCTATTCCATCATAATAATTTTTCCTAATGCTAATAACTTTAAATCCTAATTTTTTATATAAGTTAATTGCATTAATATTATTTATATTTACTTCCAATGTAATATTATCAAATTTATAATTATCTATTATATATTTAATTAAATTATAGGCAATATTCTTCCTTCTATATTCATTAACTACAAATATATAATTTATTTCTATTTTTTCATACATTACACTATAATCTAAAAAAGCTACTAATAAATCATTAATATAGTACCCTATTATTTTATTAAAAGGATTTAAAGTTACTTTGTAATCACTCAAACTATTTAAGTAAGTAATATCATTAACTTCTTTTATCATCTAATTTTTCTTCTGCTTCAGTTCTTTTTAAATAATTAGGTTTTAAATCATGTGGATTTATTGGATCATCAAATTCGTGTTTTTTTATCATTTTAATTAAATCAATATTATCGTAGTTATCTATTATTGTATAACTATCAGGATATTTTATATCATTTAATAAAATATGTTGATCTTGTAAATAACAATTTAAATCTTTATCATAAATCCCAACGTACACATAACCACGCCTTGCATCAATTAATGAAACATTATATTTAGTATTAGTATTAGTAGTAGCTAAAAGTTCTAATTCACTTAATTTAATAATTGGAATATTTAAACAAAAACCTATTGTTTTAGCTATTGTCACACCAACTCTAATACCAGTAAAAGATCCTGGTCCATTAACAACAAATATCTTATCCACAGTATTTATATCAGCTACTGCTTCTTTTAATACCTTCATAACTTTAGATGATGTATCATTATTATTTTTATCAATAAAAAAATAATCAATTTTATTATTAATAATTGTACTTATAATTAAACAATTTGAGCATGTATCTATAAAAAGATATTTCATAATACTGCCTCACATAATTCTTCATATTGCTTACCATAAGGAGTAATAACTAAAACTCTTTTATTTTCATCTAAAACTTTAATTTTAATATCTAATCTTTCTTTAGGTAATATATCTTTGATTGTATCTGCCCACTCAATAATAACTACTCCACCTTTAGTATAATATTCTTCAATGTTAACTCCACTAGTATCACCATCTAAACGATACACATCCATATGATAAAGAGGTAATTCACCATCATATTCTTTAATAATAGAAAAAGTAGGACTTGTAATATTATCTTTGATTCCTAATGCTTTAGCAAATCCTTTAGTGAACATAGTTTTCCCACTTCCTAATTCACCATTTAGACATATAATCATATTAGGAAACTTTTCTGATTCTAGATTTTGCGCTAGTTCAATTGTATCATATTCATCTTTCATAGTTAGTTTGTATTCCATTTATATCACCAATATTATTATATATAATATTAAATTATTTTTCAAGAAAAAAGAGTATTTTTTACTCTTTTACTTTAATTCTAAACTAGATACATATTTTACATATTTTGCTTTGCCCTTATATATAACAAAGCAAAAACCAACAGGTACTTCTTTTTTCATTTCTTCTATTTTTTGATTTATTTTAATACTAAATTGATCGTTAATTCCATTACCAATCCATATTCCACTATTATTATTAACGCAATTTTTGTACCAAGAATCTAATTCTATTTTTTTTATTTTGTCAATGCTATCAACTATGATATAATTTACTATTTCTAATTCTTTTGCATTATTAAACATTTCCGATAACTTATTCTTATTGTCTAAATTTAATCTATTTTTTAAATTTTCTATTCCTATGATAATGCAATATATAGGTGATTTATCTTTAAATATATCTTTATTATAATTTTCTGCAATATATTTATTATATTGTTGTTTTGTAAAATTATTCAAACTTTCAATAGCATCATCAAATTTATTATCAACATATTGATATAAATTTTTATATTTATCATTAATTTCAAAGTCTTCCGCATTAATAACAATAAGTTTTTTATTATTTACAACTATTATTTGATTTATAAGACAATTAATAAAATTATTAATCTCTAATATATCAATAGCAGTTACTGTTGTTATAAAGTTTTTATTAAAATCAAATTTTGCTATATTTAAATCATCTTTATTGATTCCTATTATTAAATCCTTTGTTTTTGCAAATTCATTTTTGATTTCATTAAAACTTACTACTTCAGGTAAAACAGGTACTTTTTTTGCTCTATAATCATATTTTTTACTATATTCCATATTTTTTTCTTTTATAAATTTTGGTATTAAATCTTTTTCTGTTATAAGAGCAGTTTGAAACTCATAAACTTGATCTGTTTTTATAATGCCTCGACCAAATATTTTAGCAGGATATGTTTTATATACATTTCCTAATATTGTAGTATAATCATCATCATTATTTTGTTGTAACACATATGTTAAAGCAAAGTTTTGCTTTAATTTAAATCTCATTCCATTCGGCGTATTTAATGCTATAAAGAAATAAATACCATATCTGTTACACTCTCTTGATAAAATAATTAATATGTCATCAAATTTTGAATAAGTTTCTTGATAAGACTCATAATTATTTATAATTACAACGATGTTAGGAACTGGATTATCATTATTTTTACAATAAGTTTCATAATCACCATTAAAATCTGCAAATAATCTTTTTCTCTCTTCAATAG
>DVJX01000068.1 GCA_018716405.1 Candidatus Faecisoma merdavium | reverse complement strand
TTTGTGGCATTCGGTGGGAAAGCGGCAACGCAGTTCTATACGATTTTAACGGACATGATGAACGTTTCATCTTCAGCTCCGTATCTGTTTTTGATTGCCGCCTTTCCGTTCTTTAAGCAAAAGCAAAATCTTGACCGGCCGTTTGTCTTCTACAAGAATAAAAAGGTGGTTTGGACAGTTACAAGCATTGTGTGGCTTGTTGTTGCTGCCGGAATTGTCTTTACTTGCGTTGAACCAATTTTAAGTCACGATTATATGACTGCTTTCTGGACAGCATTTGGTCCAATTTTCTTTGGGATTGTCGGCTGGATTTTGTATAAGCGGTCGGAAGCGAAGTTGGATTGATGGATGATTTAAGTTGATGCAGAATCCTAAATCGTTTAGAATACAGATAGAAATAGGGATATTTCTGACTGCGCAGACAGCCGAATAATTTGATGATTTTTGCTAGATAAATAGGCTAGCCAGTTGCCGAGCAACGTTAAAACTCGCAAATATGTACCGGGAAATTTGACCGGTTAGTTGACAAGCAACATAAAAATCTGCAAAGAAAAGAAGCGATATGTGATGTCGCTTCTTTTTTATTAAGTAGTAAATATGTTTAAAAATGAAATTATTATTTTACAGAATTGACAATTTTCAAGATAATAAAAAAGGTATGTCCCGCAAGATCACACTGCAATTAGATTATATTCATATCGTTGTTTCTTAGAAAAAGTAAAAAATCATCTTTTGATTATTTTGTTATTCTCAGATATGGCAATTTGGGAAGAAAGCTATTACAAATTAAATTAGAAAATAATCATTTGGATGGAGAACGTTATACTAAATAATGGAAAGGTTCGAAAACGTTTAAGTGAAGCGGAGCCATCAGATTATCCAGCGTATATTAAAGAAATGTTTTCACTAATGTTGTTCTCATAACAAAAAACTACAAAAATAGTCTTAATTAATATGTAAGTGAAAAGATGAGGTGAAAATGTGGTATCTGTAACACAAAGAATTAAACAAATAAAACAACCACATGGAGGATATCTCCCTAAAAGGCTGTTTAAATATCATAAATTTTTGACTCCTAAAATTAATTATAATAGAAAATTGTCTACTACGATTGGCATGACCGTTGATTATTTGTCTAGATATGTCTTGGGTTCTATGCCGTCAAAGGCGTTTGAAATTTCATTGCAGGGAGCAAGGCTTGTAGGTAAAGAAGATTACGTAAAAGACTTACTAAAAAACATAAATCGTTCGCTTGATGATTGCTGCATTCTTAGTGCTTGTAAAATAGTTCAATATGACTGTTATGTAAGAGGAACAAAACTAGACTTTAAAGTAAACGAAGAAATCAAAATAGATAATTCTACACTGGATGCTGTGCGGAAGATGGTTCAGAGGGTAGTTTCTATTCTTAAAGACAATACAAATAAAATTCTTAAATTTAACGTTAAGTTTCCTTGCCCAGCAGACTACATTGTAAAGCAAGGAGATGCAGATTTTATGACAGATGATACTTTATGGGATATTAAGGTATCTGATAAACCAATTAATAGTAAATATACTTTACAATTATTAATGTATTACCTACAAAGCACTCGGTCCACAATCGATTATTCGAATATAAAATACCTTGCATTATATAGCCCATTAACAGATGAAGTTTATTATATTAGCGTAAATGATATTTCAGATAAAATAAAATATGAAGTAAATAATAAAGTCTTTGGATTTAAACTTAGTGATAATGATAACTATTCACAATGGAATAACCTTAATGGATTAGATGAATATGTTTTAGATAATTATTATAAAAAGCTAGATCCTGAATTAAGAAAAACAGATTTTAACTTTGAAGATTATAATGATGGAATTTATCGGATTTCTATCGATGATTATTGTACATATTATTCAAAACTTGATATTCCATATGCAGGTGCAGTTTGGAATGCAAAATTTAGTTATACTAGCTATATTTTGATGTTAAAAAAAGAAGGATTTTCTTGTTTCATTTCTGTCAGTCAGAAGGGAAAGTTATCTATTTTGCGTGGTGGATCACGAAAAAATTTAAGCCGGAATATTAAGTATTATTATGATTATCTAGATATTTTTGGTAAAAGAATCATAAGTATATTTAAGCCTTATTGGGATGTTATATTTAAATATGCCAGTATATTAAAAAATCTTGATCCAGATGATAATTTGCTCAAAGAAAAGTACATGTCTATGAAGAAAGAACTTGGCCAATGTTTTAATATGTCGTTTAGCGAATTTAAATCGAAATATAAGATTCCAGGGAAAGTGCATGGATGTATAATTGATATTGATCCTCCCGAATTTTCCTATTATAGACAAAATGGTATGTTATTCTTCTCTAGTTTGAATCATTTCTATTTGAATCCTTTTACAGGGAAAATAGAGAGCTATTATGCTGAAGGCATGACGAAAAGAAAATACTATAAATCACCACAAGCGTTGATTCGCTATCAGTTACATCCGTTTCTTGAAAGCTTTAAACAAGTAAAACCTAAATTAGAACAACTTGAAACTAAGTCACAGTTATTTATTCAGGAAAGAGATCAATTAAATAGTGTTCCTAAGGATCTTGATTTACAAATTGAGTCTGACCAAGATACAATTTTTAGTTCAGATACAGAAACATACAAAATTTCCAATTTACTTTTTGGACTCCAAAGAATATATACAGATGGATTGATTCAAATATGGAATGATGCAATTATAATTGGTGCAAAATCTACCAAACAAGAAAAAACAATTTCCAATTAGTTAGATAGTAACATTTAACCGCCCAAGGGCAAGGGCGGTTTTCGTTTACTTATGCTAACCCAAATATAGAAAATATAACAAAGAATTAAACCAAGGTAAACACCTAGCAGTCAAGTTTAGAGCTTTAAAAAGTGAGATTGGGATGTTGGACTAATGAACTGGTACTAAGCGATGTTAAGAAGCTCTGTATAACTGTTGATGTAATAATAGAACAAGTCGAAATATTTATAAGCTATAAAAATTATTATTTTTTAGCAGTTGCTCACATCGGTATTTTAAACGTACCGCTTACATGGGTATAGTGTTGAAAGTCCTAAAAATCAGATACATAAAAAGAAAATGTGTTTATAATTCTCAGGATTGATTAATAAAGCCCGTTTGGATAAAAATTAATTTATTATCGAATATATTTTGAGATATTTTAAGCGCACATTTTAAATACATTCAATCAATATAGAATGTTTTAAAATGTAAAATAAGTCTGAATTCAAAGCATCCGAATATAAACAAAACACGCCTAGAAAATTCTAAGCGTGCTTTTTACTAAGATTGTTAAGTTGGTTTTATTATATCATTTTGAGAGATTATAAAAACGGACAAACATATCTTGTAATTAGGGCCTTTTTAGTATCTTTTTATAAAAGAAAAAGCTGCAAAACCAACGTTTACAGCTTCTAAAACGTGTATATTTTTTAAGATTGGGTATACTGGTTACAATAATTAATATTGATAAACGTTGATATAACAGTGTTTTAAGAGCTTGCAAACATAGGCGGGTCTCTTTTAGGGTCTCTAATTGAGATAATTAGCAAACTTGAGGGCTGTTTCGTTTTGTTCTTTTTGAGTTACATGCGTGTATACGTTAAGAGTTGTTTTAGCATCTGCATGACCTAACCTATTTTGAACTTCTTTAATGGTTGCGCCTGCTTGAAATAAAATACTGGCGTGAGTATGGCGGAAACCATGACAAGAGATATATTTTAATCCGAACTTCTTGCTTAGTAAATGCATCCAGTTATTAGGGCGCGTTGGATGCAAGAGTGAACCGTCATTTTTTGAAAAAAGTAAGCGATCATTTAAAGCAGATTTACCATTCATATAAAATATATGTGATTGTTTGCTTTTCCATTCTTTTAAAATATCCATTGTTTCAGCATCCATATAGATAACTCGGATACTTGAAAGGGTCTTAGGTGTTTGAATAACTAATTTATTATTTTCAACCATGGTTACCGTTTTATTAATTGAAATAGTATTTTTGTTGAAGTTAATATCTTTCCAAGTTAACGCTAAAGCTTCGCCTTTACGTACTCCGCTATAAGCTAACAACCGAAAGAAAGCGTAGATTTTGAAATTGCCATTATTTTTACAGCAATAAAGGAACTGGTTTAATTCGTTTTTCGTGTAAAAATTATTGAATTTAACCGGTTCTTTTTTTGTTTTAGGTTTAATAACATTATCCATTGGATTACTTTCAATAATCTCAAGCTTAATAGCATATTCGAGAATACGAGCAGTATAGAAAATATATTTTTTCATTTGTTTAGGATATTTGTTAAACCAACAATTTACGGCACGTTGACAGTCAACAACTGTTATTTTTCTTACAAAATAATCTTTGAAAAAAGGTAATACATGTTCTTTTAAAATGCGCTTGGTTGTTGCGTAGGTGGATGCTTTTACTGTTCCTTTATATAATTCAAGCCAAAATGTAAATAGCTCATTAAATTTGATATTACTATCCCGTTTGAAATACTCACCAGTGCTTACTTGGTAAGTAATTTTTGAAAGGGCGTTTTTGGCATCCGTTTCATTTAGAAAATTAGAACGTTTAATATAGCGTTTTTTATCTGTTTTATCATCAATGCCTGCATAATACCGGAATTTAAAACGCGTTTTTCCATTTTTATTTTGATATTTAACAATCTTAGTCATTCTTGAAATTCCTTTCTTTGAGTTTGCCCGCTCTTATAATTCCAAGAAATAAATTGCTTATTAAAAGTGTAGAAAAATGTACAAATCACGTCTTTTTATATCGGTAAAATCCTTGCTATATAACAATTTATAGCCGTTTTAATGTTAGTGGTTTAAATATCAAAGATTGATTTTAGACTAGGCAAGATATTTTTTAGTTGCTTTTTTTCTTTCTCCGATAATCCTAACTTTATACCGTTAAGAGTAGTAGGGTATTTTGGATTTAACCTATCTTCAATATAGTTTAAGAAAATGTTTTTCTTATTATTTTCTTGACGTTGTTTTAATATTTCTTCTTTTATCAGTAATTGAACAGTCTTATAAAGAATATCAAATTTTTCGTCATTATGACTAAGTGCTATTTCTTCAATGAAATTAATCATTTCATTAAAAATATCTATTTTATTTTCGGTACTTTCTATTTCTTTAATCTCATTTTCAGAATTTAACCGACTTAAATACTCGCTATATAAATCATGGTTTTGAACTAAATCTTCAAAAGAATAATCATTTTTAAACCGGTCATCTACTCCATTTATTAGTAATTCAACGGGGACGTCTAATATTTCAGATATTTTTTTTATATTTTCTATTGAAATATTATTAGTTCCTTTTTCATACCCTGTTAGAGTACTAGCAACGACCCCCATTTTATTTGCTAATTCCTTTGACATTACTTTTTTGGCCACTCTAGCACGTTTTATATTTTGTCCTAAAAATGTAAGTTGCGTAGGTTACACCTTTTAAACGTTGATATATAGGCGTTTTAGCGACTATCGCAATAAAAACATAACTGTAAGTCGATAGACAAACGAAAGGATGATAAACCATGATCCAAGTAAAAGAATTTTCAGATACATTTTTTTATAGCCGTGAAACGAGAAAAAGTAGTGGCCAGAGTTTAGAAAAGAATATCAATCAATTTCTGAAAGATAATCTAGATATTAAGTTGATTGATATTAAATACAGTCAGGCGATTAATGGTTACGCTGATGATATTGATTCAATATCACACGCATTGGTTATTTATGAGGTAAACGGCAATGAAAGTAATTAAATACGTGGATAAAAACACGATAGAAAATATTAAGAGCAATGTTAAGGATAAAGAAGAACAGATCAACATTTTAATTAAGTTACTTGAATGGTGTAATCATGAACATTTATTAATCTTCAATAAGAAACACAAAACACGCAAAGAATTAAAACGCCTTAAAGTTTTGGAAGAACGGCAAAAGATATTAGCTGATATGGCTATGGAATTAACTGATGAGCTGAAAGGGGAGTAAAGCGATGATTAATTTTCTGATGATCTTAGGTTGGTGTTTCGTTGCATCCATATTAATGAGTTACCTACTTAAAAAGTGTCTAGAATGGCAAACGGTGGCGTTTAATACGGTGGTTAGATATCATTCTTGGACTGATTAAACTGTTTTAGGCAACAAAAAAAGCGCCTTTTCAGGCACTCGAAAAATAGGATATTAGCATTCGCCTATTATTATAGCGGACAGGGTGGGATGCAATCAATGGCAATGAGTAAACAGGATAAGCAAACGTACGACAATGTAAGAGAATTTTTTAAAACTGATTTTGAAAGATACAGGCAATTAGCAAAATTAGCAGATTTGAAAGGCGTAAGCTATGACGGAATAGCAAGTAAAGACAACGTAAACCATCAAGAAAGTAAAGTTATAACCGCTGTTTATTGTAAAAACATTGTTGATACTGTAAAAAGCATTATCGAGCGGATGCATGATGAACGCTATAAGAAATTTATCAAGTATCGTTTTTTTGAACATTTATCTATCTGGCAAATTAGTGAGAAATTACAATATAGTGAATCAACAATCAAGACTGTTATAGCGAGAAATGCCTGTTTATTATTTGCTGATATGCTAGCAATGGTTACCGATATAGATTTGAGAAAGGGGAAACCGTGATCTATCACGGCTTTTTTTATATAAAAAAGCTGACGCTTGAAGAAACTTTAATCATCATCCAAATCATTCTTCAAATCGTCAGCATACTGATAAGTTTGATTAAGACAAATCTTAACTAGTGTTATTTTAGCTTCCCCGCCCCCTGAGAACGAATTAAAGGGAGCGCACACAGAAAAATCTTGTTTTGCCAAGCATGCAAAAATGAAAAACTTTTTTGATGGGGCGTTCGCACATAAAAAGAAATGAACCTTATAGATGCTAACAAACACTAACATTTTAAGCGTAAAACCTGAAAAAACCTGACATTTTCTGTCAAGGCGGTTTTGGGGTTAACGGTTAGAACGTTGATATAACGCCTCTGTAACGTCATAAAAAAGAAATGTTACTTTTGATACATACTAAAAGGAAAGTAGAACCCAACAAACCCCAACATAATCAAAGGGCAGATAGGGCAGATACAAAGAAAATCATTTACTGGTTCATCCAGACGAGAGAATAATGCATTATTGAATATAAGGTCAAGTATTTAAAACGTAAGAAAGATTTTGAACGTTTTAATATAAATACACTGACATAATGCAGAAGCTCTTAGAATTAAAAATAAGGGCAAATTATACGAGCGTCAATATTGATGCCGGTAAAGCAAAAGCATCCGGGCATAATAAAACACGCCTAGAAATTCTAAGCGTGTCTTTACTAAGATTGTTAAGTTGATTTTATTATACCATTTCTTGAAATTATAGGAACGGGCAAACGTATTTTTAGGGTCTCTTTATTTGTAGATAAGCTACTGAAGTCATTGATATTATAATGTTTTGATTTTTATTTCAGGGTCTCTCTTAGGGTCTCTTTGATACCTTTTTGTACCTTTTAGTATCAAAATGATAAAAATAAAAAAGCCATAAACTCAACGTTTATAGCTCTTAAACCGTATATATATCACTGTAAGTTGGGTATACTGGATTCGAACCAGTACATTAAGGATTCAGAGTCCTCTGCCTTACCAATTTGGCTAATACCCAATAAAACCTGACTTTCTTATCTTATTAAACTTTAAAATGAATGTCAAGAACCAACAAAGTAAATTTGAAATAAAATTTTTCTTTAAAAAACGCTACGATCCGGTATAATGAATTCAAAAGATGAAAAGGGGATTGAAAGATGCATA
>DVJX01000067.1 GCA_018716405.1 Candidatus Faecisoma merdavium | reverse complement strand
AAATAAAATAAAAACAAGTACGATAGCGACTATCGGAAATTAGTCTCTGGAGGAAAAAGCGAAAGCCACCAAAGAAGGAGAAATATCTAATCGTGAGATTAGATGCAGTCAAATTTATTTGACTTTTGTTCGATAGTAGGGACATATGAAATTTTTACAATTTATTAGTATGTATTTATTAAGCTTTGACTATATTAAATAAAACGATGTTATAAAAATCAATAATTCAATATTTTATCTTTGTAAATATCATATTTCGTGATATAATGAATATAATGAAAAAGAGGTTATATGTATGGAACAATTAAATAGAAGTGAAGCAAGAAAAATTATTATGACTATTCTTTATCAAATAGTTGTTTATGATAAAAATAAAATGATTTATGAAGTAGAAGATGTTATTAAAGAAAATTTAGAAATAGATAACGAATTTGTTAAAGATATTGTATATGGTGTTATAACATATCAAAATGATTTAGATAAAATTGCTAATAAATATTTAAATAATTGGACTATTGATCGTTTAGGTAGTACTGATATCGCTATTTTGAGAATGGGTATTTATGAATTATTATATACTGATACTCCAAGTATTGTTTCAATTAATGAAGCAGTAGAATTAGCAAAAATATATAGTGACGAAAGTGTTGCTAAAATGATTAATGCGGTTTTAGATAAAGTATATCATGAGATGGTGGACCATGAATGATAAGTATTTAAGTGTAAGTGTTATAAATAGATATATTAAACATGTAATAGATACAGATGCTAATTTGCAAAAAGTATTTATTAAAGGTGAAATATCTAATTTTAAAGCCCACTCAACTGGGCATTTATATTTTTCAATCAAAGATGAAACTAGTAAAATAAATGCAATTATGTTTAATGGTAATGCTAGAAAATTAAATTTTAATCCAACTGATGGAACAAAAGTTTTAATAACCGGAAGAATTAGTGTTTATGAAGCAACTGGTAATTATCAAATTTATGTTGATGAAATGATTGAAGATGGTGTTGGTAATTTATATATTGCTTTTGAAAAATTAAAGAAACAATTAGCTGCTGAAGGATTATTTGATAGTAAATATAAGAAACCAATACCTAAATATCCTACTAAAATAGGGGTAGTAACTGCTAATACAGGTGCTGCTATTAAAGATATATTATCAACTATAAAAAGAAGATTTCCTATTGGACAAGTTATATTATTTCCAAGTTTAGTGCAAGGTGATAATGCGGCTAAAGATATTGTTAAAAATATTAAATTAGCTAATACTTATGATTTAGATGTATTAATAGTTGGCCGTGGCGGTGGATCTATTGAAGATTTATGGCCATTTAATGAAGAAATAGTAGCTAGAGCTATATTTGATTCTAAAATACCAATTATTAGTGCAGTAGGTCATGAAGTCGATTTTACAATTGCTGATTTTGTAGCTGATTTAAGGGCGCCAACTCCAACTGGAGCTGCGGAAATGGCTGTGCCTAATTTAGTTGATTTAAATAAATATATTGAACAATTAAAAATAAGATTAAGTTCGGATATAATAAAAAAAGTTAATATTTATAAATTAAATTTAGATAGTTTAAGAAATTCATATATACTTAAAAATCCAAGTATATTATTTGAAAATAAAAAACAAAATTTGGATTTAATAAATAATAAGATAAATGAATTATTATTAAAGAAGATAGAATTAAAAAAATTATATTTAGATAGTTTGAAAAATTCTTATGTTTTAAAAAATCCTAATATGTTGTTTCTTAATAAAAAGCAAAATTTAATTTTATTAACTAAAGAATTAAATAAAAATATTAGTTTAAAAATAGATAATAATGTAACTAAATTAAATACTATTATTGAAAAACTAGAACTTGTTAACCCATTAAACGTTATGAAAAGAGGTTTTAGTTTAACTTATAAAGATGATAAATTAATTAAAAGTGTTAAAAAAATTAAGAAAGATGATGAATTAAATATTAAATTTAATGATGGTAATATATTAGTAAATGTAAAGGAGATAAATAATGAAATTTGAAGAAAAAATTAAAAAATTAGAAGATATAGTGGCTACTTTAGAAAGTGATACTAATGATTTAGAAGATTCGATTAACAAATATAGTGAAGCTATGAAATTAGTTAAAGAATGTGATGAACAATTAAAAAACATTGAAGAAAGTGTTAATAAAATAATTAGTGAAAATGGAGAACTAGAAGACTTAAATATTGAAGAATAAGTCTTTTTTTGGAGAAATATATGGATGTTATAATAGAAGTTAAAGAAAAATTAAAAAGAAAACATCAAATATTATTTGATAAAAAAAGTCTTTTTTTACAAGATTTGATGTTTTTAATAAGTGAACAAAATCATAAAGTATTAACACTATGGGCTTTAGATTTAGCTCTTGAATTAGTTAATTATTTAGAAGAAAAATATCCAAATGAAGATAGATTTAGAATAGTTTTAAATAAAACTAAATTATGGGCACAAGGTGAAATTAAAATGCCAGAAGCTAAAAGAGCAATTTTAAATTGTCATGCTGTAGCTAAAGAATTAACTAATAAAGAAGATATCGCTTTATGTCATGCCATTGGTCAAGCCTGTGGCGTTGTTCATACGGTTGGTCACGCAATTGGACTTCCTATTTATGAACTAACAGCTATTGTTTATAAATATGGTATTGATAATTGCAAAGATAAATTAATAAATAGAAAAAATGAATATATTGATAAAATATATTATTATCAAGAACATTATAAAGAATATCAAAAATGGGCTAAATTTTATAATTAATAGAAAATATAATAATGATAACAAATGTTTTATTTGAAAAATATATTTTAATATATTTAATTGTTATAAACTTGATAACTTTTATAGTGTTTGCTATTGATAAAATTTGCGCAATAAAGAAAAAATGGCGATATAAAGAAGTTTCTTTATTAGGACTTTGTTTAGTTGGTGGAGCAATTGGTGGCTTTTTAGCAATGCATTTATTTCATCACAAAACTAAGAAAAAAGTTTTTGTTATTGGAGTTCCATTAATTATAATAATTCATTTAGTTATTATTCTATGGTTTATAAAATAATTTAAAAATGACTAAATTGTAATAACTATTACAATTTTTATTTGGTATAATATTTTAAAGGAGATGATAAAATGGGGTATGTTGAAGCTATTAAAACAGCAATTTTAATTTTTCCCTTAATTGCTTTTTTATTTACATTGCCA
>DVJX01000066.1 GCA_018716405.1 Candidatus Faecisoma merdavium | reverse complement strand
GGAAGGATTATTTGAACATGATAGAACAGAAGTTACAGATAAAATGCTGTATAACAATTTCTATATAACAAATAACAGAATATTAAGTAATATTAACAATAAACAAAATAAAGATAAAATATTTGAAAAATCTGCTTCAAACAAAAAAAAATTTATTATTTTAATGATTATTGCTACATATTGTTTGATTACAATACCACCAATATTTGCTTATGGGCAACCAGAAACCTTAATTTTTGCATTACTTTTTCCAGGTATTGGTTTTTCGGTATTATTTGAAATGTTATTCGGTAAGACACCTACTCCAGTTAAAATATTTGGTTTAATTTTGGGTGGAATGTTTTGGTCATTTATGGTTTTGCCAACAATAATGCAAGATATATCATATCTAGTTGGTTATATTATAGGAATAATATGTGTATTAGGAATGATACTATGTTTAGTCTACCTTCCAAAAAGAACAAAGTATGGTAATGAAATGTTGGGAAAAATAAAGGGATTTAAAAATTTTTTGGAAACCGTAGAAAAAGAAAAACTAGAGTTGTTAGTTATGCAAAATCCAAATTATTTTTATGATATATTACCATATACTTATGTTTTAGGAGTATCTGATAAATGGATAAAAAAATTTGAAACAATATCATTACAAGCACCATCTTGGTATGACAGCTCTAATGCTTTTGATGTTTCATCATTTGGAACATTTATGTATTCCACTATGATTTCTGCTCAAGGTGCTATGACGTCAAGTCCATCTAGTTATTCAGGAGGAGGATCTTCTGGCGGTGGTTCTTCAGGAGGAGGATCTGGCGGCGGTGGTGGAGGCTCTTGGTAAAAAGATTTGTATTACAATGGCATTTATGTGAAAATTGTAATTTAAATTGTATACATTGTTATCAATATCAAGAAAATCATAAACTAATTCAATTAGAATGTTAATAACTAGAAAATATTTATAATTAATATAAAAAAATGATAAAAAAGTTAAAAATGAAAGGCACATAAATATTACAGGTGGGGAGCCAATTTGTAATCCACATTTGTTTAAAATATTAGAATTAATTAAAAATGATTCACAAAATATAACATTTTCTCAAATCATTGATAAATAGTGAATATTGGATCTTTGTCAAATAGTGTTGGTGAAGCCAGAAACTAATGATAATGAGTAATTGAAGGGTAGATGGAAATCTACTCTTTTAATATATTTAATAAGATTGTTAATCCATTCAAAAACCATTGTTTAAATCATATTTAAAAGACAAAATAATATAATAAGAAAATTTATTAAAGAAATTTAAAGTAGTATCATATATTCAAATTATTTTATGTTTAGAAGAAATGATATTACAGAATAATTTTAACATTTATTTCTAATACTTTTTAAAATATCTTGATAAACATAATAGGTAGTTCTTAATCCTTTATTGGTATTAGTAATATAAGAAACAACATCATATTCAGATATTTCTTTACCAAAATATATAGAATATTTTTTATTGTCTTTTTTCATATATTTAATTCTAATAGATTTTAAAATATTATTGGCTAAAGCAACACATGAAATTTATCAGTAATTAAAATAACTTTTTGAATAATAAGTAATAAGATTTCAAACATATCCATAATAATAAATTTAACAGCGATTCTTTTTTTCTAGAAATTTTTAATAATAAAATTAGATTTCTAGATTAAATAATATCAGAAATTTTACCAGTTCTATTATTAACGATAACTTTACTCATAGTATCTTTAGTAGCTTTAAATTTATCAAGAGTGATAATGGTAATAAAACACAGGAAGTTTTTTTTATTATAAATAGAATGATAGGTTATGTACAAGATACTAATGTAAAAATTTTCAAAGCAATGACTATTAATAATGGACAATGATTATATTTTGTTTGTGTTGCTGATGGTGGATTAATTGATTAGTTTGCAGGCAATGATTTTGGAACAGGAGAAAGTTTAGGTAGCGCGGTTGGAGCAGCTGCTCAATTATATGCAATGAACCACTCATAAAATTATACATTCGCTAGTGGAATGATAAAATAGTATTATGGGAATAGCGAGTATTCCCTTTTTGAATGTTTTGATGTAAAATAGTATTGGGAGGTAATAAAATGAATTATGGATTGGTAATAGGGGGTATTGTTTTAGTTATATGTGTTGTTTATTATTTAGTAACATATAACAATCTTGTTAGATTAAATAACAAAGTAAAAGAATCATTCGCAACAATGGATGTATATTTAAAGAAAAGATGGGATTTAATTCCAAATATTGTTGAAACAGTAAAAGGTTATGCAAAACATGAAAAAGACACATTAAAAGATATAGTTACAGTTAGAAATGGAGATTATGATAATCTATCTCCAGAACAAAAAATTAAAACAAATGAACAAATCAATAGAGGTATTTCTAGGCTGTTGGCTTTAGCAGAAAATTATCCAGATTTAAAAGCTAATGAAAACTTTTTGTCTTTACAAGCAGAATTAAGTGGTATTGAAGATGAAATAGCACAATCTAGAAAATATTATAATGCAGTTGTTAGAGAGTTTAATGATAAAGTAGAAATGATACCTAGTAATATAGTAGCTAAAACATTAGGATATAATTCTAAAGAAATGTTTATAGCAGAAGAAAGCGAAAA
>DVJX01000065.1 GCA_018716405.1 Candidatus Faecisoma merdavium | reverse complement strand
TAAGTAATTTAGCTAAACAAACAAAAGAAAAATATAATTTGGAATTAAATAAATTAAAACAAGAAAATTTAACATTAACTAGTAAAATTGCGCAATTTGAAAGAATGGAAGAAAATTTAAAAAGAGCTATTTTAATGGCTGAAAAAACTTCAGAACAAATTAAATTGACAGCTTATCAAGAAAGAGATATAATAGTTACCGATGCGAAAAAAAATGCAAATAGGATTGTGAATGAAGCTTTGTTAAAAGCTGAAGAAGTTCAAAAAGAAACTGACACTTTAAGAAGAAATATAATAATTTTTAAACGAAGACTTAAAGAAGCTTTATCAACACAAGCTGAATTAATTGAAGATATTGAAAAAATAGAATTATAGCAGATGAAAAAGACGGTATATTAAATTTATTTAATAGAGAGTTAGTGTTTGGTGGAAACTAATAAATAATTAATATATAGATCACTTTGGATGCTTTTTATGGATAAGATAAAAACGGTAACGCGTTATAGTTAATAAGTCAAAAAAAGGTGGTACCGCGGATATATTCGCCCTTTATGGTATCATCTTTTTTATATACAGGAGGGATTTTATGGAATTTAAAGAATTAAACAAAAAAACAATTAATGAATCAGAAACAGAAGTATTATCTTTTTGGAAAGAAAATAATATATTTGAAAAATCTATAGAAAATAGAAAAGATAAGAAAAATTATGTTTTTTATGATGGACCTATTTATGCTAATGCAAAGCCTGGTATTCATCATGTTTTTGCTAAGACAATCAAAGATTCATTTACTAAATATAAAACAATGCAAGGATATCGAGTTTTAAGAAAAATTGGACTTGATACACATGGATTGCCTATTGAAGTTAATGTTGAAAAAAAACTAGGATTTAAAAATAAATCTGATATTGAAAAATTTGGTATTGAAAACTTTTGCCATGAATGTAATTGTGAAACAGCTACTAATATAAGTGAAGTAAAAAAAATAACTGATATGATGGGGCAATTTATCGATTGTGATAATCCATATGTTACTTGTGATAATGAGTATATTGAATCTGAATGGTGGATTGTTAAGGAAATGGATAAAAAAGGATTAATTTATTATGGAAATAAAGTATTACCTTATTGTCCAAGATGTGGAACTGAATTATCTAGTAATGAAGTAGCTCAAGGATATCAACAAGATTCAGTAAATACTGTTATTGTTCCTTTTAAAAAGAAAGATGAAGATGTTTATTTCTTAGTTTGGACAACAACACCATGGACTTTAATGGCTAATGTAGCTATTTGCGTTAATCCAGATTTAACTTATTTAAAAATTGAAAGTCAAGGTTATAAATTTATTTTATGTGAATCTTTAGCAGATAAAGTTTTAGGTGAAGATTATAAAATATTAGAAAAATATAAGGGTAGTGATTTACAAGGTATTAAATATGAACAATTATTACCTTTTGTTAAAGTAGAAGGAAAAGCTTTTGAAGTTGTAGCTGATAGTTATGTAACTGATTCTGATGGTACTGGTATTGTTCATATCGCACCTGCTTATGGTGAAGATGATAATAGAGTATGTCGTGAAAAAGGAATTTCTTTTGTTAATCCAGTTGGTAAAGATGGATGTTATTTAGAAGGACCTTGGAAAGGTAGATTAGTAACTGATACTGATTTAGAAATTGAAATTGTTAAATATTTAAAAGAAAATGATAAGTTATTCAAGAAAATTAAAATAGTTCATGATTATCCACATTGTTGGAGATGTAAGAGTCCTTTAATTTATTATGCTAAACCAGCTTGGTATGTTAAAACTACAGCTTATAAAGATAAGATAATTGAAGCTAATAAAAAAGTAAATTGGTATCCAGATTATATTGGTGAAAAAAGATTTGCTAATTGGTTAGAAAATATGGTTGATTGGGGAATTTCAAGAAATAGATATTGGG
This sequence comes from Candidatus Faecisoma merdavium, assembly GCA_018716405.1. Taxonomy (GTDB): domain Bacteria; phylum Bacillota_I; class Bacilli_A; order RF39; family UBA660; genus Faecisoma; species Faecisoma merdavium. The sequence continues at coordinate 20,954 of DVJX01000065.1, read as the reverse complement.
GTTGTCCAATGCCTATTTGGACTTGTGAGTGTGGACATAAAGAAGTAATTGGTTCACTAGATGAATTACAAGAAAAAATAATTGAAGATGTTGATGTTAAAAAAATAGAATTACATCGTCCTTATGTTGATGAATTACATATTAAATGCAGTAAATGTGGTAAAGTTATGGATAGGGTAAAAGATGTTATGGACGTTTGGTTTGATTCAGGATCTATGCCTTATGCACAATTCCATTATCCATTTGAAAATAAAGAATTATTTGAATCACAATTTCCAGCTGATTTTATAGCTGAAGGAGTTGATCAAACAAGAGGATGGTTTTATGTATTATTAGTTATATCAACTATTATATCAGGGGAATCAAGTTTCAAAAATGTTGTAGTCAATGATATGATGCTAGATGCTTATGGTAAAAAAATGAGTAAATCAACAGGTAATATTATTGATCCATCTGATATAATGACTAAATATGGCGCAGATACAGTAAGATATTATATGTTATATGCTTCACCTGTTTGGACACCTTTAAAATTTGACGAAACAGGATTAAAAGAAATATATTCTAAATATATATCAACTTTTAAAAATGCTTATTCATTCTTTGAAATGTATGCTAATGCTGATCATATCGATCCTAGAGTTTATCATATTGAAGAATCAAAAAGAGAATTAATCGATAGATGGTTATTATCTAAATTAAATAGATTAATTAAAAATGTGACTATGGCTTATGAAGAATATGATTTAAATAAAGTTGCAAGATTAATAGTACCATTTTTAAATGATGATTTATCTAATTGGTATATTAGAAGTAATAGAAGAAGATTCTGGGATAGTCAGTTATCAGAATCAAAAAAGGCTGTTTATTTAACAACTTACGAAGTATTAGTAACATTATGTAAGTTATGTGCTCCAATAACACCTTTCTTAACAGAAGAAATATATCAAAAATTAACAGGTGAAGAATCTGTTCATTTAGCTGATTTCCCTAAATATGATGAAAAATTAATTGATTTTAAAATAGAAGAACAAATGGATTTAGTAAGAGATGTTTGTTCATTAGGAAGATTTGCTCGTGAAGAAGCTAATATTAAAGTAAGACAACCAATATCACATTTAATTTTACCTTTAAATGATAAGGATATTATTGGTGATTTAATTTCTGTTATCGAAGAAGAATTAAATGTCAAAGAAATAATATTTAAAGAAGATATGAGCGAATATTTAGACTATATTGTTAAACCTAATTTTAAAGTTTTAGGTAAAACTTTAGGACCTAAAGTAAAGGAATTACAAGAAATATTAACTAAATTATCAACTAAAGATATTGCTTTATTACAAAGTGATGGATTAACTGTTAAATTAGGTGATGAAGATTTTAAATTAACTAATGAAATGGTATTAATTTCTTTAAAGCAAAAAGAAGGCTATGCATCAAGTTCAAATAATAAAACTTGTGTTGTATTAAATACTGAATTAACTGAAGATTTAATATTAGAAGGTTTAGCTCGTGAATTTGTTCGTAAAGTTCAAAGTTTAAGAAAAGAAGCAGATTTTGTTATAACAGATCATATTAAAGTTATATATCATGGAAGTGATAAGATTAATCAAATGTTAGATAAATATTATGATTATGTTATGGGTGAAGTTTTAGGTGATGAATTAATTAAAGATGAAACTTTAGCATTTGATGATAAATTAAATGATGAAGATGTAGTAATAAAAGTAGAAAAGAAATAGTTCTTTTCTTTTTTTAATAACTATTTACAAATATATGTTCGTATAGTATAATATGTTTGTAGGAGTTTAGCAGGAGGAATATGAAACAAGATAAAACATATTTAATAAATAAAATATTTAATAATGATAATATTAGAACAATATGGGACAAAGAAGAAGAAAAATATTATATTAGTGTTGTTGACGTTGTAGGTATTCTATCAGAAAGTAAGGATAAACAATCATATTGGAGAAAACTAAAACAAAGATTAAAAGAAGAAGGAAATGAAACCGTGACAAATTGTCACGGGTTGAAATTGAAAGCTCAAGATGGCAAATATCGTTTAACTGATGTTGTAGATATTGAAGGAATGTTTAGAATAATAGAATCAATACCAAGTAAAAATGCAGAACCAATAAAACAATGGCTGGCTAAATTAGGAAGTGAAAGAATAGATGAAGTATTTGATCCTTCTATAGGTATTCAAAGATTAATAGATTTATATCGTTCTAAAGGATATGATGAATTATGGATAGCTAAAAGAATAAAGGGAATTCAGCAAAGAAAAAGTTTAACTGATGTATGGAAAGAAAATGGTGTCATTGGAAATTATGAATATGGCATTTTAACAAATGAAATATATAAAAGTTGGTCGGGTATGACTGCAAAAGAATATAAAGAATTTAAAGGATTAAGAAAAGAATCATTAAGAGATAATATGGATAGTATTGAAGTAACATTAGCTGATTTAGGTGAAGAAGCAACTAAAAGGTTAGCTAATAAACAAAAACCACAAGGATTAAGGGACAATATAAAAGTAGCTAAAATTGGTGGCAATATAGCTAAAGTTGCACGCGATGAATTAGAAAAACAATTAGGCGAAAGTATTATATCAAAAAATAATATGTTAGATTATCGATATAAAGATGAAGAAATAATCAAAATAAATAATTAAAATTAAAAAAATTTTAATTTTTTGTTACTATTTTATTATTTTGTGTTAGAATATATTGCGGAGTGGAATTTTATGATTGAAACAAAAGAAATATATGAATTTATTTTATCTAACGGATTAAAGTATTTAAGTAATAATATAAATGTTTTACTTCTTATACCAGAATTGTTAAATGAAAATATTAATATAATTTTAGATTATTATAAAAATAAGCGTGTATATGACTATGTAGGTGATTATAGTGAAGGATTAGCTATAGTTAAAAAAGGTAAAAAATATGGTTATATAAATCAATTTTTTGAAGGGGTAATTATACCTAAATATGATGGTGCGTTTGATTTTCAAGAAGGTTTGGCAAGGGTGAAAATAAACAATAAATATGGCTATATAAACAAATTAGGTGAAGAAGTAATAAAATGTCAATATGATGATGCTAAAGATTTTCATGAAGGCTTAGCATTAGTAAAAAGAAATAATAAATATGGCTATATAAACAAATTAGGTGAGGAAGTAATACCATGTAAATATGATGAAGCTTATAGTTTTAGCTGTGGTTTAGCAATGGTAAAAATAGATTCTAAATTATACTATATAGATCAAAATGGTACGATAAAAATTATTCCCAATTGTGATAAATGTCATAGTTTTAAAGAAGATTTGGCTGTAATTAAAAAAGGAAAAAAGAATGGATATATTGATAAATTCGGTAAACAAGCAATTAAATGCAAATATGATAAAGCATTTGATTTTAGTGAAGGTTTAGCTTTGATCAAAAAAGGTAAAAAGTATGGATATATTAATAAGTTTGGTAAAGAAGTAATTTCATTAGATTATGATGAAGCATTTGATTTTCATGGTGGCTTAGCTATTGTAAAGAAAAATAATAAATATGGATACATTAATAAATTAGGTAAAGAGGTAATACCTTGCCAATATGATGAGGTGTTTGACTTTAATGAAGATTTGGCTGTTGTAAGGAAAAACAATAAATATGGATATATAAATAAATTAGGAAGAGTAGTAATACATTATCAATTTGATGAAGCATATAAATTTAGTAATGGTTTAGCTATTGTTGCTAAAAATAAGGATATATATATTATAGATAAGTTTGGTAAACCAAATAAATTTAGAACTTCTTCTAAGTTTATCGAACGAGAAATAAAAAAAATAAGACATATAACAAAAGAATTAGAATTTCCAGTTGCATATAATTTATTAACAGAAGAAATTAATGATGTAAAAGAAATTAATAAAAAGTTATTTATTAAAAAAGAAACTGGCGAAAATATAATGTTGGATTTAAGTGAAATAGAACAAATAAAAAGATTAATTAAAATTTAAATTCTTGTTGTACGTTAAAACTTATTATGAAAATAAAACCTCATTTTTAAGAAACGAGGTTTTATTTTATAATTATTTAGTTTTTTGGATTAATAATTAATGTTGAATTATTTTTAAAATCGATTTTTTTGATAAAATTTATAAAATCTTTATAATTTAAATTTTTAATGTCATTATATTTATTATCATTAAATTTTCCATATCTTATAATATCACTTGTTATATTACTATTTAAGCTGAAAATATTTTCAGTCATATAAATAATTGAACTTAATAATACTTTTTTCTTTCTTTCAAAATCTTTTTCAGAAATATCTAAATTTTTCATTTCATCTTTTATTTTTTCTATCAATTTTTTAGGATTAGATGATTCTCCTAAAACAAACATTAAAGTATAATCAGTACTATCGTCAAAATCTACAGCTAAATTATCATTAATAATTTTTTCTTCTAATAAATTATGAACAAATTCACTAGTTGACGAAAATTTGCAATCAAATAATGTTAATAAGTAAAATATATTTTGAATAGTCTTATCTATTTTTAATTTATAGCATATAGCACATTTAGGAATACTAACATTTAATTTGATTTCATCAAATTCTTTATCGACTTCTTTTGGTTCGTTATAAGATTTTATTTTTATTGTTTCTTCCTTTTTAAATTTCTTTTTATTTTGATTTTCTTTAATTATATTAATAACTTCAGAAGCATTAACATTTCCAGTAACAACAACAAACATATTAGAAGGATGATAAAATGTATTATAGCATGTATATAAATCTTCTTTAGTAATTTTATTTATATTTTCAATATTACCAATAATTGGATATTTCATTGGATGTATTTTAAATGTGTTTTCAATTATTTTATCATATATCATTGTTCCAGGCATATCTTGATACATTTTAATTTCTTGAGTAATTATACCTTTTTCTTTATCTACATTTTCATCAGTAAAATAAGGGGCTTGAACATAATCTAATAACATATCCATGTTTTCTTTAAAAAAATTAGGGCAAGAGAATAAATAAGTAGTTTTGGTATAATTGGTATTAGCATTACAATCAGCACCACGTTCACTATAAAATGAAAATATGTCAGTTTCATCTTCTTGTTCAAACATTTTATGTTCTAAAAAATGGGCAATGCCTAATGGAACTTTAATCATTTTATTTTTATCAATCGGTTTAAATTCACTTATGTTAGAACCATATTTTGTATTAAAAGTTACATAAATATTATTAACATTTGTTTTAGGTAAGACAAATATTTCTAATCCATTATCTAATTTCTCATAGAATAGGTCTAAATCTAAATTTTTAAAATTAATTTTTTTCATCTTTTTCACCTTCTAAAATAAATATTGTATCCATATTAATTTTTTTATGTAAATTAATAATATCATCTTTAGTAACTTTACTTATGTTTTCTATTCTTTCATCTAATAAATCATAATTAAAATAAACATTACTTTCATACATTCTTAAAATACTTGCTTGATAATCTTCAATATCTTTTAAACTGTTTATATAAGTTATTTTAGCAGCTTCGATATCGTTTTCGGTAAAATCACCTTTACCCATTTTGTTAAACTCTTTTTTAATTAAACTTAAACATTTTTTTGTATCATCTTTATTAGTTCCAACTGTAATATATAAAATATTATAGATTGCTTTAAAAGTAGCGTTTATACTGTAACATAAACTATTTTTTTCTCTTACGGTTTTAAATAATTTTGAGTTAGGACTTCCACCTAAAATAAATGAATATATGTATAAAACGTATTGTTTTTCAAAATCAGTTAAATCTTTAATCTTAAATCCAATATTTAAATTAGTTTGTTTTATAGGTAAAGTTTCTTTTACTTTGGTTAATTTAGTAATATTTTGAGTTACAAAGTGAGATATACCAGGTCTTTTAATTGTGTTAACTTTAAAATTTTTATTAAAAATTTCAACAATTTCATCTTCCTTAACATCGCCAATTACAAATATATCAATCAAATCGCTTTTAATCATTTTTTTGTAATATTCATATAAATTATCAGGTTCTAGATCTTCTTTATAGCCAACTGAATTATATTCTAATGGAGTATTTTTACCTAATATTTCAAACATTTTTTGTAAAGAATAAGTTTTAGTATTATCTTTTAAAGAATCTATTTCATCAGTTACTAATCTTTTAGCTAATTCAAAATCTTTAAATTTATTATTTTCGATATTAGGTTCAAATATTAAGCTTAATAAAAATTCAATTGATGTTTTATTCATATTCTCTTCAGTATATTTTTCATTTAAAAAATTACAGTTAAATGAAGTGACAATGTAATTACCCATTAAAGAATTTGAGCATCCTATACCTATACCATATAAATTTTCAATTTCAATATCTAAATCTCTTTTTGTTTTATATGTATTATTAGAATTTAATAATATTTTTCCTAATAAATTACGATATGTTATATCTTTTTTTTCTAATAATTTTTTAAAGTTTATTCTAATAGTTACAGTTTTAAATTTGTTAGTATTAATAATGTGTAGATTATAAGCTTTATTTGAACAATTATAGTACATAAAATCACCCTTTCTAGTATGTGAAAAAATAAGTTATTAATACTATTATATCTTAAATTTAATACTTTTAAAAGTGAAAACATAAAATTTAATTGAGGTGTTATATGTTAGAATTTTTTAAAAAATTGTTTAAAGATTTTTATATTTTTACGGCAGCTTATTCAAATAATGTTTTTCCTGATCCATTATCGAAAGAAGATGAAGAAAAATATGTATCTTTAATGCATTTGGGTGATAAAGAGGCAAGAAATAAACTTATTGAACATAATTTAAGATTAGTTGCTCATATTGTTAAAAAATATGATCATAAAAAAAATGATGTTGATGATTTAATTAGTATAGGCACTATTGGATTGATTAAAGGTGTTGATAGTTTTAGTTACAAAAAAGGAACTAGATTAACTACTTATGCTGCTAAATGTATTGAAAATGAAATATTAATGTATTATAGAAGTGATAAAAAAAATAATAAAAATATTAGTTTAAATGATTCGATTGGATTTGATAAAGAAGGAAACGAAATAACAATATTAGATATATTAAAAACTCCTAAACCAAATTTTGAAATGGATATACATAAGAAAGATAATATTAATTTATTAAAAAAATATTTTAATGTATTAAATGATCGAGAAAAAGAGATAATTATAAAAAGATATGGTTTAAATGATGAAGATGAAGCAACACAAAAGGATATTGCTAAAGAGTTGGGGATTTCAAGGAGTTACGTTTCAAGAATTGAAAAGAGAGCATTAACTAAAATATTTAAAGAATTTAAAATGCAAAATAAAAATTAATTATTTATATATAATTAATTTTATGTTATAACCTATATTAGGTAATCAAGATTGTTAGGTATCTACCTCCTTTCAGGAGGCTTGATAAAATGACTAAAAAACATGTATTTATAATAAATATATTTTTATTAATTATAATCATTTTATTAGTAACTCTATTAATTATAATAGAAATAAAATAAGATACCTAATCACTATTGTAGATTAGGTATCTGCCCTAAATAATAGGTAGATACTTAACACGCAAAATCAAGTATTACCTTTTTATTATATGATGTAAATTACATCTATATACATAGTAACACATTTTTAAGTTAATTGCAAGTTATATTGATTAAATAAATTAAAAATGATATAATTACTTTAGAAAATAAGGTTTATAGTAATATAGGCAATAATATGATAAGTAAAGTATTTGATATAAGTGGACTTAATATTTAAAGATAATATTGTTAAAAAATTATTTATTTGTTTATTAATGTGATATACTATTATTAGTTATGGAGGAATTTTATGTTAGATAGAATATTTGATTTAGCTAAAATACAAAATAAGATTACTAATTTTAATGATAACTTAAAAAAACAATATTATAATTATTTAATAAATGAATTTGGAACTTTATTTACATTTCATTCTAATCGTATTGAAGGAACAAATATGACTTTAACACTTAATGATACAAGACAAATATTAAATAATACTTATAATTTAGATATTAAAGATAAACATAAAAAAAGAGAAATTAATGAAACTATAAATCATCAAAATGCATTTAAATATATTTTTGATATATTAAATAAAGATTTAGATATTATTGAAGTGATTAAAAATATTCATTTTATTATTGGTAAAGATATCATAATAAATGCAGGTGAATATAAAATAAAAGAAAATTATTTAATAAATAGTAATGGTAAAGAAATAAATTTTACTAAACCTAGTTTAGTTTCTAAAAGAATGGAAGAGTTAAAACAAAAATATGAAAATGATTGGCAAAATTTAACTGTTTTTGAACGAGCTATTAAATTACATATGGCTATAGTTAATATTCACCCATTTAGTGATGGTAATGGGCGAGTAGCACGTCTTATTATGAATTATGAGTTGATAAAAAATAATTATCCGCCAGTTAATATCAATGAAAGTCAAAAATTATCTTATTATGCTGTTATTGAAGAGATAAATATTGATACTGATTACCAGAATAATCCATTAGAAATTGGTGATATTAAATTATTTAATGAGACAATTCAACAATTATCAATTATGACATTTAAAAATATGCAAAAATATTTTAGCGCTTAAATTTAAGTGTTTTCTTGATTAAATAAATTAAAAATGTTATAACAATCTTAGGAAGTGTGCTTTATGGAAGATAATTTGAAAAATATATTAATTAATTTTAAAAAGACTTGGAGATTTGTTAAAGAAGATAAAAAATATATAATTTTATTTTTAATTTTTTCTTTAATTTTATGTGGTATAAGTGTTATAACACCACTCCTATCAGCTAAGATGTTATTATATTTAACTGACGGATTATTTAAGGAATTAATAACAGTTACTATAATTGTTTTGATAGTAGAAATAACACGAAATTTATTTAATTATCTATATAATATTTTATTTAATAAATATTCTTTTAAAGCAACATCAAGAATTCAAGTAAGTATTGCTAAAGAAGCAATGAAATTAGAAATTTCTGAATTAGATAATAATTCATCAGGAGTATTTATTGATAGAATAAATAATGATACTAAAGAAATCGTTAGTATATTTTCTGATTTAGGTGATGGATTAATTGATGTTATAAGTAATATAGGTATATTAATAGCTATATATTTTATAAATAAAATTATGTTTGCTTATTTTTTACTTATGTTATTAATTATATTTATTCTAGAACATATTAGAATGAAGAAATATTTTGAATTAGATAAAAAAAGAAGAAAATTATCCGAAAAAAATACAGGGTTAGTAAGTGAATTAATAAGAGGAACTAGAGATATAAAATCTTTAAATATTGAAAATAATTTTTTAAAAAAAGCAGAAAGTAAATTAATTGAATCAAATAATGAAAAATATAAAATGCAAAAAGTAAATGCAAAATATAATTTAATAACTGGAAGTGTTAAAGATATAAGCAAACTATTGTTGATTGTTTTAGGAATTTATCTTTGCCTTAATAATCAATTGACGACAGCTAATTTTGTTATCATTTATATGTAAAAAGATAGATTATTAGAATTATTAAGATATTGTAGTTTTTTAATTGAATTAACTAAAAAATTTAATGTGGCAGCAACAAGAGTATTTGAAGTAATTGATGATGAAAAATTTAAAAAAGAAATTTTTGGTAATAAAGTAATAGATAAAATAAATGGTGATTTTGAATTTAGAAATGTCAGTTTTTCTTATAATGAAGATAAAGTTGTGCTTAAAAATATTAGTTTTAAAATACATGCAAATGAAACTGTTGCTTTTGTAGGTAAAAGTGGAAGTGGTAAATCAACTATATTTAGTTTATTAAATAGATTATATTTAATAGATTCTGGGGAAATATTAATTGATAATGTTAATATAAATGATTTAACTAAAGATTCAATTAGAAATAATATGTCAATCATAACACAAAATCCTTATATATTTAATTTTTCAATAAGAGATAATTTAAAATTAGTTAAAGATGATATGACAGACGAAGAAATGATCGAAGCTTGTAAGTTGGCCTGCCTTCATGATTTTATTGTAAGTTTAAAAGATGGTTATGATACGATTGTCGGCGAAGGCGGAATTACTTTATCTGGTGGTCAAAGACAACGTCTTGCGATAGCGCGTGCTTTACTTAAAAAGACTGAAATCATTTTGTTTGATGAAGCAACAAGCGCATTAGATAATGAAACCCAAAAAGAAATTCAAAAAGCTATCAACAATATGAAAGGCGAGTACACAATTTTAATTATTGCCCATCGTTTATCAACAGTTATCGATAGTGAACGAATAATAGTTATTGATGATGGTAAAGTAATAGCAGAAGGAACTCATAATGAATTATTTGAAAACAATGAATTCTATCGTAATTTATACGAAAAAGAATTAGTTTAAAATTTGAACTTTCATAATGTTCAAAATTTTTTTAATAATTTCTTTTATTAGTGATATAATAAGTTATAGGTAAGGATGATAAAATGAAGATAAAAACAGTAGTATCTATAGTAATTATTAGTATTATTTTGTTATGTGCTTTATTTATTTTGTTTAGGGAGCATGAATCATTGGAAAATAATGTGATAGATAATCCAGTTATCGATGAGACTAGCAATCAAAAACCACCAGAAATTGTCGAGCAAACAATCGAAGAAAAAGTAGATAAGATAATAAACGAAATGACTATTGAAGAAAAAATTGGTCAGATGTTAATTATTTATGATACTCATGAAACAGTAGACGAAGAACTAAAACAATTTATTAAAGATATAAAACCATCAGGCTTTATTATTAATCAAAATAATATTACAACATTTGATAAAACTAAAAAATATATTGAAGATTTAAAACAAAATAGTGAAATCCCTTTGATTATATCAATCGATCAAGAAGGGGGAAAAGTTCAAAGATTACAAAATTTAGAAGATGAAAAAGCAACTTATATTCCTAGCATGTTAGATTTGGGTAAGACTAATGATATTGAATTAGCTTACGAAGTGGGAAGAGTATTAGCCGAAGATATGCGTACATTAGGAATAAATGTTGTTTATGCTCCCGTATGTGATGTGTTTTCTAATCCGTATAATGAGGTTATCGGTAACCGTAGTTTTGGGAGTAATCCTAATTTAGTAGCTAATATGTGTGTTAGTTTAGGTAAAGGTTTAGAAGATAATGGTATTATTGCTACATACAAACATTTTCCAGGACATGGCGATACAACTACCGATTCGCATACTTCATTACCAATAATTAATAAATCTTATGAAGAACTATTAAATAATGAATTAATTCCTTTTAAAAAAGCGATTGAAAATGATGCTAAAATAATTATGGTTGGTCATATTGCCTTTCCTGATTTAACGAATGATAATATACCAGCTAGTTTATCTAAAAAGATAATTACCAATTTATTAAAAAATGATCTAGGCTATGATGGCTTAGTTATAACTGATGCTTTAAATATGGGAGCATTAATTAATAATTATAGTGATGAAGATATATATGTTAAAGCAGTTGAAGCTGGTGTTGATATATTATTGATGCCTAGTGATGCTAAAAAAGCTATTGAAGTTATTAAAGATAATATATCAGTTGAAAGAATTGATGAATCAGTAAAAAAAATATTAATTTTCAAATATACCTATTTAAAAGATAATATATTAGATGAATCTTATTTAAATAATAAAGAACATCAAGAAATTATAAGTAAAATACCAATTGAATAATAATTTTAGACAATAAAAAAATCCTTATTAAAGGATTTAAATGTTATAAATGGTGTCCCGTTAGGGGTTCGAACCCTAGACCCACAGATTAAGAGTCTGTTGCTCTACCAACTGAGCTAACGAGACAAGTAACTAAATTATAGCACAATTTTAAAAAAAATTAAAGATAGTTTAACGAATTTATCAAAAAAAATTAATCGCATATAATATAATAGCCATATTTATTTGAAAAATAAAGCAATTTTCATCGATTTGCATTATTTTTAAAAGTATGGTACAATATAACTCGTTCGAGGAGGAATAGATTTAAATGTTACAAATTTTATTAATAATAATTTCGATTTTATTAATTTCTATAGTATTATTACAGGCAGGTAAGGCAGAAAGTGCTTCTAATGTAATTACTGGTGGTAGTGATGCTTTATTCGCAAACAGAAAAGAACGTGGTGGAGAATTATTTATTACTAGATTAACTATGGTTTTAGGGTTATTATTTTTCATCATATGTTTAATGATAGGATTTTAGAGTTTTATTAAAAACTCTTTTTTTGTTTATTTAGTTTTTAAAATGTGTTATTATTATGTTGGTGGTAGTATGATAAAAAAACTCATAAAATTTTTAACTCATAGAATTTTTATAGTAGGAGTATTATTGTTAATACAATTATTAATTTTAGTATTAATAGTAAGTAAATTTGAAGAATATGGTTGGTATTTTTATATATCTTTCTATATTATTGGTATTTTGGCTTTTTTAAAAATTATAAATGGAAACGCTAACCCTAGTTATAAAATAGCTTGGATTGTTCCAGTTTTAACAATTCCTATTTTTGGTACTTTAATTTATGTAATATTTGGTAATAAAATCAATAAAAAGGAAAAATTGTTGGAAAACAAAACAAAATTAAAACAAACTTTAGTACAAAATGATGATGTGATTAAACAAATAACAGATGTTAATTTTTATAATCAATCTAATTATATATATAATAATTCGGGTTATCCAATTTATAACAATACTTATACTGAATATTTAGAAATAGGGGAAGTTTATTATAAAAGATTAATTGAAGAATTAAAGAAAGCAAAAAAATTTATTTTTATGCAATATTTTATAATTGAGAATGGTAAATTTTGGGGGGATATTTTAGACGTTCTAAAACAAAAAGCTAGTGAAGGATTAGATGTTAGGGTTATATATGACGATATGGGATGTATTGTAACATTGCCAAATAGATATTATGAAGAATTAAAAAAATATGGAATCAAAGCGTGTTCTTTTAATAAGTTTGTACCAATTTTAACTGCTAAACTAAATAATAGAGATCATAGAAAAATAACTATTATTGATGGTGATGTAGGAATAACAGGAGGCATTAATTTAGCGGATGAATATATTAATGAAAAATTAAGGTTTGGTCATTGGAAAGATAATGGAATCTTATTAAAAGGTGATGCAGTATATAGTTTAACTAATATTTTTCTAAATTTATGGGATTACATTAATAAGATAGAAGATGATTTTAATAAATTTAAACCAAATATTAAAATAAAAGGTAGTGGTTATGTTCAACCTTATGATGATAGTCCTTTCGATAGTGAATTAGTAAGTGAAAATATATGTTTAAATATGATTAATAAAGCAAAAAAATATGTATATATTACAACACCATACTTAATAATTGATAATGAATTAGAAACTTCATTATGTCTTGCCGCTAAAAGTGGAGTTGATGTTAGAATTATAACACCTGGAATACCAGATAAAAAATTCGTAAATGAAGTTACCAAAGCATATTATAATAATTTAATAAATAGTGGCGTAAAAATATATGAATATACTAAAGGATTTATTCATGCTAAAACATTTTTAGTTGATGATGAAATTTCTACTGTAGGTACAGTTAATTTAGATTATCGAAGCTTACATTTACATTTTGAATGTGGTGTATTGTTATATAAAACGGAAAGTATAAAAGAAATAAAAAAAGATATTTCTAAAATTTTAGAAATATCAAAACAAATAACAATAGATGATACAAAAGTAAGCTTATTTAGAAGTTTAAAACGAGCAGTATTAAAATTATTTGCGCCATTAATGTAATCCTTTAAAAAATTCTTCAATAGGAACATTTAATTTTTTTGATAAAATATATAAAAATTCTAAGCTAAATGTTTGAAAACTGTCATTTTCAATATTAGCTATAGTTCCTTCATTATATTGAATTAAATCGGCTAATTGTACTTGCGTAAGTCCTTTAGCCTTTCTAATTCTTTTGATGTTTTTTCCGACAATTACATATATATATTTGTTATTACTTTTATCAATCTTCATACACTTCACCTAATTAAATCTTCTCATACACTAATAGAAAACGACTACATTTAATATATGTACTTTATTAAAAAAATATGTTAAAATATAAAAGAAAGGAAAAAAATTATGGAAAAGCATTGTTTTAAAAAATTACAAGAATTAAGAATTAAGAAAGGGTACACTTATCAACAAATGGCGGATAAATTAAATATTAGTAAGTGTTTTTATTGGCAAATTGAGAATAGAGATAGAAATTTAACTTATAAAATGGCATTTAAAATAGCTAAAATATTAAATACTAAACCAGATAAAATATTTTTAGATGAAATAAAGGAAGATATGAGATGATTTATGTAATCGGTCATAATAATCCGGATGCCGATGCAATTATTTCTTCTAAAATATTAGTTGATATTTTAGGTTATAAGTATGCTACTATCGAAGGCAATGATATAGAGAAAAGTGACATTAATTTAATTAGAGATTGTATGGATTATACTCCAGTTATAATAAAAAAAGATGATGTTTTAAATCATCGCTATATTTTAGTTGATCATAATGATGTTAAACAATCAATCAATGATGAAAAATTAGTAATTGGTTGTATTGATCATCACCCCAAAATAGGATATGATAAAGCTATTATAGGTGAATATTGTTCAACTGCTTTATTTATTTATCAATTATATAAAGATAAATATAAATTTAACAAACAGCAAAAAAGACAAATATTTATGGCAGTATTAAGTGATTCTAAATTTGGAAGAAGTTCAAGATATCAAGAACAAGATAAATTATTATTAAAAGAATTAGGATTTGAAATAACTGATGATTATTTTTTTAAATGTTTTAAAGAAACTGAATTATGTACAGATTCTTTTAAAAATAATGGTTATAAATATTATGATAAATACGATTTAAGTAGTACATATGTTGAAAGATTAGGTATTGATGGTATTGTTAATTATCAAGAATTTGTAAGAAGACAAAATAATTTTTTAGGTATATGGGTAGATGCATTAAATAATAAAACTTATGTATTTTTAAATTATAAAAATCGTTTTATAACTGATACATATGACTTTTTAGCTTCTCGGGGTACAACTATAATGAATGATTTTATAAAAAGGTTAAGATTACAAAAATAGTATATTTAAAATATGCTTTTTTTTACGTGTTAAATTAAAAATAATAGATAAAATTTAAGACTTATGATATAATGTTATCAGGGTGTTATTATGAACATATATAACTTAACATTTGAACAACTTGAAGAATACTTTATAAATAAAGGTGAAAAAAAATTTAAAGCTACTCAAGTATTTGAATGGCTATATAAAAAAAGAGTTAAATCTTTTGACGAAATGACTAATATTAAAAAAGAAGTTATTAGTTATTTAAAGAAAGATTTTAATATAAATAACTTAGAAATAATCGCAAAGCAAGAAGATGTAGATGTCGTTAAATTCTTATTTAAATTAGAAGATGATAATAAAATTGAAGCAGTATTGATGAGACATGATTATGGAAATTCCTTATGCGTTTCTAGCCAAGTTGGTTGCAATATGGGATGTAAGTTTTGTGAAAGTGGAAGACTTAAGAAAGTTAGAAACTTAAATACTTATGAAATGGTTTTACAATTACTTAAAATAGAAGAAGTTTTAAACATAAGAATATCTCATGTAGTTTTAATGGGAATTGGTGAGCCATTCGATAATTATGAAAATGTAATTAATTTTATAGATATTATAAATTCACCTAAGGGAATTGCTTTAGGAAGTAGACATATAACTGTATCTACTTGTGGAATAATCCCCAAAATAAAATCTTTTATTAATGATGGTAAACAAGTTAATTTAGCAATTTCACTACATGCTTCTAATGATAAATTAAGGAATCAATTAATGCCAATAAGCAAAGTTTATAAGTTGGAAGACCTTATTCCTGCTATAAAAGAATACATAAATAAAACAAATAGAAGAGTAACTTTTGAATATATTTTATTAAAAGGAATTAATGATAGATATGAAAATGCAATAGAACTATCAAAATTATTAAAAGGACTTAATTGTTATGTTAATTTGATACCTTATAATGAAACAAGTCATATAGAGTATAAAAAAAGTGATCAAAATAGTATTTTAAAATTTTATGATACTTTGAAAAAAAATAATATAGGTGTAACTATCAGAAGAGAATTTGGTAAAAAAGTAAGTGCAGCTTGTGGACAATTAAGAGCAAACTATGAGGAGGAAAAATAATGGAATATTCATATATAACAGATAAAGGCAAAGTAAGAAGTCACAATGAAGACAGTGTTATAATAAATGAAAATAAAATGGGGGAAATATTACTTGCCGTTGCTGATGGTATGGGGGGACACTGTGGTGGTGAGATAGCATCTAGTATAGCTATTTCACATATAGGTGATAGGTTTAGAAAAATAAGTTCAGTAGGAACTAAGGAAGATGCAATAAGTTTTATTAAAGAAATTGTAAGCGAGGCTAATGTTTTACTATATAAATACACTAGTGAACATAAAGAAAGTTCAGGTATGGGAACAACAATCGTATTGGCTATTGTAACTAAGGACTTTTTATTATTTGGTAATATTGGCGATTCATCAGGTTATGTTTTAAGGAAAAGTAAATTACAAAAAATAACTAATGATCACACACTAGTTAATTTATTGGTAAAATCTGGTGAACTATCTTTAGAACAAGCAAAAGAACATCCAAGAAAAAATGTTTTAATGAGAGCACTAGGGGCTACAAGTACAGTTGAAATGGATATTTTTGATGTTGAAAGAGATGTTGATGGAGTTTTATTATGTAGTGATGGTTTAACTAATATGTTGGATGAAGAACAAATTACTAAGGTTTTATTGGATGATAATATATCATTGGATGATAAATTAAAAAAATTAGTTACTAAATGTAATAACAGGGGTGGAACAGATAATATTTCGATTGCATTTTTAAGGGATGGTGAAAATAAATGATTGTAAAAGGGGATAAAATTAATGATAGATATCAAATAATTAAAACTATTGGCGAAGGTGGTATGGCTAATGTTTATTTAGCTAAAGATACAATATTAGATAGAAATGTTGCAGTTAAAGTGTTAAGAGGAGATTTAGCAGATGATGAAAAATTTGTAAGAAGATTTCAAAGAGAAGCTTTATCTGCAAGTAAATTAAATCATCCCAATATTGTAGAAATGTATGATGTTGGTGAAGATAATGGAAGTTATTATATAGTAATGGAATATGTACAAGGTAAAACTTTAAAAAGCTTGGTGAAAAAAAGAGGTGCTTTAACATTACCAGAAGTAATTGATATAATGACACAGTTATGTAGTGCAATTATTTGTGCTCATGATAGTTATATTATTCATAGAGATATAAAACCACAAAATGTTATGATATTAGATGATGGTAGAGTTAAGATAATGGACTTTGGTATCGCTATGGCTTTAAATAGTAATGAACTTACTCAAACAAATTCAGTTATGGGATCAGTTCATTATCTACCACCTGAACAAGCTAATGGAAGTGGATCAACTATCAAATCAGACATTTATTCATTAGGAATTTTAATGTATGAATTGTTAATCGGTAAAGTTCCGTTTAAAGGAGATAATGCCGTTGAAATTGCAATAAAACAAATGAAAGAACCAATTCCTTCTATTTGCAAACAAAATCCAGATATACCGCAATCAGTTGAGAATATTGTTTTAAGGGCATGTGCTAAAAATCCAAAGAACAGATATGATTCAGTAAAGGAAATGTATGATGATATTAAAACTTGTTTAACAGAAGATAAATTAAATCAAAAAAAATTAGTTTATAATTATCCTGAACATGATCTAGAGGAAACTAAAGTAATGCCTAACTTAAGTACTATCAATAACAAGGAGGAAAATAATATGAAGAATACAAAGAAGAAAACTTCAAAAAAAGATAAGGCGTTATTAATTACTGGAAGTATTTTCGCGTTATTTGTAGCTTTAATATGTTTATTTATAATTGTTTATCCTAAATTATTAACAGTTCCTGACGTTACTATACCTGATGTTAGTAATTTAAGTGTAGTAGAAGCAGAAAAAAAATTAAAAGAATTAGGGTTATTAGTTGCTAGTGATGTTATTGAAAAAGAAAGTGATGAAGTAGAACCTGGGACTGTAATAGGAACTAATCCCCAAGCTGGAAGAACAGTTAAAGAAAATACAGAAATAAGTATTATTGTTGCAAAAGAAAGTGACAATATAAAAATAGAAAATTATGTAGGACAAAATTATAAAACTGTTGAAGTTAATTTGAAAAATGCAGGTTTAAATGTAATAACTGAACCTAAAAAAATTGAAAAAGAAGAGCAAAATAAGTATAAAGAAGATACAGTCGTTGATCAAAGTACTAAAGAGAATGATTATTTAGAACCAGGAGATACAATTATTATTTATTATGCTGTATATACAGTTGAATATCCAGACTTTGTAACTGAAAATTATACAGTAGAAATGGTTCAACAATTCTGTGATAAAAATAATATTGTTTTAAATATTCATTATGAAACAAATGATTCTTATCCTGAAGGAACAATTATTAAACAAGATAGAACTGGAGAAGTTATAAGCGGGTCAACACTTACTATAACTGTTTGCGAAAATACTAAAATAGAGGAAGAATCTGAAGGATTAGAATAATGGAAGGAAAAATAATAAAAATAATAAGCAATTCTTTTACCGTTTTAGCTGATAAAGAATATATTTGTAATGCTAGAGGAAAATTTAGAAATTTAAAAATCACACCTTTAGTTGGTGATAATGTTGTATTCGATAGTAATAAAAAAATTATTCTGAATATAAATGAAAGAAAAAATAGTTTGATTAGACCACCAATTGCTAATATAGATCAAGCAGTAATTGTTGTGAGTGTTAAAGAGCCTAATTTAGATTTATATTTGTTAGATAAATTATTATGTCTAATTGAATTTAATAATATAAAACCAATTATTTGCTTTACTAAATTAGATTTATTAGATGATAAAACAAACATAGATAAATTGAAAAAATATTATCAAAGTATTGGTTATCAAGTTTATTATAATAAAGAAGAAAGTATTAAAAAAATATTTAAAGACAAAATAACGGTTATAGCAGGGCAGTCAGGTGCTGGAAAATCTACTTTATTAAATATTTTAGATAGCAATTTAAATTTACAAACTAATAATATTTCTAAAGCTTTAGGTAGAGGAAAGCATACTACTCGTCATGTAAGTTTGATTAATATACTTGATGGGTGGTGTGCTGACACACCAGGTTTTTCTAGTTTAGATTTAAAAGAAATGACGTTATCTGATATAAGAGATAATTTTGTTGAATTTAATTTGTATCGTGATAAATGTGCTTATAAAGATTGTATGCATGATAAAGAAGATGATTGTGAGATAAAAAGAAGAATAAATAAAGATATATTAGAATCTAGGTATATTAATTATATTAAATTAGTACGAAAGGAAAGAATATGAAAATATCAGCATCATTTTTAACAATTGATAACATTGATAATGTAGATAAATTAGTAGATTGTGATATTGATTATTTGCATTTGGATATAATGGATGGAATATTTGTTAACAATAAAAATGAAGTAACTAATATCTCTAATAAAAAACCATTAGACGTTCATTTAATGGTAAATGATGTTTATAAATATATTGATCAATATGTGAAATTAAATCCTTTATTTATAACATTTCATTATGAAATAAATGATTCAATAATAGATGTTATTAATTATATAAAAAAATTTAATATTAAAGTTGGATTATCAATTAAACCTTCTACTAAAGTAGAACAGATAATACCATATTTACCATACTTAGATTTAGTATTAGTTATGAGTGTTGAACCAGGAGCTGGTGGGCAAACCTTTATTATGGATACAGTTGATAAAATAAAAAAATTAAAAGAATTAAAAGGTAATTACTTGATTGAAGTTGATGGTGGTATTAATGATAATACTATCAATCTTGTTAGTGACGCTGATATCATTGTGGTTGGAAGTTATATTACTAGTGGTAATTATGAAGAAAGAATTAAGAAATTGAAGGAGAAAATTTATGGATGATATTTTATTAGAAGCAGAAACTAGAATGGAGTCTGCAATAGAATCTTTAGAAAAAAGATTAATTAATATTAGAGCAGGAAGAGCTAATCCTAGTATGTTAGATATAGTAGTAGTTAATTATTATGGTGTAGAGACACCTTTAAAACAACTAGCCAACATTTCAATTCCTGAAGCAAGACAATTATGTATTAAACCATTTGATAGAGGTTGTTTAAATGCTATCGAAAAAGGAATATATGAAGCAAATATTGGCTTAACTCCTAATAATAATGGAGAAATAATTATTTTAAATATTCCAGCACTTACTGAAGAAACAAGAAGAGAATATGTAAAACAAGCTAAAAATATTGCTGAAGAAGCTAAAATTGCTTTAAGAAATATAAGACAAGATGCTAATAATGATGCTAAAAAATTAGAAGTACCTGAAGATGATATTAAATATTGTACAAACGAAATTCAAGAATTAATTAATAAATATAACAAAATTGTTGATGAAAAATTAGCTGTTAAAGAAAAAGAATTATTAAGTGTATAGTGGTGAATATATGAAAAAAGAAATTAATTATTCAAAATTAAATGATTTAATTTCATTAGCTTCTAATATTTTAAAATTATTGTTTATATTTTTAATTATTATTGGCGTTTATTCAATTATAATTTTATTAAAAGAATTACAT
>DVJX01000064.1 GCA_018716405.1 Candidatus Faecisoma merdavium | reverse complement strand
TATTTATTTCATTTAAACTATCAATATGATAAGTTAGAGCAATAAATTTTGATTTATTAATAATAATTGTATTTATATTATCAACAACTGAAATCATTTAATCACCATATTTAATTATATCTTATTATTTTAAATAAGTCTAGAATGTGATAAAATAGTAAATATGAAAAAGTTTAAAAAAATTTATATTGAAATAACTAATATTTGTAATTTAAATTGTCCTTTTTGTTCTAAGGATAATAGAAAAAAACAAGAGATGAGTTTAGATGATTTTGAACATATTTTAAAACAAATAAATGATTATACTGATTATTTGTATTTACACATTAAAGGTGAACCATTAATTCATTCTAAAATAGAAGATATTTTAAATTTATGTTTTAAATATAATAAACAAGTTAATATTACAACTAATGGAACTTTATTAAGTAAAAAATACAAATTATTAGATAAGATTAGACAAATTAATATTTCATTACATAGTTTAAGCGAAGATAAACTTTTAGATGTTTTAAAATGTGGGGATTATTTAAGTAGTAAAGGAGTACAAATAGTTTACAGATTCTGGACAAATGATAATTTGTTGAATAAAGTTTTAAAATATTATGATTATAAAGATGAAATAACTAATAATTTTAAATTAAAAAATAATATTTATTTAAATAGAGATAAAGAATTTACTTGGCCAAATTTAAATAATAAATTTATATCTCGTAAAGGAACTTGTTATGGCTTAAAAACTCATTTGGGTATATTAGTAGATGGAACAGTAGTTCCTTGTTGTTTAGATACGGGTGTAATTAATTTAGGAAATGTATTAAAAGAAGAATTTGGTGATATTTTAAATAAAGAAAGAACTAAAAATATTATAACTAATTTTAACAATAATAAATTAGTAGAAGAATTGTGTCAAAAATGTGATTTTAGGAAGTGATAAAATGATTAAAGAAAAATTATCTTTAGTACCTCAAAAACCAGGGTGCTATTTAATGAAAAATAATGATAATAATATTATTTATGTTGGAAAAGCTAAAAAATTAAAGAATAGATTAAGTTCTTATTTTAGAGGTACACATTTTGGTAAGACAGCAAAATTAGTAAGTGAAATAAAAGATTTTGATTATGTTGTTGTTAATAGTGAAATGGAAGCTTTAATTTTAGAAAACAACTTAATTAAACAATATAATCCTAAATATAATATATTATTACGTGATGATAAAAGTTATCCTTATATTGAATTAACTGATGAAAGAGTTCCTAGATTATCAATTGTAAGAACTATTAATAGAAAGAAAAATACTAATCATTTATATGGACCTTATCCTAATGTTACTGCAGCTAGAAATACCGTTAATTTATTAAATAGAATTTATCCTTTAAGAAAATGTACTACATATAACAAGAAACCATGTTTGTATTATCACATTAATCAATGCTTAGGCTATTGTACAAATAATGTTGATATTAATAAAATAAATGAAATGAAAAATGAAATAATTAAATTTTTAAAGGGTGATCATAGTATTGTATCTAATAAAATTAAAGAAGAAATGTTAAAAGAAAGTGAATTAATGCATTATGAAAAGGCTAAAGAACTTAAAGAATTGTTAGATTATATTGAACTGGTTTTAACTAAACAACAAGTTGAAATGGGTGATAATGTTGATCGAGATGTTTTTGGATATTATACTTTAAAAGGTTACTTATCAATTGAAGTATTTTTCATAAGAGGATCTAAATTAATTGGGAAACATTCCAAAATATTTCCTTTAATTGATGAAGTAGATGACACATTAAATAGTTATATATCTAAATTTTATGATAAAGATATTATAAAACCAAAAGAAATATTAGTAACTGATAATATTGATACTAACTTATTAAGTGAATATTTAAATGTTAAAGTTTTTAGTCCAATAAAAGGTGATAAGAAAAAAATAGTTGATATGGCTTGTAATAATGCAAAAATATTATTAAATGAAAAATTTGAATTAATCAAAAAAGATGAAGAAAAAACAAGTATTGCTAATGAGGAATTAAAAAATATTTTGAAACTTGACAAATTAGACCGAATTGAAATATTTGATAATTCTAATTTGTTTGGTAATTTTAATGTTTCTGGTATGGTTGTTTATATTGATGGAAAAGAAGCTAAAAATGAATATCGTAAATATAAAATTGCTGTGGATAAAAATGATGATTATGGTACAATGAGAGAAGTTATATATCGAAGATATTTTAGAGTATTAAAAGATAATTTAGATAAACCAGATTTAATAATTGTTGATGGTGGAATAGGCCAGATTAATATTGCACGAGAAATATTAGAACAATTAAATTTAGATATCATGGTTGTAGGATTAAAAAAAGATGAAAAACATACTACTAGTAAATTATTAGCTTTTGATCCGATAATTGAAATAGATATTGATAAAAAGTCTAATTTATTTCACTATTTAGAAAGAATGCAAGATGAAGTGCATAATTATACTATTAATTATCATAAACAATTAAGAAGTAAAGGAAGTTTAGAAAGTGTATTAAGTAATATTGAAGGAATAGGGGAAAAAAGAAGAACTTTATTGTTAAAAAAATATAAAAGTTTAAATAAATTGAAGGAATTAAGTTTAGAAGAATTAGAAAGTATGCTACCTAAGAATGTATCTTTAAGTTTATATAATTATTTAAAACAATTTGACAAATAGAAAAAATTTGATATTATATTTCATTGGTGATTTGGATGGAAAATTTACATTTTAAAAATAAAAGGGAATTAAATAGTTTTATAAAAAAATTACAATATATAGATAGAGGAGCAGAAGGTATTTGTTATAGGCTCTCAAGAAAAACCGTATTTAAATATTTATGTGGAGAAATATATTATCCTATAGTAGATGAAAATCAACTTTTACAATTTAAAAACATTGATATAGCAAATTATATTTTTGCTAAAAATGTTGTGTTTTTAAAAGAACAGATAATTGGTGTGTTGATGAAATATGTAAATGGTAATTTAGTTGATAAAGGACTTTATAATGTCAAAATTTTTAATCTTATAAAAGCATTTGAAGATTTGGAAATTTCTACAAGGAAATTATCAAATTATGGAATTAGTGTTTTTGATGTTTTTTCTGCTAATATGTTCTATAACAATAGTAGATTTTTCCTTATTGATACTATGTGGTATGAAAAAGTAGATTTAGATCCAGATAAATTGTTTAAAGAAAATATGGTCAGTATTTTTTCTAATATATGTGATAATATATTTCCGTTGGAATTATATGATTTTATTCAAACCATTCCTCAAATAAGAGAATTTAAAAAAGATGATGATTTATTATCTAAGCCAAGTTATGTAATAAAAACATTTTATGATGATGTATGTAAATATTTGGATTCTGAGCCAAAAACAATGAGTGAAATAAAGAAAAAAATATTTGAAATTTAAATAATATGCTATAATGTTAATATGTCCACGTAGTTTAATGGATAGAATATTCCTCTCCGAAGGGAAAGATTGTAGGTTCAATTCCTAACGTGGGCACCATTTATTGTAAATTTGTCCAAAACGAAAAATTATTAAAAATTACAATAAATTATTGACAAATGTTATTCTTATGTGCTATATTATTAATGCACTTGGGGAATTAGCTCAGTTGGCTAGAGCATCTGCCTTGCACGCAGAGGGTCAGGGGTTCGAGTCCCCTATTCTCCACCAAGTTTGATTATTACATGCAAAAAGCATGTTATAATATATAGACTTATTTATATGATTTATTAGTATCTGGGGAGATATCTTTAAATTATTTAGAATAGTCTTAGAAAATTTAAGGTTCTTGTAACCTTTTTTTCTTGCTTTTTATTAGTATGTATATATATATCAAGTGTAGTACTAGTTTTAGAATGTCCTAATCTTTTAGATATTTCTTTTATACATATTTTATTATTTAATAATAATGTCGCATGACTATGTCTAAAATCATGTAATCTAATATTTTTTATTTTAGCCTTATTACAAGCCTTTTCTTTATATCGGTTTAAAGTTGTAGTTGCTAATGGTTTTAAGCCACCAAATAAGAAATAATCATAATTTTCAATATTATATTTTTGTATATAATATTGTTTTAATTTTATTAAATCATAATAAAGTGTTTTATCAATAACTACTTTTCTAATTGAAGAAAATGTTTTTGGAGAGCCGATATATCTTTCGTTATTTTCAAATATTCTTTCAGCTATAGTTTTATTAATATCTATATAATATTTATTTAAATCTGAAAATTTTAAAGCCATTGCTTCACCTGGTCTAGTACCAGTAAAAAACATTAGATTGAAAAATTGTTTATAAATTTCATTGTCTATATATTTTATAAATTGTTTAAATTCTTCAATAGTGTAAAAGTCAAATTTATTTGTAGAATAATTTTTATTTTTAAAAATTCCAACTTTAGAAGCAACATTTTCATTTAATTCATAATATTTAATACAAAAATTTAAAAAAGTAACAACTGCAGTGTGTAAAACTTTAATATATTTATAACTTAAATTTTTATCTTGTAAAATAGTTTGAAATTTAAGATATTCAATTTTTTTGATATCATATATATTAAAATCTTTAAAGTAGGGTAGTATATGATTTTTAAATCTTTCTTTTATTGCTTTAATGCTTTGTGGTTTTAAATAGCAAATAACATAATTATAATAATTGTTATATGCATCTTCAAAACGTAAATACATTGTTTTTTTAATTCCTCCTTCTAGTCCTAGACAGGACACACATATTATAACATAATAGGGAGAATAATTCCACCCCCCTAAAGTATGCCCTCTAAGTATAACTGATACTCAATAATATTTTAATTCATATATGAATTAAAAATGAAATATTTATATTATAATTTTAAAAAGCATTAAAACCCACCAATTTTTAAGTTTGATAGGTTTTATAACAATAAAACAGATTTATTTGAATAAATATTTTACCAAATATGGAAATATAATTCATAATCATCTTCATCAAAATTTGAATTTCTTATAATAAAAATGAGATTTCTATTATCAACTGTCTTGGAAATTTCTTGTTCTTCACC
>DVJX01000063.1 GCA_018716405.1 Candidatus Faecisoma merdavium | reverse complement strand
AAATAATTTAATAGTTTCATCTTTCTTATTGTAAGTTATATCTTTATAATTACTAGTATCATTATTATAAATTACATTGTTAATATTATTCTCTTCACTTTTAAGCTTACAATTTTCCACTTTAACTTTCCTTTCTAATTTTGGATACTCCTCATTTTTTGAATAAATAACATTGTTATAGATCAAATTAAATGTAGAATAGACTTCTATATTGGAATGACTTTTCTTATTTATATAAGCATCTTCGAACTCAAAAATGTTCCTGTGTAACCACCAAGATTACAAGAGTTTTCAACTACCTGTAAAAAAGTTTGTTCTCCATGACCACCATGTTTCCAACAATGAATTGTGGCACCACCTACTTTAACAGAACCACCATCATAAAAATGTTCTTCCTCTAAATTAACGATATTCTCCTCTAAAGCTGTAGCTAATGTAATTATTTTAAAAGTAGATCCTGGTTCATATGTCATCCAAATAGGTAAATTACGATTAATTATTTCTGTTGAATAATCTTGATAATTACTAGGCTCAAATGTAGGACGAGAAGCTATAGCTAAAATTTCTCCAGTTTTAGGATTCATAACAATTCCCAAAGCTTGATCAGGATTGTATTTACTAACAGCATTATCAAGCTCACTTTCTAATGCTGACTGAATATTATAATCAATGGTTAAATAAATATCTATACCATCTTGTGGTTGCTCATATATTTCTGATAACTCTAATTTATTTCCTTTAGCATCACTAAAAAATTTAATAGCTCCATAACTTCCTGTTAAATAATCATCATACATAAGTTCTAATCCAGATAAACCTTGATTATCTATTCCTACAAATCCCAAAGTATGCGCTAACATATTACCATTCGGATAGTATCTTTTACTTTCTTTTAACAAATATACTCCAGGTAAATCTAAATCGTTTATCTTATCTGCCGTTTCATAATCTAATCTTCTTCCTTCAGGATGAACTCTTTCAATTGAAGATTTAACAGATACATGTTCATACATTTCTTCATAAGTAATATTTAAAATAGGTGCAATTAACTCAGCTGTTTTTTCTTTATCTTCAATTTGATTAGGTATTAAGACTAATGAGGTTGTTGTTATATTATCAGCAAGTACTACACCATTTCGATCATATATTTTTCCCCTATTAGCTTCAATTGGCAAATTTCTACTCCATAAACTAGTAGCATAATTATTTAACTTTTCATATTCAAAAACTTGAATATAAAATACTTTTCCAATTATTAAAACAAAAAACAAAAATATAACTAACATAACTATTTTAATTCTTATATGAATATTTTTAAAAAACATATACTCACCCATTTAAGTATATGTTTTTATTTAAACTTATATATTAATGTATTTATAAATATCTTTGAATTATCATTAATTGTCAAATTATCTAATATGATATACAACATTATAAACTACATTTTCATATAATAATCACTTGATTTTTCTTTAGCGATTAAATTATATAATATTCAATCGTATTTGAAATAAAATATATTTACTATATATTTGATAAATGAATTATATTGTTTTCTCTATAATATCTAAAAATGCGTCAATATTTGTTTTTCTAATATTTCCATTAGAATTTATTAAATTTAAAATTTCATTTTTTTCTAAATATTTTACATACTCAACTTCATCTTTTTCATAATGTAATTTATCTATATCTATATCTTTTTTTACATAAAATACATCTTTAAATGCATTATCATATTTATATGTTTTAAAAAATTGTACCTCATTGGAATTTAATTCAAGGCCCAATTCTTCTTCTATCTCTTCTAATATTGCTTCCTTACTTGTTTGACCAGACTTAACATGACCTCCTGTCGTTGCCCAAACATTATTCTTTCTTTTAGAAGTCATTTGAAATAAAAACTCACCCTTAGAATTTTCAATAAAAGCTAAAACTACTATTATATATCTTCCACTTGGAACTT
The DNA here is from genome assembly GCA_018716405.1 of Candidatus Faecisoma merdavium. Classification (GTDB taxonomy): domain Bacteria; phylum Bacillota_I; class Bacilli_A; order RF39; family UBA660; genus Faecisoma; species Faecisoma merdavium. The sequence goes on along the minus strand of DVJX01000063.1, from coordinate 6,126 downwards.
CTAACTTTTCACCTTTTTTTCTAAATTTTACTTCTTTAGTTAATTTTTTATTAGAATTATATAAATCCATATATTCTCCATCTTTATAATCTCTAACTATAATGTTTTTTGATTTCATATTAATCCTTTCATCAACAATTCTTTTTTTATAAATACCAAATTATCTAATTAAATCGATTTATTCCCCACCAATTAGGCATTAATTCATTCATAGTAATAGTCTTATACTCATCTTTATTAACCAAAATTTGAATGTTCTTAGAATCTTTATCTAATTGCATAATTAGTTCTCTACAAGCACCACAAGGAGTTCCAACATTGCCATTAGACATAACGCATACTATTTTTTCAATTTTTGATTCGCCATTAGTTAGCATATTAAAAATTGCATTTCGCTCAGCACATATTCCAAGTGTACTTGCTGTATCTAAACATACACCAGTATATATATTTCCTTTTTTAGTTAATATTGCAGCTGCTACCTGTCCTCCTTCTATAAAAGGAGAAATAACTCTGCTATTTTGAACTTTACAAGCTTCGTTATAAAGTTTATCCCATGTTTTATAATCTTCCATAAATTTATCCTTTCTAAATTTAATCACAATACTATAATATATAAATTTTACTTCACTCTTTGATATGCAAGATTTAAGATGTCGACAAATTGTTTCGGTAATTTATTTTTAATACTATTTATAAATTCTTTATCAATTCCATACATTGCCTCCGCCATAGAACCAACAATACAAGCATTAGTATCAGTATCACCACCATAAGAAATCACTTTAGTTATAGCTTCTTCAAAATTATTAGATGTGAACAATGCATATAAACAATTATCAATAGTTGTGTCACATGTCATATTAAATTCTTTAAATGGAACATATTTTAAATCAATATTTAATGTTTCTATAATTTTTTCTTTACTATAACCTATTCTTGATAAATAGATTATCATTGCTACAATAGTAGCATTTTCTATAGAAGAAGGATTATTATGAGAAGGAATTGTTGCTAATCTAGCATTTTTAATAATTTCTTCTTTTGAATCAAATAAATACCCAACTCCAGAAATACGCATCATTGCACCATTTCCATTACTATGACCTTCTTCATCACTATATACCCACTTTGCAAATCCAGAAGAAAACATTTTTTCAAAATATGGTAAATCTTTAGGAACTGAGTTCATATACTCTTTAGCATATTTTTTTAAATATTCTTTATAATCACCATTATTTAATATTGCATCTATTATAGCAATAGTTAATATAGTATCATCACTAAAAAAGCTATTATCTTCTATTAGTTTTGGCTTTTTTATTATAGATACTTTTTTTGATTGTTCAAATTCATAAATTGAACCAGCAAAATCTCCAATTATTGCTCCCCACATAATGATACCTCCCTATTATTTTTAATTAAATATACATAATTTTATTAAAATTAAAAAGTAGAAATTAATCTACTTTTATATTATATAATCATTTCGACTAATTTTTTAATGATTATTTAAACAATAATTAATTTATTCATATTGTTTTTTTCTTATAATTAATATAGTTATGAAAACAATACATCCAGTTAATACAACTGTAACTATTCCTATTATAAGGTTATTATTACTATTTGTATTTACTTCGTTATCGAATCTAAATTGAAATTCAATATTACCAGCTTCTTTTAAATTCCAAGTTAATGTTTTACCATCTTCTGATACACTATTAGCATTATGAGAAATGGGTACTTGTGGTAATGTTACTGAAAACACAAGATTATATTCTAAATCTTCGCCTTGATCTACATCTGATGAATATATCTTTGATGTATATACACCATTTTCCTCTTTAAATAATTTAGAAGAAGAAATTGCATTATACATTTGTATATCATAACTTGCATCATCACTAGTAATTGAATCTATACTATCTATACTTATTGTATATTTATACCCCATGAATTTTTCATCTTCATATTTTGATATTTCAAATCCTTCAATTTGTTCTTTAGACTCATTTAATTTTTCTTCTAAAAAATTCCATCTTTCTTCATCTGTATATTCTTTACTAGATTCTTCTCCGTCATTTATAGCTAAATCGATCAATTCATCATCATATACCTCTAAAACGCTAAAATTTACTTGTTTATTGTCGTTTATTACTAAATTCATCTCATGATTTAAACTACACCCAGTTAATAATAAAAGTAAAACAAACACTATCTTTTTCATATTTACCTCCTAAATTTTTTTGTAAATCTATTTACAAATTGTTCTGTAAAAACTTCATTAAATAAATTATTTTTAAATGATAACAAGCCATATATTATTACTCCAATTATAGAATAAATAATAATTTCTAATAAAGAATAAAGCCTAGTTGTCGGAAAACTTCCAATTAATAGTCTTATTATCATAAGTGATAAAATCATTATTCCATTTATAAGGATTATTTTTATAATAGGAACTAAAGATATTTTATAATTAATATTGTATAATTTTTTTAATTTATATAATAAATATATAACCGATAAAAATTGAACTAACATAGTAGTAGCAATAATACCATAATAAGCTTCAATTCCAATAAATTTCATAAAATGCATCATTGGAATATTCAAAATTGCTTTTAAAATAAAGCTACCAAGTAAAGTTGATAATGCGATTTTAGGATTATTTAAAGCATTTGTAGTATCAACCAAAACATAGAAAAAAGAATTAATAATAGTTTGTAAAATAAAGAAACTAAATACATTAACACTTAAAGCATCATAACCATAAAAAATTGTCCAAACACTACTTGATAAAAACCATATTCCTAAAGTCATAGGTAATGAAACAAAAAATATAATCTTTAATGTTTGGTTTATTTTATTTGATACATCTTTATAATCTTTTAAAGTAGCACTTCTAACGATATTAGGTATAATACTAATAGTTAGGCCAAAAGTAACAGATAAAATAATCATATTCAATTTTGAACCCCAAGTTGTAACTATACTTAAAATATTTTCTGCTAAATAAACATCATAACCTAATCCAACTAAACCTCTAACTACAGTAAAAACATCAACCGTATTATAAATAGATCTTATAAGCTCTATCAAAATAAAAGGTAAAGAATATTTAACTATTCTTTTGAAAAGTACTTTATTAGTTAATTTCTTTTCTTCTATTTTAGGTTTTTCGTTTCTTTTTAATATTTCTTTATTTTTATTTATTTTATTTATTATATATATATAAGCAACAAAAGCGCCAACAGTAGCTCCAAATGTTGCAACACCTACTGCTGTAGTAATTGATAAATTAAAAACTTTTAATGTTAAAAAACTACCAAAAACAATAACAATTACTCTTATTAATTGTTCAATAACATTAGCAATAGCTGGAACTGTCATCATTCGATGACCTTGTACATATCCTTTGCTTATGCTTAAAATAGGAATAAATAAAAGCGCAGTTGATATAACTCTAATTACAAATGTTATATCACTAATAGTATTACCACCTTCTATATCACCTATTATTAAATAAGATATTTGTGGTGCGAATATAAATAATATAATAAAACTAATTAACCCCAATAAAACTATAATTTGTTTACCTATTTTGTATGCTCTTTCTTGAGCATCATAATAACCTAATGTATTATATTCACTAACAGTTTTAGCCATAGCACTTGGAATACCTGTAGATGATAATGAAGCAAAAACTGAATAAATAGTATAAGCATAACTATATAAAATTGCTCCTTTAGTTCCAATTATCGCTCTAAATGGGATAACATATATTATTCCTAAAATTTTACACAACACAATACCAATAGTTGATATAAATGCACCTTCTACAAAGCTGTTTTTTTTCAAATTATCACATCCTATATACAATCATGGCAGAAAAGCAATATAACTGCTCTTCACCTACGATACTAATTGCAACTTGATATTTTATATCAAGTATTTCTTTATCCTTTATAAAATCATTAACACTTTCTTCTAAATCTTTTTCATGACCTTCATCAAATATTTTAACTTTCATTATCTTCACCAAATAAATGATAACATAATATTTTATATAAATTTGTCATTTTAAAGATTTTCTTATTTCTTTATAATTATTACAATATTTACTAACTAAATTCCAAAAATTTTTAGAGTGATCAAAATATATAAAATGACTCAATTCATGTATTATTACATAGTCAATTTGTTCATAATTATATTTAATTAATTCACTATTTAAAGTAATACTATTATTCTTACTACAAACACCCCATCTAGTCTTCATTTTTCTTGTTTTTAATTTAGGATAAGGTATTTCTTCTTCAAATAAATTATATATATAATCTAATCTTTCTTTAAAAATAATTTCTGTTTGTTTTTTTAACCATTTATTTAAATAATCAATACTTTTAACAAATATTTTATTATTATTAATCTCTATATTACAATAATTGACAACTATGATATCATACTTATTCCCTAAATAATAAAAACTATTATTTTTTTGTTGTTTTAAAAAATCCCTTTCCAACATTTTTTTTATTATATCATGATTATTATCTAATAATTTTTTGATATAAATATTATCAACAAGATAATTAGTATTAACAATAATCTTGCTATTTTCTACTTTAATATAAGTATTTTTATTATTTTTTTTATTTATAATTACTTCAAATTCTTTACCATCAACAACATATTTCATATGTAAATTATATCATTTTTTATAATTTTAGTAAAATATTATTTAAATTTTATAGTTGTTTTTTATATAATAGTTCAAAATAATTTGGAATATATTTATTGTTGACGTTGCGAACTTTGAAAAAACTATATAGCATAACACCCATAGCATCACCTTACCCTTTTCATTAACAAAGTGCATGTGATTTTATACATTTCTGTTATAAATTATAAAATAGAAAGTCATAACTTCAAATTATTTATGACTCTTTTTGTAATTCAAATGCAATATCAATATATTCTAATTCACTCTAGGTTGTTCTCACTTTCGTTCAAAACAACCATCCCAAATGGAACCATTCGGTCATCAAATTCGGAAAGCTGGGGCTACACCATATTCTGAATAAGAAGCATCACTATCAGGTCCGCCATTAACATAATCAAATGTACCATATATAGAAGCAGAACGTAGCCACCACGATGTTTCAACACCTTGATATAGTTTTATTTCTCCAGAATAGTTACTTGTTGTTACATTATTATTTTTATAATAATCCAATTGTCTTGATTTATTTGCATCTAAATCATTTTGTGAGTTATATATTTCTCTTGGTGAAAGCAAATAAAACTTATCATTTGAAACAAAATAATCTTCACTACTATAACCTGATACAACATATGTATTAATTATAACATTCTTTAATTCAATAGGTAATGTACTATACAAATCTTCATTTACGAAATCATACAGTTCACTTGCTGGCCATCCACCAACACTAGTTTGAGTAGAATTCATTACTTGTTCTGTAATAATATCAACAAACTCTACTACGAACCCACAAGCTGTCTGAGAAAAGCCTTCTGTTAAACATTCTTCTGGTGTTGACATATTAGCTATTCTTACTGTAAATGTAGATTCACTTCCATTTGTATAACCATCTAAAGCTACTTCTTTTGTATCACCTACATTATAATATTGATCTGCTTTCCCAGATTTTACTATAGCTGCTATTGTTTCCCACGAATCTTCAGCAAATGATACTGATTCTGGTACACTTGGTTCTATTTGCGTTATATCATAATTAAGTTCAGTTATAACATCATTTTTAAGTTTATCCAAAATCATTTTTCTTGCACCCATTACACTTAAAAGGCCAAATAAAATTAATAAAAACAATATTAAAATTGAATAAATCATACCAGAAATGGCAAAACCTTTATTCATTTAAACACCCTCTTTACTATAAGAATTATACCAAATAAAAAAAAAATTAGCAACAAAAACAGCTAAAATATTAGCTGTCTTGTAGTCTATAAATTTGAATATATATATATTCATAATTAGTATAACAAAAATATTATTTATTATGCGAATCTATTTTATAATAATTGCTATTGATAGCTATTCCTAAAATAATGACATATGAAATAAAATAAACTAAT
>DVJX01000062.1 GCA_018716405.1 Candidatus Faecisoma merdavium | reverse complement strand
CAGCGAACACTCCTATAATCACTCCTAATGATGTTCCGATACACATTCCTACTGACATTCCCTCTAACATATATGTTTTAGTTTCATCTTTAATTTCTTTCTTATTGACTTTTTTGTTTTCCATAATATTACCTCACTTTCAAATTACTATTTATCATCTTAAATTTTCAAGTAATTTTTATAAGATTATTATATCATTTTATTTTATTTTTTTATATAGTTCTACAAAAATTATTTTTATTTATCTGGACGGAGATATTTGTTTTTCATATCAACTATTAGTTCATCTAATTTATCTATTTCTTTTTTTAGATGAGGAACATCAATAACTTTTTTTGCATTAGCCATTCTTGCAATTTGATTTATATTGTTTCCTATTTTACGAATACCTTTCATATCTTCATAAAATTGTTCTGGTGGTTTTTCTTTTGGCTTATAACCTACAATTAAATGTCTAATATAATCAGAGGCATTCATTCCAACTGCCTCTGAATTACATTTCATTATATAATCTTCTTCTTCGCTAAGCCATATTTGTTTTTTTATTCTACGACTTCGCATTTTACTACCTCCGGTTCTTCTTCTATTTCATCTTTTAAAACTATTTGTCTTTCTAATTCATTTATACGATTTATTTGTAAGCAACACATCAAAGTAGTCATTCCAAGACCTCCTATAATAAAACCTAAAATAAAAAATAATAATTGACTCATAATTAATCATCTTCCTTTCTTTTTAATATTGTTTTTCTAGCAAGGGGATTGGGGATTTCCCCACAACCGAATTCGTACGGGAGTATGAATTCAGTGCTGGCTAGACAATAAATTTACTCCCCATAGGTACATTCGCCACAATAAGGGCAATAATATATACAACTTTCACAAGGACATTCTGAAGAAAATTCTTCATCCATTTCTTCTTCTATTTCATCTGAATTTTCTTCTTCTTCATCAAAAATTTCTACAACATCTACAACAATTTCTTGGCTAGAATCTAACTCAATAATTCCATTTTCTATCACAAATTTTGTAACAATAATTGCTGCTTCTCTTGGATTTTTTGCCATTATTTCAAAATAATCTTCATTGACATTTTTAATTTTAACCTCATATTTTTTTTCTTGTTCTTCTTCTAAAAGACCAACAGTTTCTAATAAAAAATTAACATCTAATCCTAATTCATTGCACATTTTTACGAATGGAATAAAATAAAAACTAGGCTTTAATCCATTCTCAAATCTAGATATTTCTGCGTGACTTACACCTATTTTTTCGGCAAGTTTTCTTGTAGAAATACCTACTTCGTTCCTCCTTGTTTTAATAATATTTGCTAATTTTAAATAATCAAATTTCATAATATCTCACCTTTCTTTTTCATATCTTTTTTTATAATTAATTCCTTTTTTAGCACACAAAAAGTCATTGAAATCCTTTCCTATTAGTGGTGGATCATCAATGACTTCATATTTTTTTGGAAGAATAGTTTTGAGTGCCATTGTTGCTATTCTTCCTGCACTATCATTATCAAAATGAAGATATATTTTTTCAATATCTTGATTCTGATTTAAATAATAATTTAATGCTAGTGGTATCTTACTTTCATCAATTTTTTTTGCAGGTTGATATACTCCTGCAAGAGATAAAAGGTTATCATTATACCACTCTTTATTTTCCATTTTCTTTAATGTTGCATACGATAATAAATCAATCGCACTTTCAAACAAATGAACTGAATCTGTTTTTTCTGTTGATTCTAGTTTAAAAGAAAATGCCTTATGACTACCATAAGCATCTTTCATATATCTACTACTATTTGTACCTCTAATTCCTGCATATCTTGGAACATTATTTTTATCATATCCAACAAAAACAACATTGTGATTTGGTAAATCCTCATAAATTAATCTATTATCTATACACTCATTTATTATGTCTTTGTCAATTCCACGACTAGACAAATAACTAATTATCTTATCAGTTGATTTAGACCTTTTTGGTAAAATAAGTCTAATATTTTGAACTTTTTTGGGCTGTTGATACATAGTTGGTGGTTTTACATTAGAATAACCTAAAATAGTTTCTACTGCTTGTATAAAAGTATAATCTCTAACTTTAATTAAATATTCCAATGCAGTTTTTCCTCCTATTCCTCTTGAAAACCAATACCACATTCCATTACTTATTTTTAAACTATCGTGTGTTCGAGTCATATAAGTTCCTCTACTAAAATATACTAATTCTTCTGGCTCATAGTTTTTTAAATAAGTATATAAATCCATTTCCTTTGCTCTTTGTATTTCTTCTGGTTGATAATATGCCATACTATTACCTACCTTTCTTTATCTTTTTTCTTTGATTGCTTTTCTCTATATTCATCTGCTAAATCAGACACAGTATCTCTAACACTATCTTCTAGTATTTGATTTATATTTAAGTCAGAATCCATCCATCCTTGATACAGAGTTTCTAATGAATTTTTTTCATTTTTTAATGCTTTAAGTTCATCTATCTCAAATTGTTTTGACTCTGGATAAAAAAGATAAATAACTTCTTCTTTAACAGTTGTTTCATAAGATTTATCAATTATCTCCTTTGTAGTTAAAGTAGATAATTCCTGTTTATAAGAAGTAAGTTCTTGTTCTAATTTTTCATATAATTCTTGTCTTATTTTTTCTTCCATAATATCAATTCCTTTCTTAAAAATTTAAAAAGCGATAATAGTTTTTTATCTAAAATCGCTCTAATATAATAATAAAATTATCTTTCATAATCTTTATTAGGTGTATGATTATCACTAATTTCTTCGCCACCATCGTCAACAATTTCTTTATCTTTTTCATTAAGATTTAATTTAATATTAAGTTCATCTAATCGTTTAGATTTGGCTTTTAATTCTTCCTCTTGAGGAAATGGTCTCTTGATTTCTATTTTAGCATTTTCATAATTCTTTTTGGTATCTTCGAGACTACTTTCTGTACTAG
>DVJX01000061.1 GCA_018716405.1 Candidatus Faecisoma merdavium | reverse complement strand
TATCTTTTAATAAAATATTTAATAATTCAATATCAATATTGACTAAGCCCGTTTCTTTTACATCAACCAATTCTCTAAACAAAGGTTTCACCTCCCTGACATTTTTATTTAACTAAAAATCTTTTGGTAATTTACTATAATCATATTTGTTTTGAGCTTTTACCAATTCATCAAAAGCATATTTTATATCTTCTATAGCTTTATCTATTGTATATAAACTATCCTTATTTTCTTGCATTAATTTTAAATGTTCCATAGTATAAAATAGTTTACATCTTGCATCATTTACTACTGCTCTTTTTTTGGCATCCCAATCTAATAAATCTAATTGGGACTTTTTATATCTTTCTATCATATCTTTTAAATCCCTTGTGGATTTATTTTTATATCTATCTAATGATAAATAATCAAGAAATTCGTCATATCCTGCTACTTTTAATAGCTTTTTTAAAGATAAGTCTAATGTTTCAGCTATCTTTTTTAATGCATCTACATCTATTTTTTTATTTTACCATTAATAATATCATTTAAAGTACTTCTACTGATTCCTGATAACTTTGCAAGTTCTCTTTGTGATATACTTTTGGCTTCTCTAGCACTTTCAATAATACTTTTAAGTTCTTCTGAATTCATAAATTCAATTCTTTCTCCCAATTTTTTCTTCTTAATTAATTTTATCATTTTTTTTTTAAAACGTCTATGATTTCAGACAAAACATCAAAAAATTATAATTAAATTAATTCACATTCAACTATATTTTTTATCTTTGAAAATGGTTTTCTTTTTACTTTATTTACTATAAATTGTGACTTAGGTTTAAGAATAATTTCATACTCTCTTAAAATACTTTTTGGATCATTCCAAATTGGTATACATGGGGTTCCTCTTTTTACTTTAATTACTAGAAGTGAATTATAGTTATTTCGATATATCAATTCTTTAATTCCAAACGTATTTTTAATCATAGTCGTACTTATAAAATTATTTATTATAAATGATTCACTATTTAACATTGTTTTATCATAATAATTTATATCAAAATAATGAAATAAAATAATATTATCAGCAATACTGTTTGATGAAAAAGCATTATATATTATTTTTATATCTTTTTTAGCATCTTCACGAAAAATATAAATAATAGAGTTTGGATCTTCACAATTATAATACTTCTCTACCATATTATCTATTTTATTTAAATTACCATCATTAAATTTAAGTATTATATTATAATCTTTTGACATACTTCCAGTATAAGACCACAAAGCTTCACCCAATGTATATTTTATGTTACATTCATTTTGTATTTTATTTAAAAAATTGCCATAATTTTTATTAATCCAATTTCTTGCTATATTAATATTAGTAAATTCATAATATTTCTTCATTTCTACCTCCTACCACAAAAAACGCCAATACAAAACTAATAAAGCCTGTACTAGCGCTTTCATTGCAATTATTATACTATAAAAATTAAAATTTGAACTATTTTTCAAAAAAAGTTTTAAATTTATATCCTACTTATTTTCTATTTGTTTATATTCATCCATATATTGATAGCTTAATAAATTATCTTTTGTTACAACTGATTCACCAAGTCTTGCTTCAATATCTTTTCTTGTATTACTAGCAACTTGTCCACCTTCTTTAGCAATTTTCCTATTTTCTTCTAATCCAATTGGTTTATGTTTCTTAGCAAGTTCTCTAGTTGTAAGTTCACCTATATCAGCAAGTGCTATCTCAATATCACTCATATTATCTCTTAATGATTCTTTTCTTAAATCTTTATATTGTTTATACTCTTTAGCTGTCATTCCAGACCATTCTTTATAAATATCATTTGTTAATATGGCATATTCTAAATTACTATCTATACCATTATCTTTCCATACATCAGTTAGTTTTTTTCTTTCTTGAATTCCTTTAATTCTTTTAGTAATCCATTCTTCATCATAACCTTTAGTCCTATAGGTATCTACTGCTCGTTGTATAGTAAGTGAAGGATCAAATACTTCATCTATTCTTTCTTTACCTAATTTAGCTAACCATTGTTTTATTGGTTCCGCATTTTTACTTGGTATTGATTCTATTATTCTAAACATTCCTTCAATATCTACAACATCAATTAAACGATATTTACCATCTTGAGCTTTTAATTTTAAAACGTTACAATTTGTAACGGTTTGGTTCCCTTCATCTTTAAGTCTTTTCTTCATAACTCTCCAGTAAGTTTGTGGATTACTACTTTCCGAAAGAACTCCAACAACATCTACTACGCTTATATAATATTTTTCTTCATCTTTATTTCATATAGTTCTAATAGTTTCATTATTAAATATTTTATTTATTAAGTGCATTTTATCTTGATTCATAACGTTCCTTCCTAACTCCTACAATTTAATTATATCGCATAAACATATGTATGCAATAAAAAACTAAATACTTTTAATTTAGTTTTATTAAATAATTATTTATAAAGTATTTTTTACCTCATAATTATAAAATTCATCATTAAAATATTTTTTATTATAATAACATATAGCTTCTAAAATTAAATTTGAACTAAAATTTTTATTAGATAATTTTTCTAAAAATTTTTCTTTACCTAAAGTTTCAATTAAATAACTAACTATTAAATAAGCATAATCATAACTATCATAATCATGCATACCAAATTCATTTTCTAATTCATCCATAGAAGGTATTTTACGTTTATGAATATAATTTTCTAATAAATATTTAATTCCTTTAGAATAAGTACCATCTAAATATTTAGCAATACCTTCGGCAAGCCATTCTGGTTGTTTACCATATAAATTATATTGAATAGCATGAATAAGTTCATGAAATATAACTTTTTTATATTCATCTTTACTCCATTCATTAGAACCAGGATTATCTTTAGGTTCAAAAAAATTTATAGAGTTATCCACATCTCTTTGACAAGCACACATATAAGGCGGAATATTTTTAAATCCCCTATTTTTCATATTATCAATTAAATCTTCAATAGTATCATAAATATAAATATCAAAATCTAAATTTTCTAATGATTTACCAAAAAAAGAAAAAATTTCATTCTTTTTACAATTAATAATACTTTCAATTTCTTTCCTATAATTTTTATTACGATTAAAACAATAAAATTTCATTATTCCACCTTATTATAGCATCATTAAACTCTTTATTTTAATTTTCTCAGGTTTTTCCATATATTTATTAGCCCACTTTACAAAAGATTCAACTTTTATTTTTCCAATATATTTTAAATCATAATCTTTAATATTTTTCGGCTCAGCATCAAACATAACAATTTCATCGTTTGCAGAGATAAACCATCTTCCATGAACTAAACAATTTCTTATTTCATTTTTAGAATATGTCACATCATCAATACATATTTCATCATCATTACAATAATGGGTAACAACAGCATCTATATATATTATTAAAGGAAATATTTGAATAAAATCGGGATTAAGCATATCTAAAAATAATTTAATTTGAAATGATTTGTCCATATTTTTTATATTATTATAAACTGATTTGTCATTTTCATTATATGATTTAGGTGTTTCAATATCATTAACAATATTAGCTATTATATCAGTTATTTTGTTTATACTTAAATCTGGATTACTAAAAAATTCAGCTGATAGCATTATTTGATTGTTTATAATTAAATTTTTAAATCCTGGTATTGGAATTACCTTATATAAAGAGTAAAACAAAAAAGCTTTATGATCATATTCTATTAATTTTGAATTGTATTGTTTATACGTATTTATAATACTTTTTAATTTACTTTTTTGCTCAGATGTTAAATGATATTTAGCAATATTCCCATTAGATGTAGCTAATTCATGCAATTTTTTACTTTTTTCTAACAATTCTTCTTTTGAACATTCTTTGATATTTGAGTATTCACAAAATTGTTCAATTGTTTCTCTATTCATCTTATTATTAAAATAATAATGAACAAAAACTATGTTGTCTAATTCGATATCTAAATTATCACTAAATATATCAAAATTTTCAGGAATTTCAAAACTAGTAAACAACAAATTTTGTTTTTTACTAGCAATAGTATTTAAAATTTTTATCAATTGTTTTGTATCAAGTTTTAATTTAAGTGGTTTAATCGGTACACCATTATTTTTTTCTTTTGGTGTCCGAATATCTTTGAATTCTATTTGAATATATTTTCCATTAAAAGACAATTTAAATCTTTCAAAATTTTCAGCATCATTATGATTAAAAGCATCTCTAATTAATTGAACTAATTTTTTATTAATTATATTATCATCATTTAAAAATGTACAACCTTCCTTCAAACCTAACAGATCATTTTCGCTTAAAAAATTGTCTTTATTAAGTAAGTAATCTTCAATAAAAGAAAAACGTCTTAAAAGGATATATGTAATATATACTCTTTGCATTATAAGATAATAATCATTCGTAATTTCATCTCTTCTCCCATTATTATTCATATATTTATAAAACAAAAAATTAAAGCTTTTATCACAATTTTTCATCGAATAATATTGGATGAGAGCATAATCTTTTAAATAATTAATCATAGTTTCTTTATTCATAGAAATCACTTTATCACCACCTTTACAATATTAATTTTTTAAGAATAAAATTATACATTTCTTAATTTTATAATAAAATTTAATAAGATTATATATGTAATTAATTTATTTGTCAAACTAAATAATTTTTAGTTTTTATTTGTATAATTAAAATGTGATATAATTTTGATATAAAAGGAGATAATATATGAAATTAATAAATTTAAAAGAAAATGAAGAATATCTAAAAGAATATATAGAATTATGTTCAAAAGAATGGGGATCACCAAAAACAAAACTACAAATGAAAGAGTATATTAATAAAAAAATGAAAGATATTTTAACAAATGATAAAGTAATATCTGTAATTGGATTAATAGATAACAAATTAATCGGATTTATATCATTATTTAAAACAGATGGAGATGAAAGAACTGATTTAACTCCTTGGTATGCTACAATGTACATAAAAAAAGAATATCGTAATAAAGGATATTCTAAGATATTAAATAATGCAATAATAGAAGAAGCAAAAAGATTAGGATACAAAAAAATATATTTAAAAACTAACTTAACTAATTATTATGAAAAATTTGGCGCTAAATTTATAGAAAAATTAACTAAAGAAAATCTATATTACATTGATTTAAAATAATATTTTTAATATATTTAAATCTTTTCCACAATATTATTCATCTAATGATAATGTTACAACTACACTACCACTACCTAAAATATTTCTTAATTGTTGTTTATCTATATTATCTATTTTACCTAATTTAGTAAGAATCCAATTATTAGTATCATAATAGATAACAAAATGATTACCTTGATACAAAATTAAATCACCAGATTCAGTAGTAATATTTTGATCATTTCGTGGTAAAGAAAAATCTAATTGTCCTACTTTTTCCATATTACCATAATCATTCATATTAATTGTTATATCACTTTCTTTTAATTTTTCAATTAAAGCTTGTGTAGATGAATTATCAACTAATGTTGCAGTTAATTCATAATTATTAATTTCTAGTTTTATTTTCATATTATTACATTCCTCTTTTTCCATATCATTATTTATTTTTTCTTTATCAATTATTTTAAATACGAAAAATCCTAAAATAAATATTAAAACTAAAATAACAATTTTATTCATAATTATTCACCATAAAATATTTTTAAAAAATGCCCCTATTTCTAGGGGCTCAGGGGGTTTGGTTGGGTCAACTCACGTGATATTGTAGTAAGAGACCCAAGCGTGTTATCCACGCAATTATAATTATAGAGAATTAATATCAATTTGTCAAGATATTTAACAATATATTAATCTAAACTATCCAACTGTTTTAAAACATCATATATATAATTATATTTAGGATCTTTTTTATTCATAAACTCTAAACTATCTTCTTTAGCTTTAACAACCATTTTAAAATCTCTTTTTAAGTTAGCTAATTTAAACTGCATATCACCACTTTGTCTGGTGCCAAATAAATCTCCACTACCTCTTAATTTAAAATCAGCTTCACTTATTTCAAATCCATCATTAGTCTTAGTAAGTATTTTTAATCTTTCTGCTTCTTTATCACTAATCATAATGAAATAAGATTGTAAATCATTTCTACCAACTCTACCTCTTAATTGATGAAGTGCTGATAAACCAAATCGATAACTATCAAATACTACCATAACAGTAGCATTAGGTATATCAACGCCAACTTCAATAACTGTTGTACTAATTAATATTTGAACTTCATTATTTTTAAAGCGTTTCATGACATCTTCTTTTTCTTTATTAGATAATTTACCATGCATAACATCAATCGTATATAATTTGCCAAACGCTAAATTCATTTTATCTTGCAATTTTTTTACGTTTTCTAATGATATTTTCTCGCTTTCTTCAATTAAAGGAGCTATAACATATACTTGGTGATTAGATTTTAACTCCTCATACATCTTAGTTAAAACGTCTTTAATTTCACTTTCTTTTTTAAGATAACTTATAATTTCTTTTCTACCTGCTGGTTTAGTTTTAATGCTAGAAATATCCATATCACCAAATAAGGTAATAGCATAAGTTCTTGGTATTGGCGTAGCACTCATATATAAAACATCAGGCATTATACCTTTATTTTTTAAATTACTTCTTTGATTAACACCAAATCTATGTTGTTCATCAGTAATAACTAAACCTAAATTTTTATACTTAACTTCTTCACTTATTAAGGCATGAGTACCTATTACAACATCAATACTACCATCTAATAATCCACCATATATTTCTTTTTTCTCTTTTGCTTTTAATTTACCAGTTAATAATCCAACTTTCAAATCAGGTAATAATTTAATTAAATTATTATAATGTTGTCTAGCTAATATTTCAGTAGGTGCCATTAAAGCACCTTGATATCCACCTAAATAGTTAATATATAAAGCAATAAATGAAACTATTGTTTTACCACTTCCAACATCACCTTGTAATAATCTGTTCATTCTTTTGTTAGAAATTAAGTCATCATATATATCATCTACTGATTTAATTTGATCTAAAGTTAATTTAAAAGGTAAATTATCAATAAAATCTAATACTTTATTTTTATCAACATTTCTAATTAATCCATCTTGAATTTTTTTAGATTTTAAATAATTCATTTTTAACATAAATAAAAATAATTCTTCATATTTTAATTTATTAATAGCTTTTTTAAGCATTACTTCATTATGAGGATTATGTATTTCTTTAATTGCAGTTAATTTATTCATAAGTTCATACTTATCATTCAAGTAATTAGGGATATAATCAACTACATCATCATTTACTAAATTAATTATACTATTTAATTGACTGCTATTAATACCAGTAGTAACGTGGTAAACTGGTTCTATTTTAGTATCATTTCCCAATGAACCAAATTTAATATCACTACAAACAATAATATTTTTTTTCTTATCATATTTACCAAATATAATTAATTTAGTACCAACTATTATTTTATTTTTTAAAAATCCTCTATTAAAAATAACAACATCAACTAATTTACCAATATTAAATCTAAACTGCATTTTATCTTTATGATTTCTTAAATATGTAACAACAGCATTACTTTCTACAATACCATCTAATATAACTTTCTCTTCATTTAAATCAGTTCTTTTAATAATATCATAACGAAACGGATAATAAGTTAACAAATCATAACTATCATTAATTCCTAATCTTCTTAATATATTAGCTGTTTTAGGTCCAATACCTTTAATATCTTCTAACTGCATATATTTCACCTTTCTTAATTACACCTCTATTAGTTATATTAACCAAAAACATCCCATTTCCTTTTTTTAATTAAAAATATAATGTTTATTTAACAGAAAAAATTCCCAAAAAGGAATTAAATCTTTAAATATTTTCTTACTGCACGCCATGAACCATACATACCAACTAAAATACCTATAGTAAGAAGTACTAAAGAAACAAAATATGTAAATGGAAGTGGTTCAACTAATTGAATTAAAGGCGAAATAACTTGTCCATTAAATTTTGTATATAATGTATTATATCCAATAATTGTAATTGCAATTGGCAGTATTGAACCAATAATTCCTAAAAATAAACCTTCAAATATAAATGGTATTTTAATATTAATATTTGATGCACCTACTAATCGCATGATTTCTATTTCTCTTTTACGGGAAAAAATAGTTATTTTGATAGTATTAGATATTAAGAATGCTGTAACTAAAACTAAAGCTATAACAACACCATAACTAATATTTTTTACAAAATCGAAAGTAGAGATTAATGGTTCAATCATTCCTTCACCATATTTAACACTCATAACACCATCTATTTTTTCTATTTCTAAAGCTACATCCTCAATTGTTAAGACATCCGTAACTTTAACATGAAAAGCATCTGATAAAGGATTTGAATCTCTATCTTCATATTGTTCTAAAAATCCAGCCAAATCTTCACTACTTTCTTTCATTTCTTCTGCAATTTGCATTTTATCATTAAAAGTAACACTTTCAACATTGTTTAAAACTTTTATTTCATCTTCTATTTCTTTAATTCTTTCATCTTCTATATCACGATTTAAAAATACTACAATAGTCATATCTTGTTCAACTCTAACAGTAAAATTATTAACATTATAGGATAAAATAATAGCAATTGAAACAACACATAAAGTAATTATAATACATGCTATTGAAGCAAGTGATAAAGAAAAATTACGAAAAACACTTTTAAAAGCATCTCTTATATTTCTTCCAAAAATTCTAATTGCCCTCATGTGTATATTCACCTTCCTTATAATCCCTAACAATTCTACCAGAGTCTAATAAAATAACTCTTTTTTTCATTTTGTTAACTATTTCAGTATCATGAGTAACCATAATAATTGTTGTTCCTAATTTATTAATTTCTTCTAATACTTTCATAATTTCCATACTAGTATTTTCATCCAAGTTTCCGGTTGGTTCATCACAAATCAATAACTTAGGCCCATTTACAATTGCTCTTGCAATAGCAACCCTTTGTTGTTCTCCACCCGATAATTGATTAGGATAATTTTTAGCTTTATGTTTTAGACCAACAAGTTCTAAAGATTTTAAAACTTTACTGTGAATTTCTGATGATGGCAATCCAAATATTTCTAAAGCAAAAGCAACATTTTCGTATACTGTTAATTTTGGTAACAATTTAAAATCTTGGAATACAACACCAATTTTTCTTCTTAACTTATAAACATTTCTATTTTTTAATTTGCTAACATTTATACCACCAATATTAATAGTCCCATCTGTTGGTTTTTCTTCACGATATAACATTTTAATTAATGTTGATTTGCCACAACCTGTCGATCCAATTACAAAGACAAATTGTCCCTTTTCAATATTTAAACTTAAATCATAAACTGCAGTAACGCCAGTTTTATAAGTTTTATAAACATTCTTTATTTTTATTAAATCCATAAATCCTCCTATTTATTACCTATAACTTCATATACATCTGATATCATAATAACTGCTTCAGGGTCTAAATTTAAAATTCCTTCTTTCACTATAAAATATTCGCGAGTTGGTACAACACAATAAATCATTTTAACAACATTGCCAGTATAACCTCCTCTTGCATTTAATATAGTTACCCCATGACTTAACTTACTAAGTAAAAACTTTTTTACATCAGTTTCATTAGATGTAATAATTCTAAACGTTTTAGACTCAGAAATGCCAATCATTACTTTATCAATAATTATACTCATGACATAAACAACAATTATTGAATATATAACTGTTGAAATACCAAAAGTTATATATCCAATTGCAATAATAAATGCATTACTAATTATATGACACCTACCAATTGGTTGCTTAAAAAATTTAGATATAAGCATGTTTATAATATCGGTCCCCCCAGTTGAATATCCTACTTTATAGACCAACCCAGATCCAAAACCACTTGCTAAAGCCCCCATAAAAACCAAAACTATTTTTTCAATATCATAAAAATCAAAATATGATGTCATATAAGAAGTTAATTCTACTAATATAGGATAAATCATTGAACCTATAACTGCTTTTTTAGTTGAATGAAAACCTAAAAAAATAAAACTCAAAATACCTAAAATTATGTAACTTATAAATAAAAATACAGATGGCTTAATTCCCCAAACACTATTAACTATAACAGATAAACCACTAAAACCAACAGCTATATTATTAGGTAATAAAAACAAATTAAATGAAATAGCAAAGATAGTTGCGCCTAATAAAAAGATAGCAAAATCCATTAACCAATTATTTCTTCTAACAATTACTTTTTTCTTTTTTTTAAAAAACATACTATCTAATTCCTTTCAAACAACTATTAATAAATATATCAATATCACCATCTAAAACTTTAGCCACATTACTAGTTTCTACATTAGTTCTTAAATCTTTAACCAAAGAATATGGATGCATAACATAATTTCTAATCTGAGATCCAAAATTTATATCAGCTTGTTCACCTTTTAATTCTTTCAATTCTTTTTCTTTTTTTTCAATTTCTAATTGATATAATTTATTTTTTAATATTTCTAAAGCTTTTTCTTTATTTTGAATTTGACTTCTTTCATTTTGACATGTAACAACTATTTTTGTTGGCAAATGAGTAATTCTAACAGCAGAATCTGTAGTATTAACACCTTGACCACCAGCACCAGTACTTCTATATACATCAATTCTAATATCATTTGGTTTAATTTCAATGTCTATATCTTCATTTACAATATATGGAGTAACATCAACAGAAGCAAAAGATGTATGACGTCTAGCATTAGAATCAAAAGGAGAAATTCTAACTAATCTATGAACACCCTTCTCATTTTTTAAATACCCAAATATATTAGTTCCATAAATAATCATTGAAACACTTTTAATTCCTGCTTCTTCACCCTTTTGTTCATCAACTATTTCATATTTGTAACCATGCTTCTCACACCATCTAGTATACATTCTATATAACATATTAGCCCAATCACAACTTTCAGTGCCACCAGCACCCGGATGAATTTCTAATACAGCGTTATATTTATCATAAGGGCCATTTAATAAAACAAAAATTTCTAATTCATCTAATTCTAATTTTATTTCATCAACTTCACTAGTTACTAATTCAACAAACTCTAAATCGTTACTTTTTAATAATTCTAGATTTGACTCAATTTTATTTTTTAAATTAGTTATTCTTTCAACCGTTTTTTTTAAACTATTAACTTCATCAATAATACTAGTAGCTTTATTAGAATCATCCCAAAAATTAGGTTCATTCATCTTAATTTCTAATTTTTTTATATCTTCTATTTTTTTATCTACTTCAAAGTAACCTCCATAATTCCATTACCTTATCTAGATAAGATTTATATATATCATTCATCTTAATCACCTATTATTAATTTTACCATTTTTTTAAAATATTGTAAATTAGATATATTTTGATTTATCTATTTTCTTTATACTATCTTTATTTACTAAATATACCTCACTAGCTAACTTCATAAACGGAATATCTGCTAAAGAATCAGTATAAAATTTATTAATTTTATTTTTATATTTATTTTTAAATGCAATTACCTTATTTTTTCCAAAACAAATAAAATTAATTTTTTTATTTATCAAATCAAAATCTGTACATATAATATTTTTAACTTTTAATTCTTCTTTAATATAATTAATCAAAAAATTAGGACAACCTGTTATAATTAAATCTTCTTCTTTTAACATATCTAAAAATTCTTTTTTTAATTTTTTTTGATTAATTTTCCAAAATTCTTCAATTAATTCATCATAATTTAATTTTGAATGTTCAAAAAAAGAATTAACGATTACTTCAGCTGTTTTATATATTTTGTCTAGATTTAACAAGTTTAATTTATATTGTATTAATCTAAATAAAACTAAAGGAAAAAACTTTATTAACCATATATCTTTTTTTAAGCAAAAGATAAAAAAATCATATATACTTTCTCCATCATATATTGTGTTATCAAAATCATACGCATTCATCTTTACCACCATTATATTATTTTACTATAAAATCAAAATAAAAAGAAGATTATTTCTTCTTTATTATAAAATATTTACAGTCTTTTGTTTAAATATATTTTTTTACTTATTTTAATAGTTATCAATTTAGCTTTTAAAATTTTTAATTTCATCAATAGTTAAACCTGTTACTTTTGATATTGTTTCTAAATCCATATTTAATTCTAACATTTTTTTAGCAATTTCATTACTTTTTTTCATTAAACCTTTTTCTATTCCTTCTGATAAACCTTGTTGCTTACCTTGACTAAGACCTTTTTCATATAAAACTTCTTCGTACTGTTTTTGTTCTTCTTCTCTACTTATCCAATTAACTATTAATTCATCTTCATTAGCTTTTATTACATCTTCTTTAAA
Organism: Candidatus Faecisoma merdavium; assembly: GCA_018716405.1. GTDB lineage: Bacteria > Bacillota_I > Bacilli_A > RF39 > UBA660 > Faecisoma > Faecisoma merdavium. The sequence goes on along the minus strand of DVJX01000061.1, from coordinate 16,517 downwards.
ATTATCCACAATCTCACTCTTTTCTGATAGTTCTTCTAATTCTTTCTTTTCTAAATCTAACATGATAATTAATTCTTCACCTTTGGTAAACTTCTTGCTATTATTATAATAATTTTTGATATATTTGTCTATACCTATATTATATATTTTTATATAATCTGTTAATTCTATTTTATGCGTTTTATCATATAATAAATATTCACATTTTTCATGTTTACTATTTATAAAGTTTAAATTTATTTGAACTATCTTATTATCTACTTTATATTTGTTTCCTCTTTCTGTGTTTTCACTAGCTAATTTAAAAACATAATGTAGATTTCTTATCATTATTGTTTCATTATAGTTTGAATTTAATTCAACATTGATTATTTCATCTTTAGTTTTAACTAACAAATCTAATCTTTGGCCTCTTGTTTTATATGTATCTTGAATTAAATTGGGATTTAATATTTGTAATTCAATAATTTCTTTTTCTAAAATATATTCTAGTAAAGGTTTTAAAATATTTGGTTTAACTACCGATCTCATAAATATCGGTTCATACCTTGCTGTATAAAATTTCTTCATTATTACCTCCTACTAGTTATATTCGACAAAAGTATGTTAATTTCCTTCATAAATTCAAAAAATATCTATTTAAATTATTCAAAAAAAAATGATATATTAATCATTTCTTCTTTATTATAAAATATTTACAGTCATACGCACAATTATCTTTAATATAACTTTCTATTTTACTATAATCATTTATTTCGTTAAATAATGGATTATCCTTATTACAAAATCCTTTCAATCTCAATTTATTATAGGCCCAATCACCTAATATATAATCATAATCTTTAAAATAATCAGTATACCTATTAGTTAATTCTGTTAAATCAAATCCGTTTTTATATTCTTTTTCTAAAATGTATTCTGTTTCCTCTAGAATGATTTTTTTCATATTAGTATTCCTTTCCAAAAGCACTAGAAATTTCCTTATATTTAGTTAAACTTGAGCTTCCATTCCAAGTAATAAATCCACCTGTTAAACCTGCATCATATAATCCTTGTATTTCTTTAGATACCATATCAGCATCATAAATTACTTTAGGTTCCTTTATAGCATCATAAGCTTGAATCCAAGTTCTAACTATGGCAGGTGTAGGAATTTCTTTTTGTCTATTTACTACAAATTCATTACCCCATTTATATAACAAATCATATGGAATAGTCCAAACTGGTTCTTTAAAGTTATAATCATATTTACCAAAATGATCTGGGTAAGGCATACCGCTTATCACATCTGCCACATTACTAATAGCAGGCCAATATTGACCATATGGCGTTACATAAGTGTGAGCTGCCTCTCCAAATACATCAATTGATACATAAGCACCATATTTATGAATTTCATCACAAGCATACATAACAAATCGTTGAATAGCTTGAGCCTTTGACTCATTATAAGTATTATTATAATCTATTTTGCCAGCCTTTTCTAAAGATTGTACTCGATCAGGAAATCTAACGTAATCAAATTGAATTTCATTAAATCCCATTTCTTTCACTGATTCGATAGCTAAACTAACATTAAATTCCCAAACATCTCTACTAAATGCACTTGGCCAATAAGAACCATCATGATTATATGATTTACCAGTAGCAGTATCTAAAATTGTATCTTCAGGATGATCAGTCGCGTAATTACTATCTTTAAATGTTGTAATTCTACCGATAACATACAAACCAGCATCCTTAATTTTTTTTATAGCATTTTTATATTCTTCATAACTATTAATTGCTCTATTATAGTTAGTAATTGAGTATTCTTTCATCGCATTAGCTGGATATGCCACTATACCATCTTTAATATCAACTACGATTGCATTAATTCCAGATTCTTTAGCTAATTTAATATATTCATCAACATTAGATACAGCACTAGCGTCCATATATAAACTTCTTACTTCACTAGGCATAACATTATTTTCAAATTTTGGCTTTTCATATGGATAATAATCTAGAGTTCCTGCATCTCCACCACCCCATGAATCACCTCTTTTTTTGTGAATTTGATAAATTCCTTCTTCATCATAATTTAAAATAGATTCTTCATAATTATTCACTAGATATTTACCATAAACGTAACCTTCTTGCTCATTATATTTAACTTTATACATATCAACAGAGCCATCATCATTAATAGAATTAAATCCTAATATTTCTAATTTTTCACCTTTTTCAACTAAACCTTTTATTTTTATACTTTCTAGATTCTCATATAATGTAACAGAAGTTCTTACATACATTTCTTTTTCTAAAACTGCATCATTTATATCATCTACTAAGTTGCTACTTAATATATAGTATTCATTTTTATCATATTTTACTTGAGAATATTCTTGTTCATTATTAATTATATTATCTTTCAAAATTGTTACTTCCTCACCACGTTTTATTTGGATTATTTCGTTATAATCAAAGTCATAAAGTGGAACCGTCAAAGAAGTGGAAGCGACAATTTTTTTATCATTTGTAAATTGTTCGACAACACCAACAAATAATGTTTTTATTAAGCTAAAACAAATAAAAGATACAAGTATCACACCAATTAAAAATATTATAACTCTATCCCATCTTATCTTTTTCAAATTATCACATCCTGTAATTAGTATAACACAACTAGTATTTTTATACAATAAGATTAATTAAAAGGAACGGCAATAGAAGGTGAATTTTGTATCCCATTCAAATAATAATTTGGAACATTTCCTTGAATTAGTTTTAAGGCTACAGGAATAGATGTCTCTATACTTATTTTATCTGTAACAAACGGTAAAATAACTTGAATTGATAATTCTAAAACCACATTTACCTCAATTAAAGCATTATTAATTCCATAATCTTTAACATTACTATTAACATAACTTATTATATCACCAACTATACTAAATCTGACTGGAATTTTAGGCCCAATATTAGCCAAAAAAGAATTTCCAAATATAACACCACTAGGTATTTCATAAATAATACCTTGTCTTAACTTATCAGTATTGTAATCAATTAAAGCATCGGTATTTAAATTTAATAGTTCTATTTTTCCTTGCTCTAAATATTTTAAATTTGTTTGAATTAAAGTTGTTGTATTTGTTAAAACTTGATTAACTATTATAGGATTAAAATCTAAAGATTTTATTTCGCTACCTTCTTTAGTAATTATAAATAAATCATCGACATTTATACTTTTAAAATTTTTACTTATAGCATCATTAATAATAATACTTGATAATTTTCTTGCCTCCATATTAGCATAATCTAACAAAACTGGATTAACTTTTGAATTAATAAATTTAAAAGCCATTAACAAAGAAATAAATAATAAAAATAATATTACTATACTATTTTTTATTTTAATTTTTTTCTTTAATCTTATTCTTTTCATAGTATCCACCACTATATTTTATTTTTAAATTAAATTTTTTATACAAATTTAATATTTAAAAAAAATATCAGAAATCAATCTGATATTTTAAATATAAACACTAGTTTTTTTCTTAATATTATATTCTTTTTTATCAATGTATTTTGATACTAAAACTGTTTTTTCTTCTTTTAAACTTTTTGGTACATCAATAACTCTTTGATTTTCCGAACCTTTAAATTTTAAGTCCAAACTTCTTTGCGATAAAATAAATGGTCCATCTACTAAAACATCAATATATTTTAGTAATTCTAAATATTTATCATCTTTTAATAAATCTTCATATAGAAAACCTGTGTAGCACCAAACATTTAAATTATTTTCTTTACAATGTTTTGCTATTTCTAAACAAGCATCTACTTGATAAAGTGGATCTCCTCCTGATAAGGTTATTCCATCTTGTCCAGATAGGTTATCTATCTCTTTAATTACCTCTTTAACATCGACTAAATAACCATCTTCAAATGACCAAGTTTCAGGATTATGGCATCCTTTACAATAATGAGAACATCCTTGTGTCCATATAACTGTTCTTATCCCTTCTCCATCAACTATACTATCTGATTGTAAGGGAGCAGCCAATCTGATTTTCATTATAAAGCTTTATCTAAGTCTTTAGTCCCATGTTTTACTCTATCGCGTTCTTCAGCTCTTTTACCATCATTAAATCTATCAACAGTTCCAACTAAATATCCTGTGATTCTTCTAATTCTTTCAAATTTAACGCCTTCGCCAACTTTTTTTTCTTCTTTCATTTAAAACTCTTCCTTTCTTATCTTCCATAATTTGTTAGTGAAACATTTTTAATTGTTTCCACACTAACACCTTCACAGTCATGTCTACCACAACCTGGACAAACATCACCAATTACACCTGTATATCCACATACTGGATCTCTATCTACAGGATGATTAATAGCTCCATAACCAATACCCTCTTTATGCATTATACGAACTATTTTTTCAAATGCTTCTAAGTTATTTGTTGTATCACCATCTAATTCAACATAAGTAATATGTCCAGCATTTGTAAGTGCATGATATGGTGCTTCAATATGTATTTTATCAGCAGCTGTAATTTTATAATAAACTGGCACATGGAATGAATTAGTATAGTATTCTCTATCAGTAACACCTTTAATTTTTCCATATATAGCTCTATCAATATTAGTAAATCTGCCTGATAATCCTTCAGCTGGAGTTGCTAATAAAGTGAAATTTAAATTATATTTACTAGCATATTCATCACATTTTTTACGCATAAATGAGATAATTTCATATCCTAATTTACGAGCTTCTTCATCTTCACCATGATGCTTACCAAGTAAAGCTTTTAAACATTCAGCTAAGCCAATAAATCCAATTGATAAAGTACCATGTTTGTAAATTTTTCTTAATCTATCATCTGGTTTTAATTTTTCTGAATCTAACCATACCCCACTACCTAATAAGAATGGGAAATTATATGGTTTTTTAGTACATTGGAAATCAAATCTTTCTAACAATTGATCTTTTACCAAATCCATTTTTTCTTCTAATTCTTTATAAAATTCTTTTATATCTGCTTTTTCATTAGTTACTATACCATGTTTAATACCTAAACGAGGTAAATTAATTGTTGTAAATGATAAATTACCACGACCTGGAGTAACTGCTTTATCTGGATCTACAACATTACCCATAACTCTTGTACGACATCCCATATAACCAACTTCAGTATTATAGTCACCTTTATAATATTGCTTATTAAATGGTGCATCCATAAATGAAAAATTAGGAAATAATCTTTTAGCAGATACTTTACAAGCTAACTTAAATAAATCATAATTAGGATCACCTGGATTAAAATTAGTTCCTTCTCTTACTTTAAATATAGATATTGGGAATATTGGAGTTTCGCCTTTTCCTAATCCAGCATCTGTTGCTAATAAATAGTTTTCAATAACCATTCTACCTTCACTAGAAGTATCAGTACCAAAATTAATAGATGAAAATGGTACTTGAGCACCAGCTCTTGAATGCATTGTATTTAAATTATGAATAAATGCTTCCATAGCTTGATAAGTAATTCTATCTGTTTTAGCTAAAGCTTTATCATAAGCCATACTTAATAATCTTTCAACTTCTGTTGATTCTTTAGCAAAATGATAAAAATCTTTTATATCAAATGAAATACTATCTAATTTATCAATTTCTTTAGCAATGCTGTTCATATTAACAAATTTACTAAAGTCACTAAAATCTAATAAATCCGAAATAGTTTGTTTAAATTGTTTTTTAAATGTATTAATAACTCCTGGCGCCATATAATAATCAAATGCAGGTATACTTTGTCCACCGTGTTGATCATTTTGATTTGATTGAATTGCTATAGCTGCAAGTGCACTATAAGACATAATATCTTTTGGAGCTCTTAAATGGCCATGACCTGTTGAAAAGCCATTTTTAAATAATTTATTTAAATCTATTTGCATACATGTAGTAGTTCCCATTGGATAAAAATCCATATCGTGAACATGAATATCACCACTATCATGAGCTTCACTAAATTTATATTTCATCAAATAAGCTTTACAAAACTCTTTTGATACTGTACTACCATACTGTAGCATTGTACCCATAGCAGTATCACCATCAACATTAGCATTTTCTCTTTTAGCATTTTCTTCAGTTGCAGATTTTAATCCTAATCCTTCAATTGCTTTTAAAAATTTATGTAATTGTTTTTCGTCAGAAAACATTTTACGTGATATATTTCTTCTTTCACGATATTCAGAGAAACTTTCAAATACATCTTGATATCCTTTCTTTTGAAGTTCATCTTCTATCATATCTTGAATAGTTTCTATTTTAATTTTTTCTTCATCTTTATATTCTTTTTCAATTCTTTTTAAAACCCCTTCATATACTTTATTAACATCTTTAGTCGTATATTTAAGTTCTTCACCTGTTTCTTCATCATATTCATTAACACTATCAAAACCTTTTTTAATAGCTAAAGCAACTTTAGAACCATTAAAATCGACTTTTTTACCATTTCTTTTAACAACTTGTAAAGTGGCTAATTTTTCTTCAACATCTAACATATTTTGACCTCTACTTTCTAAATTAATTATAAACTTATAGGTATTAAAAGTCAACAAAATTCGACATTTTTTAAAAAAATAAAATTACTAAAAATTTACTTTTTAAATTTAGGCTTAATTTATAATATTTAAAAAACCGAATTAATTTCTAGATAATAAAAAACGATGTTTTTTATGATACCCTTTTATTTTCAATGTTAAAATCAACAAATCAATTCATTGTTAATTTTATTTTTTTACAGAAAATTGTCGTTTTTAAAAAAAGTGATTTTTAGTTTTTTATGTTTTTTATATTTTTTTGTTAAATAGATTCATAATATATTTACTAAGTTATTATAAATTATAATATATTATATTATGAAAGAAGAAATTAAAATTATAGATGCACAATTTATTGTTTCATTTGGATTAATTTTAACGATTATAATATCAATTATAATTAATTATGACGTGAAACAAAAATTATTACATAAAAAAAGAATATTTGACAACAATCAAAAAAGATATGTCAATTTAATAAATAGAATTGTATTTACCTTAATAGTAATTTTTAGTTTATATATAAGTTATCAACAATATGAAATAAAAAAAGAATCAAATCCTGATCCTTATATACATCAAATATATGCTAATTGGTTGAATGTGATAGCTTCTCTAATAATATTATATATAATATATGAAACATGGGATGAAGAAGGGTTATCTAATACGCAAAACCTTATCTAGTTTTATTATTATTAATTACTATTCTATTTATAACAATATAGAAAATAATTATAAATACTCCTGTGAAGCTAATTAATACACCACATTTAAACCAAATCGTTAATATTATAGTTATAAAAGGAGATATTACAAACTTTAATCTTTCTACTTGTGATAACACCAATTGACTAAAAAAGTTATTCAGACTCCCCAATATAACAAAAATTATTCCATTTATTAATAAACAAGTGCCAAAATATTTAATTGGTTTATAAAAAGACCATAAAAATATAACCAATAAAATTAATATAACAAAAATTAATGCCACTAAATATATTGTGTTAAAATTTAATAGTGATTTAATTATTGATACAGGTAAAACACCAATCATAACTTGTCTTTCTGGTACTATATCCATTAACTTTTCTTCAAAATCTAAAACATAACTTTTTAAATCATCTTCAGACATCATAATATTTATATGGTCTTCTAATGACGCACAAGCTAAATCAAGCATTTTTGTAACAGCATCATTAGATAATTGTGGTTTTTCTCTTTCATCAATCAAGTAATAAATTGTTTCGTTAAAAAAATCACCTAAAATAATATTTATTTCTTCACTTTTTAATATATCTTCCATTATTTTTTCTGGAATATTGCTTTCAATCCCCAAATTATAAATTTTTTCCTTTAAAGTCATTCCACTTTCTTCTAAATTAAAAATAACATTAATATCAATATTTAAAATATTAGAACTTTTAATATAATTTGATAAATTTTCTTTATTTAACATACTTTTTCCTGAATATATTAATATTAAAAACGATATTGCAAAAAAAAGTAGAATTCCACATATATAAGCCAACATCTTACTTATAAATTTCATTTTTTTCACCAATATAAATATAACATATATTTTTTTTAAAATCAAATAAAAAGTTGATTATGCACCAACTTTATGAAAATCTAATCTTAACTTATCAGCCAAAGTTACAATAAACTCTGAGTTTGTAGGTTTTGCCCTATCTATATCTACACTATGTCCAAATATTTTTTCCATTAAATCAATATCCCCTCTATTCCAACTTACTTCTACAGCATGTCTTATAGATCTTTCAACTCTAGATACTGTTGTATTATATTTATTTGCAATTTCTGGATACAATTCTTTAGTTATTCCACCTATCAATTCAGGGTCATCAAATAACATATTAACTGCATCTCTTATAAATTGATAACCTTTTATGTGTGAAGGAATACCTAAATCATGTAATAATTTACTAATCGAAACTTGCAAATTATTTTTATAAAAATCTATACTATTTTCATTTTTCTTTTTAAAAACGTCGTGTATTTTCTTCTCTAGATCTTCTAAATCAAATGGTTTTAAGACAAAATAATTAACATCATATTCTGAAACTTGTCTTATAGTATCACTTGCATTATAACTAGTTTCAACAATAACTTTTTTATCAATATGATTATTTTTCATTTCTTCTAAAACAAACAATCCATCCTTTTTAGGCATGATTAAATCTAGTAATATTAAGTCAAATTCATTTGTTTTATTTTTAATTATTTCTATTCCGTCTAAACCATTGTATGCTTCATATACAATACTAACTTCATTATTATTTTTAAAATATTCTTTTACAGCATCAATCAATTTGACATTATCATCAATCATTAATATTTTTATCATATTCTTCTCCTTCTAGTACTGCTGTATTTATATTATATAATAGTGGATAAAATAAATCTAGAGCGAAATTTAGCTAATTTTGTCGAAAAAAAACGTCAACTAAGACTGTCGACGATTTCTTTTAAATGTTCATAATCAGTTGAAGCCTTACCAATCAAAAATCCAGACAAATTTATTTTTTTTAGTGTGTTGATGTTATTTTTATCAACACTCCCACCGTACAAGATTTTAGCATTTGTAGTAAAGTTTTTTTGAAAAATTGATTGAATAAACTTAATTGTTTCCTCTATTTGTTCATTTGTAGGTGTAACTCCTGTACCAATACACCAAACAGGTTCATATGCAATTATAACATTATCTAAATTACTTACATTTTTTAAATCATTCAATATCTGATACTCTATTTTTTCATTTTTATTTTCGTCTTTATTTTCACCAATACATAAAATAACTTTTAAATTATTTTCTAAGGCTTTTAAAACTTTTTTATTAATTTCATCATCAGTTTCTTTACTTCTTCTTTCACTATGACCAATAATTGCATATTCTACTCCCAGTTCTTTTACCTGACTAGCACATATTTCTCCAGTATGTGCTCCTGTATCATATATTGAAATATCTTGAATTCCTACTTTATAGTTATGATTTAGAAAAAAAGGAATATGCAAATTAGATGGACAAACTATAACATTATTAGGAATATTATCTTTATATTTCAAAATATCTTCATAAGTCATATATGCTTTCAAATTAGCTACAACTATCATTTTTCCCTCCCTTTAAGTAAAGGCTTTCTACCATTTTTAATAGCATTTTCATAAACTTCTAAAACACTACTAGCAAATACCTCATTAGAATATTTTAAGCTACTTTCATATGCATTAATTTTATAAATAGATTTTTTTAATAACATATTAGCATATTTAATATATTCATCGTTATTATTAAATAAAAAACCATTATATCCATTTTTTATAACATTACTAAAGCTTTCGTCATTTATCGCTAAAACAGGTAAAGATGATGCTAAAGCCTCTATAATCGTTAAACCTTGTGTTTCAGTTGTTGAAGCACTTACAAAAACATTCGCTAACTTATAGTACTTAGCCACATCTTTAAGTGGTACTTTCCCAGTGAATATAACTTTATTTTCTAATTTTAGTTCTTTAACTAGATTTTCTAAACCTTTTCTCTCTGGTCCATCTCCAACAATTAACAATTTTGAATCTAAATCTTTTTGATTTTTAATTAACACATCAACACTTTTTTCTTTTCCAAGTCTTCCAACAAACAATAATATTTTTTCATTTTCAATATTTAATTTTTTTCTTAAATCATCTAACTTATATTTCTTATGAAATTTTTCAATTTCTATTCCAGTCGGAATAATATTAACTTTTCTTTTTACTTTATATTTCTTTACAAATAAATCTGCTGTTTTTTTGGTTGGAACTATTAATTCTGTTGCTGTTGAATCACAATAAAATAAAGTTAAATATTCAACGATTTTTTGACTCGTTTTTTTAAAATATCCTTTTGTTATATAATGAGTATAATCTTCATACATTGTATGATAAGTATGAACTAATGGTATATTTAGTTGTTTTGAAATAAATCTAGCAAATGTTCCAATACCAAATTCTGTTTGACTATGAATAATATCTAAATTCCAATCTTTTATTGTTTTAATAGCTTTAATTGGATATATACTTGTTAATCTATAATCAAATATTCCAATTGGAACTCCAGGTATTCTTAAAACATTATCTTCTTTTTTATAACTATATTTTTCTGCATTAACAGTAACAATATATACCTTATGTCCTAATTTTTCTAAACCCTTTTTTAACATCTCAATACTTGTTGCAACCCCATTAATATTAGGAATATAAGTATCTGAAAATATCCCAATCCTCATACAAATTCTCCTTTATTTAATTGCTTCTATACCTGGTAATTTCTTTCCTTCCAACAATTCTAAACTAGCTCCACCACCAGTTGAAATATGAGTAAAATATTCTTCATAACCCAAATTTTTTATAGCACTAGCAGTATCCCCACCACCAGCTATTTTTATGGCATCAATATTTTTTAATATTTCACAAATTTCTTTAGTACCATTACAATATTTCTCATCTTCAAACATACCAACAGGACCATTCCAGATAATAGTTTTACTTGACACTAAATATTGCTTAAACAATTTAACTGTCTTACTACCAATATCATAACCAATTTCTTCTTTAGTAATATCAGTTATAAAACATTCTTTTTTATCTGTAACAACATCAATAGGTAAAATTATTTTATTTTCATACTCTTTTAACACATTTTTACAAAAATCTATACTTTCACTATCTAATAATGAGCTACCTATTTCTAATCCTTCTGCTTTTAAAAATGTAAAAGCCATAACTCCACCTATTAAAATATAATCTGCTTTTTTTACTAAATTTTCAATAACTCCTATTTTATCACTTACCTTTGCTCCACCTAATATAACTGAAAAAGGTTTAACCGGATTATCAATAATAGGCAATAAATTATTAAGTTCCTTTTCCATTAAAAATCCAATTCCACTTGGTAAATTAGTTGCTATACCAACATTAGATGCATGAGCTCTATGAGCTGTTCCAAATGCATCATTAATATATATATCACCTAAACTAGCCCAGTATTTTCCTAATTCTTCATCATTTTTACTTTCTTTTTTATTTTCTAAATCTTCAAATCTAGTATTTTCCATTAATAACACATCACCAGGTTGTAAATTATTTATACTATTTTCTAATTCTTCACCTCTAGTATTAGGTACAAATTTTACTTCTTTATTTAATAATTCACTTAATCTAATACTAACAGGTTTTAAAGTGTTTTTTAATTTATCATTTTCTTCTTTAATTCTTCCTAAATGACTCATTAAGATTACTTTAGCATTATTGTTAATAGCATAATTAATTGTTTTTAAACTTTCTTTTATTCTTGTATCATCAGCAATAACACCATCTTTAATTGGCACATTAAAATCAACTCTTATTATTACTTTTTTATTATTTAAATCAAAATCTTTTATTGTTTTCATAAAATTTCCTTTCTTAATTTAATGTATATGGATTTTGGGCAGTACCATTACCACCAGTGAAACTTAAATTATTTTTTAAATATATGGTTGGACGAATTCCACTTGCCAAACTATAGTTCATAAAGTCATAATAACCATCAACTAGCCAACCACCTGCAGCATTACCAAGAACATAATTCATACGATATCTGTTCATTGTCCAATAGTCACTTGATACAGTTGGATTTTCTATTGTATTTACATCTACAAATGTTTTTGCTCCATCTTTTGGAACAGCCATATTGATATCATTACCACTAAACATCTCTCCTACTGTTGGCAATCCAACGTTGGCAGTTATAGTTGTATTTTGTGGTACTGTATAATTGCCACCAATTGAATACATTCCTACCCCATATTTCCCGGTTGTTATATATTTACTATCTATATTCGCTATAAATCCATTTAACACATTTGTATATACTAAATCACTTGTTGTTATATTGTCACTTGCATCTGTTGCCCAAGCGCTTTTTTTTGGAAGCAATCCATTTAATACTACTTTAATACTATCATTATTTTTACTTATTACTCTAAATGTGCACATATTATCGCTTCCACATGCATTATCACTTCCATTATATGGCACATTGATATATTCACCTACTTGAACATTATTAGTATTTGTTGATTTATTTTTGTAACAATAACTGTTTTCAAGACTTCCATTACCTTCAGTGATAGTTATATCAGAAATTTTTATAACCGGACGAATACCATGACTAAGTGAAACAACATCATTTAAAATATTACCTATATTTGACACGAAGCGCATACTAGACGAACTCTCTCTATTTGCTAGACCAAAAATATTTCCAATATTTAAATATGATTCGTTGCTTCCCGCTCTTTTATATTGTTCTTCATCTAATAATCCTACTTTTTGTTTAGTTATTATTTCATCTACATCAGTATATATCCCTACATTGAATGTATTATCTATTATATTATTTTTTATAGTGCTATCTAAACTATTATAAAAATAATCATTTAGCCATGTATTGATATAACTTGATTCATAAGCTGATTGTGTAGTCCAAACACTATTTGCTGAGTAGATTGCCGTTAATGGTTGCTGTGAAATTAGTGTTATAGAATTTTCATTTGTATCAAATTCCAATACTCGCCATTGATGTCCTCCATACCATAAAAAATTATTACTTACTTCTTCATTTGTTCCAGTATAATAATATAAATTAGAATTTATACTATCTTTTACTAATCCCGTTGTATTAGATTCATTATATTGTTCTAATAAAGTTTCTATCAACGTTTTAACATATTCTAACTCATACTTAAAAGTACCATCTTCATTTCTAGTAATTTTAACTACATCTTTACTTGAAAAACTTGAGTCATTATTAGGATTTATTGTATCAGCATTTAAATAATTATTATTTATTAAATCAGTAATATATATATAAGCTGTATCACCAGTATTATTAATAAAATATTTTTCATAATTAGCCATTAAATAATTTTCTGCCGCCATATAAATAGTATTTAAAGCTTCTTCTTTGTTTTTTTCTTCTCCACCCTTAATAACATTTGTTAGTGCTGGAAATGATATTAATACTATAATACATAATAATACTATAACAGCAATTAATTCCACTAAAGTAAAGGCATTTTTCTTCATATTATCACCACCTTAATTATAATGTATTTTAATTATTTTATCAATATTGAATTGTCAACAATTACAAAAATGTAAGAAAAAAGATAGTTATTTTAAACTATCTAAATATTTAGCTGTTCTAACCATTTGATTAGAATATCCCATTTCATTATCATACCAAGCAACAACTTTTACTAGTTGTTTATTATCAACTTCTAAAACATCAGTTAATAATCCATCAACTAATGCACCACAACTTGAACCTATAATATCACTTGAAACTATTGGGTCATAAGTAAATGTTAATGTTTCATTGCAGCTATTCATTAAAGCGTTATTTACTTCTTCAACTGTAACATTACGACTTAGTTCTAACGTTAAATCAACAACTGAACCAGTTGGAGTAGGAACTCTTAAAGCACTACCATCTAATTTACCTTTTAAAGAAGGAATTACTAAACCTAAAGCTGAAGCAGCTCCAGTACTAGATGGAACTATATTCATAGCGCCAGCTCTACCACGACGAGCTTTAATACCTTTTTTATGAGCAACATCTAAAATTGCTTGGTCATTTGTGTAAGCATGAACAGTTGTCATATATCCTTTTACAATGCCAAATTTATTATTAATAATATCAGCTACTGGTGCTAAACAGTTTGTAGTACAAGATGCTGCTGAAATAACTTTTTCAGTTCCATCTAGTGTTTCGTGATTTACATTATAAACGATTGTTTTCATATCACCTTTACCTGGTGCTGAAATAATTACATGCTTAGCTCCTGCTTCGATATGTTTATATGCATCTTCATATTTTACAAATTTACCAGTACATTCAAAAACTTGATCAATGCCTAATTCACCCCAAGGTAAATTAGATGGATCCATTTCTTTAAATATTCTAATTTTTCTACCAGACACAATAATGTTTTCTTGATCAAAACTAATTTCACCCAATTTATAATTTCTATGATTACTATCATATTTTAATAAATAAGCAAGTTGTTCTGAATCGGTCAAATCATTAATTGCAACAACTTCGATATTAGGATCTTCCTCCATAATTCTAAATACTAATCTTCCAATTCTTCCAAAACCATTAATTGCTACTTTCATTATTATCACCCTTTCTTTAATGGAAACAACTTCCACCAATAAATTCTCTTAAAACTGATTCTTTTGGAACATCATCAGATGGAATTGGTAAAAAATTCCTTAAAAAATTAATTAATCTTATTGCTTCTGGATAAACATCATCATCTTCATCAACAGAGAATAATAGTGGTTCGGCATATGTTTTTAAAACACCTAATTCATATATTAAAGCTGAATTAATTATCATATCTGCTTCGTTTTGATATGGGAAAACATACTCTTCTTCACCTTCCAATATATTTTTCCAATTTCTTAAAGTATCAGCAGCATTCCATCCACGATATTTATTATCTCTAATTATTCTTCTTAACCTTCTTGTATCTGATGTATGAATACGATTATGATTGTCTATATTTAATTGTGTTAAAGGACTAATATAGATTTTAAATTTATTATCATTAGCTATCGCCATAGTTAATTCTGGATTTAAAGCATGAATTCCTTCAATTATAACTATATCATCAGAAGAAAGTTGTAAAGTTCTACCTTTATACTCTCTTTCTCCTAAAACAAAATTATATTCTGGCATTAAAACTTTCTCACCTGCTAAAAGTTTCAACAAATGTTTATTGAATAAATCAGTATCAACAGCTCTTAAAGATTCAAAGTCGTAATCTCCATTTGGTTTTTTAGGAGTATCAACTCGGTTTAAGAAATAATCGTCTGTTGAAATACTATGAGTTTTAAAACCTCTTGCTTTTAGGTAAACTTCTAATTTTCTAGCAGTTGTAGTTTTACCACTAGAAGAAGGCCCAGCAAGCAAAATTATTTTAATCTTATTTCTCTTATTATAAATAATATCTGCAGTTTTTGCTAATTGACTATTATAATTTGCTTCCGCTAATTGAATTACATCATTATATTTTCCTAAAGAAACAATACTATTTAAATCTGCAGCATTAGATATTCCAATAGTTTTCCCCATATTAGTATAATCTAGAAAAGCATCAAATATTTTTTTATGATGAGAATAATCCTCTGTATATTTAGGATTATGAATTGATGGATAACTTAATACGAACCCATTATCCTTAATATATGTTAATTTAAATTCATCTAATACCTTTGTACTATATGGCATTTCACTGAAAAAATAATCGTAATACTCATCTAATCTATATAAATTTATATATGTATTACTTATATATTTAAAAACATTAACTTTATCAAATTGTTTTTTCTTTCTAAAAAAATCCATAGCATCTTTTCTAGACACACTTAATTTAATGAAATTATAATCTTGTTCTACTAATTCATACATTTTTGATTCAATTTGTTTAATAATTTCTTTATTAATTTCTTTATTTAAAATCTCACAATAAACTCCTTTATCAATTGAATGTTGGATAATAACCTCAGCATCATTACCTAATACTTTTTTCATCGCAACAATCATTAAAAAATGAACACCATGCGAATATACGGTATGACCAAAAGTCGAACTACGATCATAGAAATCAACATTACATTTTCTTGAAATATTATAAGCTAGTTCTTCAATAACATTATCTACTTTAGCAACCATAATAGGAAAATTGTAACCACTTTGAAAACTATTAGCTACTTCAGACAACGGAGTATTTTCAGGATACTCTTTAATAATATTTTTACATTCTATTTTTATCATTCTCTGCATTATGTCACCCTCTATCTTAATTAATTATATCA
>DVJX01000060.1 GCA_018716405.1 Candidatus Faecisoma merdavium | reverse complement strand
TCTATAAGAATATCTATACAATTTAATAAGTTTGCAATTAATTTTTGCTCATTAAATTCAGGTATAAATATTTTAATATTATAAATTTTTTCAGCATTTAAATTTGATTGTGTCCCTGTAGATATTAATTTATCGTAATAATTTGATATATTAAGGTAATTTAAATATTGATAAATATATTCAACAAAAACATTATCGTTTAATATCATATTAAACATTGCTTGACTAGTAGATAATTTGATTTTATTTATTGCTACTAATCCATATGAAGCATACATAGATAAAATTATACTATCTTCTGGAACTAACCATGCTGATGAATTTTTAAGTCCTATTTCGCTAATATTTCTTTCAGTGTTATATATATATTTTCCTTGTTTTGTCATATCTGAAATACTTAAAAAAGGGATTTTACCATTATAATATTCTTTAACAGATGATTTTGGAGTTCCTCCAGCTTTACCATATTTTATTATGTTTTTAATTATTTTATTAGTTTTTTTTCCTTTAAAATAATTTAATAACAATCCTTTTTTATATAACTTAAGGGCTTCAATTTTTTGTGATTGAAGTTCTATTTTTTTGTCTAATAATGATAGAAAAATAGATACTTTACTTTGCTCTTTCACACATGGATAAGCAATAGTAAATTTAGTAATTCCACTTTTTGTTAACTGCGGTTGAGCAGATCCAAAATTAGTTTTTTTTATTTGATATTCAAAATAAGTTGATTGCATAAATCGATAAAGATATTGTGGTAATAATATTTTATCATTTTTTATTCTATTAATTACCATTCCAGAATTAATACGAATATTTTCAAATGGGATTGAGTAATCATATAATGCTACATTACCAACAGTACCTCTAGTTGTTAATACAACATCATTTCTTTTAAGTTTACCATTTTTTAATTCGTTATCTTTTTTAAAAGTAATAAAATATTTATTACTAAAATTAAAACCTTTTTTTGTAACATTTCCTGCATTTAGAAAAAGGCAATATTCATCGCCATAAAAATCACTTGCTTTCGGGTAGTTATTTCCTCTATCACCATCAATAATATTAATTAAATTATCAAATGTATTAATAACATAATCATCATTAAAATCATTAAATCTAAGCTTCGGAACATTCATTTTTATCACCACAATTCTAGTCCTTAAGTTTGTTAAAAAATGAATGTCCGTTAAAATAGTATATGGGAGGGAGATTATTAAATGATTTTAAGAAGAAAAAGAATACTTTATAAAGACTGGATTTATAATTGGCTTCTTGATAAAAAACACTATATTAAGGAATCTACATATGCTAATTATTCAAATGCTGTGTTTAATCATATAATTCCTAAACTTGGACACTATAAATTAGATGAATTATCTCATAAATTAATACAAGATTATTTATTAGATTTATCTAAAAATGGTAAGATAAATGGTAGTGGTGGTTTATCTTCTAAGACAATAAAAGACATTACAATAATAATTAAAGGTAGTTTAAAGAAAGCAATGAATGAAAACAAAATTAAACATATAGTATTAACCTTTAACTATCCGTTAGATTCAAAATTAGAAAAAATATATGTTTTAAGTAAATCAGAGCAAAATAAAATTACATCATATTGTTTAAACAATTTAGATAACAAAAATTTAGGAATATTAATATCGTTGTATTCAGGATTGAGAATTGGAGAATTATGTTCATTACAATGGAATGATATTAATTTAAAAAAATCACTTATAAGTATTAATAAAACAGTACAGAGAATATATGTGAAAGATTTTAAGGAGTCTAAATCTAAAATAATAATAACAACGCCAAAAACAAAAAATGCAAATAGAGAAATTCCTATTAGTAAAGAATTTATTGAATTACTAAAAAAATTTAAGGGAAATAATAATGAATATATTTTGTCTGGTAGTGAAAAATTAATAGAGCCACGAACTTATAGAAAATATTTTGATAAAGTATTAAAAGAAATAAAAATTAATCACATTAATTTTCATTCTTTAAGACATACATTTGCAACTAATTGTATTTCATTAGGGGTTGACTATAAAACTGTTAGTGAGTTATTAGGACATGCGAATGTAAATATAACATTAAATTTATATGTACATCCAAGATTATCTCAAAAAAAGAAATGTATTAAGCTCATTTGTAAAGTATTCGAAGAAAAGAATTAAATCTTTTCTTTTTTCCAATATATATTTTTGAAAAATATGATATAATATTTATATAAGTGTCTCTTTTTAACAAACTTAAGGACTAGAATTGTGGTGATAAAAATGAATGTTCCGAAACTTAGATTTAATGATTTTAATGATGATTATCAAAACATAACAATTGGTGATGTTTTAAAAATAAAAAGTGGTAGAGACCAAAAACAAGTTGAAAATAAAAATGGAATTTATCCAATACTTGGTACAAGTGGTCAAATTGGAAGAACAAATTCATTTTTATACGATAAACCTTCTGTATTGATTGGAAGAAAAGGGACAATTAATAAACCACAATATATGGATACGCCATTTTGGACTGTAGATACTTTATTTTATTCTGATATTTTTAAACCAAATGTTCCTAAATATATATATTATTTATTTCAAAATATTAATTGGAATAAATACGATGAATCAACAGGTGTCCCAAGCTTAAACTGCAAGACTATTGAGAGTATTAAAACTTCAATTCCATCCGTCAATGAACAAAATAAAATAGCTAAATTTCTATCATTATTAGATAAAAAAATAGAACTTCAATCACAAAAAATTGAAGCCCTTAAGTTATATAAAATATGTATAAAAAACATTATTTTTAATGATGAGAAATATACTGAAACTAAACTAAAATATATATTGAAAAAGTGGACTGAAAAGAATAAAAACAATGAGTATGATTATGTTGAAAGTGTTAGTAATAAACATGGTTTCATATCACAAAATGAACAATTTGAAGATAGAAATGTAGCCAGTAAAGATAAAAGTAATTATTATGTTATAAGAAAAAATGTTTTTGCTTATAATCCGTCTAGATTAGATGTTGGTTCTTTAGCTTTAAAAGACAATGACTTGGTTAGTTTAGTAAGTCCATTATATGAATGTTTTACTACAAATCAAAATGTGTATTTTATGCTTGAATGGTTTGACTCAAAGGAATTTAAGAAGGGAACATTTTCAAAATTTGAAGGTGGCGTAAGAAATACATTAAGTTTTACTAATTTGTGTGAAATAAATATTTCTTTACCTTCTATTACTGAACAAGATAAAATAGCTAATATTTTGATGACATTTAATAATAAATTGATATACGAAAACGAAAAATTGAAACAACTGAAAAATTTAAAAAAGGGACTTATACAAAATATGTTTGTATAGGTCTTTTCTTAATAAAAACAAGTATAAAAAATATATAAAAACTATGTTGGAATACAAATTAAAAAAGTGGAAAAAATAAAAAACAAATATGATTATGTTGAAAGTATTAGTAATAGATATGGTTTCATATAACAAAACAAATAAATAATTTAAAGATAAAAATGTAAAATCATATATACAAAGATGAGATACATGCGCTATTGTTTGTATGATAATGGCATTAGAATATTATAAAGTTATTCCAAAAGCCAATTGGTATGATGAAAGAAGATTATATAGAATATATGGATCAAAGTATATGAACGGAACACCATTTTCATCATTGGCATTTCATATAGTAAAATGGATTAAAAACTATGATTTATCACAAAAATAAAGAACAATTTAGAAATGATCAAAGAACCATGGATAATGATGAATTTAAATTTGCAATGTCCGAATATAAAGAATATTTAAAATATGCAGAAAATAAAGGTGCAAAAGTTATAAATGGCGTGAATATAACTATTAATTTATTAAAACAAGAATTACAAGATGGTAATTTAGTAATATTAGCAGGCTAGTTTATTGGTGGGTACCATGCAGTTTTACTTACTGGATATGATGAATATGGATTTAAAGTATGTGATACTCTTTATAAGACAAAACAGAATAGAACATTTAATGAAATAGAAAATTTTATGAATACAGGTATAGGAAAATGGTTTATAAGTGTTAATGATAAAATAAGGAAATAGGAATAGTAATTTTATAATAAAAAATATTTTTCATATATTTTCATATATTATTATAAACAAATTATAAACAAAATTTTAGAAATATAAGAGTGATTTCATTGTTATATTAGGTTTATTATATTTTAAAAATAAAAAAATTATGATATAATTTCCTTATGCCGATATAGTTTAGTGGTAAAACAGGTCCTTGGTAAGGATCAGCGGACAGTTCAATTCTGTCTTTCGGCACCAGAATGATAGTTACTTGAACTTTTCGAGTAGTAATAAATATTAACTAGAAATACCGTCTAGTTTTTTTTGTTATTTTAGAATGTTATTGAAGAGCTTTTTATGAATATTATGATAATCATTTATATAGTGAAACTGATATAAATAATACATCAAAAGATAAAGAACTAACTAATTATATTGAAGAAAAGGACTATGATTATTTTTAAATCGTAGTCCTTAAATACTAAAAGGTATCAATTTAGTAAACACACTTGCAAATTGACTTCAGCAATGAGTGGGAGTAATCATATTAAATGCCTATCTTCTTTTTTTCTTAAAAATAGATTTAATTAATTTTTTTACACCATTTTCTGAATTTTGAAAACTTACCGGATATTCAATTCCTTCTGGTAAATCCATTTTTATGTGTCCTTGTTTAAACCAAAAAACATCCCTTAATGAATACATTTTAAAATCAAGCAATTCACATTGTTGAACCATTTGCATATTTTCTTTTTTTTCTTTTTCTGACATTGAATTAAACTTAGTTGCAATTTCATTTTTTTCTTGAACAATACTTTGAGCTAAAGCTATTGTTTCTTCTTTAGATAAATCTTTTACTTCGTTATAATTTATCATCCAACTAAGACCTTTAAAAAACTCAATTTCTTCAGGTGCATCAAATTTAACAAATTCATATCTATTACTATCGTCTATAATAACAATTCCATTTCCAAATACTTTCATAAAAATAGATTCTGGTATTGGTAAATCTGTTTGATCTAAATATGTAATGTCATCTTTTTGAACATAAACACTATCATCAGTTATGATTTTCATTTTAAAACCTCCTTGAATAGGTTATATAATAACATAAATTTGTTTGAAATGCTATATTTTTAATTAAATTTGCAATTTTTATTTCCAAAAAAAATATTTTTTACAAAGCATATTTTAAATACTTTCTTTGGATAAATATATATCATATATTTTAAAATTTACCTTTTTATTTTTTAATAAAGATGATATAATTTAAAATAGGTGGTAACATGTATACAAAGGATAAAAGTGAATTTAAAAACAAAATAAAAGGATTAACGGAAGAGGAAGTTATAGAAAAAAGAAAAAAATGTGGTTATAATGAATTAAGTCAAAAAAAGAAAAAAACTATTTTAAATATGATTTTTGAACAATTGAGTGATGCGATGATAATAATATTGTTTGTAGCAGCAATTGTTTCATATTTGTTAGGTGAAAAAGCAGAAGCTATTGTAATTCTTGTAATAATTATAATTAACATTATTATAAGTGTTTTTCAAGAAAAAAAAGCAGAAAATGCTGTTGAATTATTAAAAAGTATGAACGCTCCTAATGTTAAAGTTTTAAGGGATGGAATAAGAAAAATAATATCAGCTAAGGAATTAGTAATTGATGATATTGTATTTATTGAAGATGGTGATATAGTACCAGCTGATTTGAGATTATTAGAAACATCTAGATTACAAATAGCAGAAGCAAGTTTAACAGGAGAATCTGTTCCTGTTTATAAAGATGAAAATATTGTTTTAGATGAGAATACTTTGTTAGGTGATAGAGTTAATATGGCTTATTCATCTACAATTGTTACTTATGGGAGTGGTATGGGTATAGTAGTAGCAATAGGGATGGATACTGAAGTTGGTAAAATAGCCAATATGTTAGAAAATGCAGATGAATTAGATACACCTTTAAAACAAAAATTAAATAAAATAGGTAAAATATTAAGTTTATTCGGAATTATCATTAGTATAATTGTATTTATAATTGGCTTATTATATGGTAAAGATATCGTTGAGGTATTAATGATTGCAATTTCGCTTGCAATATCAGTTATACCAGAAGGCCTACCAGCTACTGCAACAATTGTTATGGCATTAGGTGTTCAAAGAATGGCTAAAAAAAATGCTTTAATAAGAAAATTACCAGCTGTTGAGACTTTAGGCAGTACTACTGTTATATGTACAGATAAGACTGGAACATTGACTCAAAATAAAATGACTGTTAAAGAGTATGCTTTATATTCTGATTTTATAAATGGCGAAGTAAATATAGGAAAAGTTAAAAACAAAGAACTACTTTATGCTTGCTCATTATGTAATAATGCAACCTTAGAAATAGGTGACCCTACTGAAATAGCTTTATTAGAGTTTGCTAAAAAAAATAATAGATTAGTAAAATATAAAAGAGTTTCTGAAATACCATTTGATTCAATAAGAAAAAGAATGACAACTGTTAATAAAATTAAAAATTATATAGTTTATACAAAAGGAGCTGTAGATACTGTTTTACCACTTTGTAATAAAATTTTAGATGGTAATAAAATAAAAAATTTAACTTATGAAGAGATTGATAAAATTTATGATTTGTGTAACCAAGCTTCTAAAAGGGCAATGCGTGTTTTGGCTTTTGCTTATAAAACTATTGATGATTTAGAAAATGATTTGGAAAGTGATTTGATTTTTATTGGCGTTGTATGCATGATAGATCCTCCAAGAAATGAAGTAAAAAAAGCCATTGAAACATGTCATAAAGCTGGTATTAAAGTTATTATGATAACAGGTGATCATATAGAGACGGCTTTGGCTATAACAAAACAATTAAATATATATAAAGAAGGCGATTTAGCTATTAGCGGTTTCGATTTAGAAAAAATAAGCGATAAACAATTGGATAAAATTGTATTAAAAACTTCAGTTTTTGCAAGAATTTCTCCAAACGATAAGTTAAGAATTGTAAATTCAATTAAAAGAAATAATAATATAGTTGCTATGACAGGTGATGGAGTAAATGATGCTCCAGCATTAAAATCTGCAGATATCGGAATTTCTATGGGGAAAAGTGGAACTGACGTTGCTAGAGAATCATCTGATATGATTTTATTAGATGATAATTTTAAAACAATAGAGTATGCTATTAAAGAAGGTAGAAGAATATACTCAAATATCCAAAAAGTTATTCAATATTTATTAGCAGGTAATATATCTGAAGTATTAGTCATATTTATTGCTATGATAGCTAATATTGGGACTCCTATTTTAGCTGTACATATTTTAATAATTAATTTAGTAACAGATACTATACCAGCTTTAGCAATTGGTGTTGATCCAGCTCCTTGTGACATTATGGAAAAGCCACCAATTAAAGTAGGAACTTTATTTGAAAAAGGTTTGATTTTAAGAGTTATCTTTCATGGCATTTTAATTTCTATTATTACATTAACAGCTTATTATATAGGATATCTAGATAGTCCAAAAGAAGGCGTTACAATGGCATTTATAACATTATCTTTATCACAAATTATTCACTCATTAAATCAACATTCTTCTACTATATCGTTTTTTTCAAAAAAACATGCTAGAAATTGGTATTTGTATTTAGCGATGTTTATTTCAACTATTGTACTGTTAATGCTTGTTTTTGTAAAACCTATAGCAAAATTCTTATCTTTACAACAACCTAATTTATTTGAATGGGCTGTAATAATATTATTATCTTTAGTTCCTTTAGTTGTTGTTGAAATATATAAATTAATTAAAAAATTCATCTGATGATGAATTTTAATTTGTATTTTTATGGATAATATGATAAACTTATCTAGTTGGTGATATTATGTTGAAAGTTAATAATTTAAGTTTAAGATTTAATACAAGAACTTTGTTTGAAAATGTTAATTTAGAATTTAATGGTAACAATTGTTATGGGATTATAGGTGCTAATGGAGCAGGAAAGTCCACATTTTTAAAAATATTATCAGGGAGTATTGAGTCTACTACTGGTGAGGTAATAATTGGTAAAGGTGAACGAATATCTGTTTTAAAACAGAATCATAACGAATTTGATGATATGACAGTTATTGATGTCGTTATAATGGGAAATAATAAATTATATCAAATAATGCAAGAAAAAAATAATTTATATATGAAAGAAGACTTCACTAATGAAGATGGAATGAGGGCAGCTATTTTAGAAGAAGAATTTGCTAGTTTAAATGGTTGGCAAGCAGAAAGTGATGCGGCAATTTTATTAAACAGTTTGGGTTTAGATAATAGTAAACATAATTTAATAATGAAGGAATTAAAAGATAGTGATAAGGTAAAAGTATTACTTGCTAGTGCCTTATTTGGAGAGCCTGATATTTTATTATTAGATGAACCTACTAATGGCTTGGATGCTAAAAGTATTATGTGGTTAGAAGAGTTTTTAATTAACTTTAAAAATACAGTTTTGGTAGTATCTCATGATAGACATTTTTTAAATAAAGTTTGTACACATATGTTAGATATTGATTATAACAAAATAACTTTATTTGTAGGTAATTATGATTTTTGGTATCAATCTAGTCAATTAATTCAAAAACAAATGAAAGAATCTAATAAGAAAAAAGAAGAAAAAATAAAAGAATTAGAAGATTTTATTAGGAGATTTTCAGCTAATGCATCTAAATCTAAACAGGCTACTTCTAGAAAAAAATCATTAGAAAAAATCGTTTTAGATGAAATTAAACCATCTAGTAGAAAATATCCTTATATAAATTTTGATTTTGATAAAAATGTTTCAAAAGAAGTTATTACATTAGAAAATATAAATTATAAAGATATTATTAAAAATTTAAATTTAACTATTAGACCAAATGATAAAATAGCTTTAATAGGAAATAATGAAATAGCTAAAACAGCTTTATTAGACATAATAAGTGGTAATTTAAAACCTGATAGTGGAACTATTAAAATAGGTGGTAATGTAAAATTAAGTTATTTTAAGAAAAACCATGATGAATATTTTAATGATTTAAATATGGTTGATTGGTTAAAACAATATAGTGATAATAAAGATGATAGTTATGTAAGAGGTTTTTTAGGTAGAATGTTATTTTCTGGAGAAGAAGTATTAAAAAAGGTTAATGTTTTATCAGGTGGTGAAAAAGTTAGATGTATGTTTAGTAAAATGATGTTAGAAAGATCAAATGTGTTATTATTTAATGAGCCTACTAATCATTTAGATATTGAGTCTATTACATCATTAAATGAGGGATTAAATAGATTTATGGGTGTTTTAATATTTTCAACTTTTGACCAAGAATTAATTGAAACAGTAAGTAATAGATTAATTGAAATAAGATCTGATGGGACATATAAAGATAAACAGATAACTTATCAAGAGTATATTGAAAAATATGGAATAGGAGAATAATTACGCGAACAATTGACATTAGTAGTTTAAATTTTAAAGATCTTGATTTAATTAGTGATATTGGAAAAGAAGCTGATATTTTTTCTGATTATGAAACTGTATATAAAATATATAAAAATAATAATGTAGATTTAGAACTAAAAAATATGAAATTAGAAATTTTGTCAAATATTTCTATGGAAGGACTGGTATGTCCAAAGCAAAAAATAATTAGTAGTCAATTAGCAGGATATACTATGGATTATATTGATGGAAGTTATATTACTAGCTTAAATTTAACTAAATTAGAATTAATAGAATTGTTTAAAACAATATCAAGATTATTAAAATATTATCATAGAAGTGGTATAGTGTTAGCGGATATTAATTTATCAAATATTTTAGTAAAATCGCCACAAGAAGTTTATTTTTGTGATGTTGATAGTTGTAAAATAATGGATTTATCTCATGACAGTATTCCATTTTTAGCCCATCATTTTTTAACTCAGTTCGGAATAGATGCAAAAAATATAAAAGTTGATGAAAATTTTGATAATTTATGTGTATTTTTAATTTTCTTATATGTTATTTTAGATAAAAAAAATATTTTATCTTTATCTAATTATAAATTAGATAAAAAATTAGAAGAAAAGGGATTTGAAAAACAAAAAGTATTTATTAAACAATTTAGAAGTAAATTAATTGAAGTTCCGTATATTGAGGAAATATTATGAAAGTGAATAAAGAAGAAAAATTAATTGATTATTTAAAACAATTCAAAAATTATAAAACATTACTCAAAAATGGTAGTGTTTTAGTAAATGATAAAATAATTACCAGATATGATTATATGTTGAAAGTAAATGATGAAGTTACTATTAATAAATATAATAAATCAAAAGATATCAAGATTATTTATGAAGATAAAGATATTATAGTAGTAGATAAACCTTATAATTTGTTAACTATATCAAATGGTAGAGAAATTTCTTTATATAATTTAGTTAGTGAATATGTTAAAAAGAACAATAAAAATAACAAAATATTTATTGTCCATAGATTAGATAAAGATACTTCTGGATTAATTGTTTTTGCTAAAAATATAAAAATAAAAAATTACTTGCAAAACAATTGGAATAAAGTTGAAAGAAGATATTTAGCTTTAGTAAATGGTATTACTAAAGATTGTGATATATTAAAAAATTATTTACAAGAAAATAAAAACCATTTTGTTTATGTATCTAATACTGGTGCTTTAGCTATTACAGAATATAAGAAAATAAAAGAAATTAATAAAAATTCACTATTAGATATAAATATTAAAACTGGTAAAAAAAATCAAATAAGAGTACAATTAAGTCATATTGGGCATCCAATTTTAGGGGATAAAAAATATGGTAATAGTGATTATAAAAGATTATGTTTGCATGCATATAAGTTAGTTATTATTCTAAATAATAAAGAAATGGTTTTTGAAAGTAGGGAAGATTTATGGATGTAATAAATATTACTGAAAAAATGTTGATGAATGGTTTAGAAGATGGAGAGTATTATCAAGATGGCCAAATAATTACTAATAATTATGATGCAAAAAGTATGTGTTTAGTAAGAACTACTGATGTTTTTCCTAGTGATGGTTGTATCAGAAGCATGGCAAATTCAAATACATTATTGAAAACTTCATCAATGTTGTTAGGTGAAGCTTTAAATAATACTGATTTAAAAGATAAATGTCAAATTATGTATTATGGATATCGTTCGACTGTTCATTTTAGTATGAATGGGTTAGTAAGTAATCATGCTTACGGTAATTTTTCTAATCGTAATTTTATAATTATTGAACCTTTCTTTCATCATATCCAAGATGATATTATTTCTTTAAGAGTGGAAGATACTTATTTTAAAGATTTTGTTTCATTATCAGATGAAGCTTGTGTGATTTTATCAAAAGATAAGTTGGAAGAAATAAAAAATAAGGCTGATTATCAAGATTTTTTATTTAGCCATAAATTGTTTGTGTATGATTTTAAAGAAGAAGAAAAAAAGAAATTATTTTCTAATAACTCTTTAGAATTGGAAAATTATAATTCATTTTTTGAACAAAGATTAGTTAATTGCGTTTTAGAAAATTTAGGTTATCCACATTTTAATATAGGTAGTAATGGTTATGTAGATAATAATAAATCAGTTGATTATATGAATAATTTTGTAGAAAAATTTAGAAAAAAAATGAAAATTGGAAATGAGCGTCATTTTAACAGCGAATTACATATGTCAGATAGCAAACAAAATAGTTTAAATTTAAAAACAAGTGATATAAATTATTATCGCTATATTGTAATAAATTCTGGGATAAATAATGAACAATTACTTTCATATATTAAATATTTTGAGTATAATGGTAATTATGATTCGTTTAAGTATTCTAATCTTTTATTTGATGAAGATGGTAATATAATTATGAAAGAAGAAATATTAGAAAAAATAAAAGAATTTATAAATAAAATTGGAATACAAAAATTGCTTTATTTAACTGAAGAATATAATAACTTATATATGATGCAAGAACAAAAGATAAAAAGATGATTATTTATCTTTTTTTTGATATAATTTAATAGGTGAGAATATGAAAAAAATAACCAAAAAAATAATAAACAAAATATCTAAAATTGATATTGATTATAAAAAAGAAAGAGTTTTAAAAAAAATAATTTCAAATGATAGAAATATAAAATATATTGATACATTTATATTGGTTAATGATCATAATGTTAAAATAAGACTGTTTATTCCTAAGGTAATTAATCAAACTATTATTTATTTTCATGGTGGTGGTTTTGTTACAGGAGATATTCATACATATAGTAAGACATGTGATGATTTAGCTAATAATACTAATTCATTGGTTATTTCAGTTAACTATCGTTTAGCGCCAGAATATCCTTTTCCCAATGGATTAATAGATTGCTATAACGTTACAAAATATTTATATAGCAGTGATAGTTTTTTAGATAATAAAAGTATAATTATAATGGGTGATAGTGCTGGAGGTAATCTTGCTAGTGTAGTATCTATTTTAGCAAGTGAAAAAAAAGAATTTAAAATTAAAAAACAAATTTTACTTTATCCGCTTACTTATCATATTCATGATGAAAATAGTATTTTTAATTCGGTTAAAGAAAATGGTAATGATTATATTTTAACTAATAAAAGAATTAATGATTATTTAAATTTATATGTTAAAGATAAAAAATATTTAAAAAACAAATATGTATCACCATTAAATGCTGATAATTTAAATAATCAACCTGAAACTTTAATAATAACTGCTAGTCTAGATCCTTTAAGAGATGAAGGAGAAGCTTATGGAAATAAGTTAATAAAATTTAATAATAAAGTTAAAATGTATCGAATTGATAATATACATGGCTTTTTTACCTTACCAATTTACAAAAAAGCAATAAATGAATGTTATAGTTATATAAATGAATTTTTAGGGGGTGGTATACTTGAAGACAAAGTGGTTTAAATTAGATAATGCTGCTAAAATATTTCCACCTACAAGTAATAAAAATGATCCTAAAGTATTTAGGTTTACTTGTATTTTGAAAGAAAAAATAGATCAAAATATTTTACAAGAATCAGTTAATGAATCATTAATTTTTTTTCCAAATTTTAGATCAATATTAAAAAAAGGATTTTTTTGGCACTATTTAGAAACAACTAATCTAAATCCGATTGTAAAAGAAGAAAAAAAAGATATATGTAGTTCTATTTATAATAAAAATAAGAAAAAATTATTATTTAGGGTAAATTATTATAAAAATAGAATTAATCTAGAAGTATATCATGCTTTAACAGATGGAACAGGAGCTTTAGAATTTTTAAAAACGATTGTATATATATATGTTAGTAAAAAATATAATATTGAAGAATTTAGTTTTGATTATGATGCGTCATTAAATGAGAAAAGTAGTGATAGTTTTAATAAATATTATAAATTTCAATTAAATAAAATAGAAAAATCAAATAAAGTATATCAAATTAAAGGGGATAAATTAAATAAAATTAATGTTATAAATGGTTGTATGAATACTAATGATTTAATCTCTTTAGCACATAAATATAATACCACATTAACCTGTTTAATTGTAAGCATTTACATTTTAGCTATTAAAGAAAATATGGATTTAAAAAATGAAAATAAATTTATTGAAATTGATGTTCCAGTAAATTTAAGAAAATATTTTAAATCACAAACTGCAAGAAATTTTTTTAGTGTTATTAAATTAAAATATAAAGGATCTAATAATTTAGAAGATATAATAAAATATGTTGATAGAAATTTAAAAGATGAACTGAAAAAAGATAATTTATTTAAAACAATGAATAAATATGCTAATTTTGAACATGACTTTTTAATTAGATTAATTCCTTTATTTATCAAAAATTTTATTTTAAAAATAATAATGAGGTATATTAAATCAACTTCAACTGTTACTAATTTAGGAATAATTAAAGTTGATGATTTAATTAAAGATTATATTGATAGTTTTGAAGTATATGTGAGTCCTGATAAAATGCAAATATCAATGTGTTCTTATTTAGATAAACTAAATATATCATTTACATCAATTTTTGATAATATGGACATTATTAAAAACTTTTATCGTAAATTAAGTTCTTTTGGTATAGATATAATAATAACAACTAATAAGATGGGTGGTAAAAATGAGAATATGCAAAAAATGTAATTTAAAAATTAAAACTGATTCTGATATATGTCCTTTATGCCAAAATAAATTAATTGGTAAAAAAGAAGAAAATGTTTTTCCTCTCATTCCTAATATTTATAAAAAATATTTTACTTTTTTTAAAATATTGTTGTTTATAAGTTTTATTATATCTTTATTATGTATAACGGTTGATTTAATGATTAATAAATATCATTTTAGCTTATTTGTTATATTAGGATTTATTTGTTTATTTATTATATTAAAAACTGCCTTTAATAATAAAGAGAGCATATTTAAATCTATTTTAAGCCAGTTAATTATTTTAAGTTGTTTATCTATTTTATGGGATTATTTTACAGGATTTCATCATTGGTCGATTACTTATGTTATACCTATTTTATGTATTATTTGTAGTATTAATTTAGCAATTCTTTCTATAGTGTTAAAAGATTATTTAGAACAAGAAATATTTTATTTTATATGTACTATTTTAATTGGTATTATACCGCTATTATTTATAGTTATTGATATACCTAATAAAATACCTTCTGTTATATCAGTTTTATTCAATTTAATCTGTTTTATAACTTTATTAATATTTAAATTTAAAGATGTCAAAGAAGAATTAAAAAGAAGGATGCATATTTAATGCATATTTAATTTACATTCTTCTTTTTTTTTGATAAAATTAATATTGGGGTACATAGGGTAAATTTAGAAAGAAGGTGTACTTTGAAACAAGATACTTTACTAAATTTATTTGAAGGAAATGCAATAAGAAGCATATGGAATAGTGAAAAGGAAGAATATTATTTTAGCATTATAGATGTAATAAATGTATTAACCGAAAGTAGAGAACCAAAACGATATTGGACAGATTTAAAAAGAAAATTAATTGATGAAGGTAGCCAACTGTACGAAAATATCGTACAGTTGAAAATGAAAGCTAAAGATGGAAAAATGAGAAAAACGGATGTTTTGGATACAAAAGGAATATTGAGACTTATTGAATCAATTCCTTCGCCAAAAGCCGAACCTTTTAAATTATGGTTAGCATCTCTTGGAAATGATCGAATAAATGAAGCATTTGACCCTGAAATTGCAATTAATCGAGCAGTTGATTTTTATAAAAAAAGAGGATATGATGATAAATGGATTAAAGTGCGACTTAACGGTATTGTTGATCGACATAAATTAACAGACACTTGGAAGGAAAGTGGAATAACGAAAGATTATGAATTTGCTATTCTTACTAATGAGATATACAAAGAATGGTCTGGAATGAAAGCTAATGAGTATAAACAATATAAAGGGTTAAGAAAAGAATCTTTAAGAGATAATATGACTGATATTGAAGTTGCTCTTGCGAATTTAGGTGAAATTGCAACAAGAGAACTTACTAAGGAATATAAACCATACGGTTTGAAAGAAAATAAAAAAATAGCAAAAAAAGGTGGTAGCATTGCCAAAAATACTCGTAACAATTTAGAAAAAGAATTAAATAGAAATATTGTAACTAATGAAAATAAGTTAAATTATCAATATATAAATCAGATTGAAGAGGTGTAATATGACATATTTAGATTATTCTGCTACGACACCTACCAATGAAGATGTTTTAAATACATTTGTAGAGGTTAGCAGAAAATATATTGGGAATCCAAATTCATTACATAAGCTAGGTGTAGAAGCTAATGAAATTATTGAAGCTTCTACTAGGCAAATAAGTAATTTATTAAACATTAAAGAATGTGAGATAATTTATACAAGCGGCGCTTCAGAGTCAAATAATACCGCTATTAAAGGAATAGCATTAAAATATCAAAATAGGGGTAAACATATAATTACAACAGAGTTTGAGCATTCTTCGATATATGGGCCTTTAACCTATTTACAAAAACAAGGGTTTAAAATCGATTTTGTTAAAACAAATGAATTAGGAATAGTTGATATCAACAACTTAAAAGAACTAATTACTGATGAAACTATTTTAGTAAGCATCGGTTATATTAATAGTGAAATTGGTATAATACAGCCTATAGATGAAATAGGTAAATTATTAAAATCTTATCCTAAATGTTATTTTCATGTTGATATGACACAAGCTTTAGGAAAAATAAAAATTGATTTAACTAATGTTGACTTAGCTAGTTTTTCAGCTCACAAAATATATGGTGTTAAAGGAATAGGTTTACTATATAAAAAAGAAAATATTTCTTTAGAACCATTAGTTCATGGGGGAAAAAGTACAACTGTTTATAGAAGTGGGACACCAGCAACAGGACTAATTGTATCTTTTGCTAAAGCAATGCGTTTAATATTAGAAAATTTAGATCAAAAATATGAATATATATCTAAATTAAATAAGATGATAAAAGATGGGTTAAATTATGATAATGTTTATATAAATAGCAAT
The DNA here is from genome assembly GCA_018716405.1 of Candidatus Faecisoma merdavium. GTDB lineage: Bacteria > Bacillota_I > Bacilli_A > RF39 > UBA660 > Faecisoma > Faecisoma merdavium. Next base: position 9,763 of record DVJX01000060.1, on the reverse strand, counting down.
GATTATTGCATACCTAATATCTTAAATATAAGTGTATTAGGAGTTAAGCCTGAAACAATGTTACACGCTTTAGAAAAATATGATATTTATATTTCAACTCAAACAGCGTGTTCAACTGGAACTATTTCTAAATCAGTTTATGCTTTAACAAAAGATGAAGATAGAGCTAAATCAAGTCTTAGAATTAGTATATCGCACTTAACTAAAGAAAGTGATATAAAATATTTTTTAGAAAAATTTGATATTTGTTATAAGGAGTTAGTATGAGAGTAGATAAAAATAATTATTATTTAGATATTGCTGAGTCAGTTTTAGAAAGATCAACTTGTGCTAGAAGGGCATTTGGAGCAGTTATTGTTAAGAATGATGAAATTATATCAACTGGTTATAATGGTGCTCCAAGAGGTAGAAAAAATTGTACTGATTTAGGTTATTGTATGCGTGAAAAATTAGAAATACCTCGTGGTGAAAGATATGAAATGTGTAGAAGTGTTCATGCAGAACAAAATGCTATTATAAGTGCTGCTAGAAAAGATATAATAGATTCAACTTTATATTTAGTGGGTAAGGAAGTAAGTACAGGTGAATATGTTAAGAACGCTATGCCTTGCATGTTTTGTAAAAGATTTATAATTAATGCAGGAATAAAAAAAATAGTTGTTAGAAGTACAAAAGAAGAATATATAGAAGTAGATGTTAATATTTTTATTGAAAATGATGATAGTTTAGAAGGGGTGTTCGGATATTAAACTAATAAGAATAAGTGCTGTTTGGTGTCCAGCATGTTTAATTATGCGCCCTAGAATGCAAGAGATAGAAAAAAGATTTCCTAATTTTGAACATATAGAATATGATTATGATTTAGATGAAGATATAATAAGTAAGTATAAAGTTGGAGATATTCTACCAGTTTTTATATTATTAGATGATGATAAAGAAGTAACGAGATTGGTAGGAGAGAAATCTGTTGAAGAAATAGAAAATAAATTGAGGTGTTTTGAATGAAAAAAATAATATTTTTAGTAATTTTATTATTATTTATTCCTAAAGTTAATGCTTTAGATATTCATTTGTTTTATTCAGAACTATGTAGTACATGTGAAGAAGAAATAAATTTTTTAGAAGAATATAAAAAAGATAAAGATATAAATATTATATACTACGAAACAACAAGAAATAAAGAAAATGATAGTTTATTACAAAATGTAAGAGAAGCTCTTAATAATAAAGAGATTACAGTGCCATTTACTGTTATTGGTACAACTGGAATGACTGGATTTAATGAAAATGTTAAAGAACAAATTATGTATGCTTACGATTATTATAATAATATAGATTATGTCGATATAGTTGAAGTTGTAGAAAATGATTTAGATGTTGAATATGAAATTATTCCACCTAAAGATGAATATAATATTCCTATATTAGGTAATATTGATCCAAAAAACATTTCCCTACCTTTAGTTTCTCTTGTAATTGGCTTTATAGATGGATTTAATCCATGCGCTATGTGGGTGTTGTTATTTTTATTATCAATTATTGTTACAATGAAAGATAGAAAGAAAATGTGGGCAATTGGTTTGACATTTTTGATAACATCTGCTTTAGTTTATTTAGCTTTTATGTTAGCGTGGTTACAAGTTGCTATAACATTATCACAAATAGTATGGGTAAGATTTATAATAGCAATTATTGCTTTATTAGGTGGAGCTATAAATTTAACTAGCTATTATAAAGAAAGAAAAAAAGATAATGGTTGTGTAGTTGTTGATAAAGAAAAAAGAAAGTCAATATCTAACAAAATAAATAAAATATTGAAACAAATAGACAATAAAAAAACTTTTTATTTAGCTATATTAGGTGTTATGGGATTGGCTGTTTCAGTTAATTTAATTGAACTTGCTTGTTCTTCAGGGTTGCCTTTAATATTTACACAAATATTAGCTATTAATAATTTGAATAGTTTACAATATTTGTTATATATTTTAATTTATATTATATTTTTCTTAATTGATGATATTGTTATATTTGCAATTGCTATGAAGACTTTAAAATTGACTGGAATATCGACTAAATATAATAAATTATCACATTTAATAGGCGGTATATTAATGTTATTAATTGGTATTTTAATGATTTTTAAACCAGAATGGTTGATGTTTAATTTTTAAACATCTTTTTTTATGATATAATTAATTAGGTGGTTTTATGAATTATCAATTAGAATTAGAAAAAATAATAAATAATTTAGAATGTAAAAAAACATTGTTACTACATAGTTGTTGTGCACCTTGTAGTAGTTATGTAATAACTTATTTAAAAGATTATTTTGATATTACCATTCTTTACTATAATCCTAATATCGAACCAATAGAGGAATATAATAAAAGAAAAGAAGAACAAATTAGATTATGTAAATTATTTAATATTAAAGTATTGGATTGTGATTATGATAATGATTTATTTCACGAAACTGTATTAGGGTTAGAAAAATGTAAAGAAGGTGGAAGTAGGTGTTTTAAATGTTATGAATTAAGATTAAGAAAAACTGCCTCACTAGCTTCAAATTATGATTTTTTTGGAACAACTTTAACAGTAAGCCCATTTAAAAATAGTAATAAATTAAATGAAATAGGTTTAAGTTTGGAAAAAGAGTATAATGTAAAGTATTTGGTAAGTGATTTTAAGAAAAAAGAAGGGTATAAAAAAAGTATTATATTATCTAAGGAATATAACTTATATAGGCAAGATTTTTGTGGTTGTATATATAGTAAAAGAGATAAAATAATAGATTAAATCATATACTTATTATAGAAAATATGATAAAATGAATAAGGTGATTTAATATGATAGATATAATAATTTTAGGAATAATTCAAGGAATAGCAGAATTTTTACCAATTTCTTCTTCTGCTCATTTAATTATATTTAGAGATATATTTGGAATTGGAACTAGCATTGGAAGTAATATTGAACTTACTTTTGATTTAGCACTTCATTTTGGCACACTGCTTGCTATTATTATCTTTTTCTTTAATGATTTATTTAAAATATTAGTTGAGGGATTAACTAAAGGAGTTAAAACAAAAGATGGTAAATTGTTTTGGTATTTAATTTTGGCTACTATTCCAGCTGGTATAGTTGGAGTTTTATTTGAAGATATATTTGATTCTTTTTTTAGAAAACAATTATGGTTAATTGCTATTGCTTTAATTGTTATGGGTGTTATAATTTATTTAGTTGATAAAAAATCAAAAATATCTATTAATATTAAAGAAATGAAATGGTATCAAGCTTTAGTTGTTGGTTGCGCACAAGTCTTTGCTTTAATTCCAGGTTTTTCTAGAAGTGGTACAACAATTACAGCTGGTCGTGCTTTAGGATTAAATAGGGAAGATAGCGCTAAATTTTCATTTTATTTATCTGCACCAGTTGTAGCCGGGGCATCTTTATTAAGTTTGCTTAAGAATGATACATTAGCAATCATATTAGATAATCTGATGGTATTTGGTATAGGAATATTAGTTTCCTTTATAATTGGTTTGTTATGTATTTCATTTTTATTAAAGTATATTAAGAAAAATGACTTTAAAATATTTATGATTTATAGAATTATAATTGGTATTTTAATATTATTTATTTTATGGCAACGATAGTTGCTTTTTTTTAATAAAAAAATTAAGGATAAATCCTTAATTTGCTTTATTTATTAAATCATTTAAAGTTAGTGGAGTTGTTGTTTGCTTGTTTGTTACTGGCTCTTGAACTGTGCTGGGTGCCTGATTTATATTAGAACTAGGTATTGGGGTTACATTATTACTAGTATTTTGATAATTTGTTTGTGAACTAGTAGCTTGTTTTATTTCTGAATAATTATTTGTTTCAAATTCTTCACCATTTGCATTTGTATTAGCAAGAACTGTGTTATTTAAAGCACTTTTTAAACCATATGCTTTAGAACCTTTTTCGTCATCTTCTAGTTCAATTAATTTTAATACTTCTTCAACTGTAGTTAAGCCCATTAGTACTTTTTCTAATCCATCTTCTAACATTGTGTTAACACCAGATTGATAAACTAAATCTCTTAATTTATCTCTTCTCATACCAGCGCTTATAGCATCTCTAATTTCTTGATTGAATAACAATACTTCATGTATTGCAATACGCCCAGAATATCCATTACCACAAATTTCACAACCAACAGGCGCATATATCTCATCTACATCTTTGTTTAGAACTGCTTTGAATAGTTCCTTTTCGTATTCATTGGTTTTTCTTAGCTTACGGCAATGGGGACATATTTTTCTAGCTAATACTTGAGAAATTACACCTTCTAATGAACTAGCCAATAAATATCTTTCAACTTCCATATCAAGTAAACGTTCAATAGTGTTTAAAGAATTATTAGTATGGATTGTAGATAGAACCAAATGTCCAGTAATAGATGCACGTACTGCGATTTTTGCTGTTTCAGTATCACGTATTTCTCCAATCATTATAACATTTGGGTCTTGACGTAAAATAGAACGTAGGGCAGCAGCAAATGTAAGACCTATTTCACTGTTTGTCTGAATTTGGTTAACTCCTTCTATATTCATTTCAACTGGATCTTCGACAGTAACTACATTAGCAGCTTCAGTGTTTAATCTTTGTAAAATTGAGTAAACTGTAGTTGACTTACCTGTACCAGTAGCACCTGTAACTAAAATTATTCCGTTTGGTTCATTAATCATTTTAAGAACCTTTTTGTAATTTGCATCACTAAAACCTAAATTTTCTACACCGGCTAGACTCATTGAATAATCTAAAATACGAATAACAATTTTTTCACCTTTATTAGTAGGAATGCATGATACACGAAGATCTAGATTAACATCTTGAAGTGTAGCTTTAATAGCACCATCTTGAGGTAATCTTGATTCAGTAATATTCATTCCTGAAATGATTTTTATTCTAGTTATAAGATTTTTTTTAATTCCATTTGGGACACTAGCATAATTGTGCAAGATTCCATCGATTCTAATTCGAATATGCATTTTTTCATCTAATGGATCAAAATGTATATCTGATGCTCCTCTTTTAGACGCATCAACTAATATTTCGTTTACTATTTCTACAACAGGCATTTTTTCAAAATCAAATTGTCTAATCACAAAATCATCCCCTTTTTTTATTTTGCACTAGTTTTTATGCTAAAATTATTATATAATATAATTAGACTAAATTCAAGATAAACGGAGGAGATTATGAAAAAAAGTAATAAAAATGGGTTTATATTAGCTGAAACGATTGCTATTTCTGTAGTTATTATGACTAGTTTAGTTATCATTTATACGCAGTTTAGAATAGTAAGTAACAGTTATTTTAAAACTTTTAATTATAATAGTGTAAATAATTTGTATTTAACGAATAATGTTAAAGAATTTATTAAAACTCAATCAATTGATGAATTAAAAAAAATGTTAGATAATGCTGATTATGTTGATCTTACATCTTGCTCTTATTTTACTGAGTATATTTATTGTGAAGCTTTATTTGATAGTATAGGGGCTAATAAGGTAATATTTACAAAAGAAGATTTGAGCAGTTTAAAAAATAATTTGCCTAGTAACTTTAGTGAGAAATTAAAACAGTTTATTAACTATATTAATTATGAAAATAATAACAACTATAGATTAATAGTTGAATTTAGCGATGAAACATATGCAAGTTTGTTGGTAAAGTAGGTGATAAAATGAAAAAAGGTTTTACTATTGTTGAGTTAATAGTTTCATTTTCTCTAGCTATGATTATTGTAATATTTTTACTTAAAATTGTAATAAATTTAAAAAATTTATATACCAATAGTGTTTTAAAAACAGAAATAGTAAATATTCAATCTATAATCAGCAATGAAATTAATAAGAGTTTTGAAAAAACGATTGTTGATATAAACAATTGTGGTGAAGGTTGCATTAATTTTACTTATTTAGATGGTTCTAGTGATAATTTGGTTGTTAATACAGACACAATTGAATTTGGAAATTATAAAACCACAATTCCTGATGAATATTATATAAAAAATCAATCAATTAATATTTCATATTCTGGTGTTTTTGATAAATATAAAAACAACTCAATATTAATTATTAGTATTCCTATTTATAATCAAAGAGTAGAAGATGAGTCGTATGAAATTAGAGTCGTTTATCAATTTAATTCTAATAATTATGATTTAAAACAAGTTAGTTTTTAGTATGATAAAACAAATGAATGACGAAATTATTGCGTGAATTATTCTAGCTAATAAAAATGGTTTATATTTTATTTTTGTATCACTAATAATGCTTAGTATTTGTGTATGAACTGATAAACCTCCAAAAGAAATTATAAAACATATTAATATAGCTTTATAATTACTAGAAACATTTAAAAGACTTACATGCTTTAATCCTTGAGTCATTTCTAAAAAACCACTTAATAATGTTTTGTTTAGTAAAGATAATTTAAAGTTATTATCAATAATAGTTGTAATTATTAAAAATGTTGTTATTACTCCTAAAATTAACAATAATGTATTTATTGTTTTAGATAAGGAATTAGATATTATATTACCAAATCGGCATTTATTGTTAATTCTTTTATTATGCATGGCTGATATGGCTTTTTTTAACGAAAATTTATCTTTTGTTATTTTACTAGGATAATAGTTTCTAAAAATAAGACCTATGATTATATTTGAAAAATAATGTGAAAACATAACTATCAATCCTAAAGTTTTATTATTTAAAAATGTAATTGAAATAGTTCCTAATATAAATAAAGGATTTGAAAAATGTGAGAACATCAATATTTTTGATGCTTCATTGTAATCTAATTTTTTATCTAGATATAATTCTTTAGCATATTTTGCGTTGCTAGGAAATCCTGATATTAGACTCATTATAAAGACAAATGCTGCATTTCCATTTATTTTAAATAATCTTTCAAAAATTGGTTTGAAAAGTTCACCTATTAATTCAATAAAACCATAGTTAATTAATAATTCAGACAAAACAAAAAATGGAAATAATGATGGGACTACATTATTAATCCAAATTTGAAATGAACTAGATACAGCGTTCATAATAGTAACTGATTCACTTAATATTTCATAACCACAAAAAATTAAACATATCATTATTAGTATACTTGTTAATTTCATAATATCACCAACTATAAAGGAGGATTTAATGCTTAATAAAATATATGATAAAATTAAAAAAATTATAAAGGAAAATTTCTGGTATTTAGTAATATTTTTTACAATTGTTATTTTTTTTGGTATGCCACTTCCATATTATATAGATGCTCCAGGAGGATTAATTGATGTATCTGAAAGATTAGAAATTGAAGATGGGTATCCCATTAATGGTTCATTAAATTTAGCTTATATTTCGGAATTTAAAGCAAATATTCCTACATTACTTTATGCAATGCTAAATAAGGATTGGGAAATCGTAAAAAAAGAAGAAGTTGTAGCAGATAATGAAACCATAGAAGAAAACGATTATCGTAATCATTTATTGTTAGAAGAAGCCAATCAAAATGCAATTATGGTAGCTTTTGATAAAGCTAATTTAGATTATGAGGTAAAAAATAGAAAAGTTAATATAATATATATTTATGAAGAATCTGATACGAATTTAAAAATCGGTGATCAAATTATAGAGGTTAATGGAGTTAAAATAAATAGTAAAGAAGAAGCCCTAAATGAAATTAGCAAGACAGATACAGTTAAATTTAAGGTTATAAATGATGGTATTATATATGAAAGATATGCTAATAAAGTTATGATAGATGGTAATAAATTAATAGGTGTTATGGTTTGTGAAACAAAGGAAGTAGTTTCTTCTAAAGAGGTAAATATTAATTTTAAAAAATCTGAGTCTGGGCCTTCTGGTGGTTTTATGATGGCTTTATCTATATATGATTATTTAACTGTAGAAGATTTGACAAAAGGTTTAAAAATAGTGGGAACTGGAACTATTGATGAATTTGGAAATGTTGGCGTTATAGGTGGTGTTAGTTATAAAATAAAAGCGGCAGTAAAAGAAAAAGCTGATATATTTTTCGTTCCTACTGAAAACTATGAAGAAGCTAAAAATACAGTTTTAGAAGATAACTTAGATATAAAATTGGTTGAAGTTAGCCATATTGATGATGCAATAAATTATTTGAACGGCTTGTAGTGAAAAAAATAATTTCAAATATTTCATTAAAAAAAACCAATAAAATAATAGATAAAAGCTTATAAATTGCTTTTTTTTCTTGTAATTTTTTGGTAAAATATTAACTGTGGTGGTAGTATGACATTAGATAGTGTAGATATAAATAAAGTAACGCCGATGATGAGACAATATATAGAAACTAAAAAACAAAATAAAGATATTATTGTATTTTATAGATTAGGAGATTTCTATGAAATGTTTTTTGAGGATGCTATTACAGCTTCTCATGAACTAGAACTTACTTTAACAGGCAAATCAGCTGGATTAGAAGAAAGAATACCTATGTGTGGTGTTCCTTTTCATTCTGCTAATATTTACATAGATAAATTAGTTGCTAAAGGATATAAAGTTGGTATTTGTGAACAGTTAGAAGATCCTAAAAATGCTAAAGGTATTGTTAAAAGAGGAATGGTTCAAATAGTAAGTAGTGGTACTTTATTTAATGAATCTTTAAATGAAAAAGAAAATAATTATATTGGTGCTATTATTGATTTTAATTATGGATATGCTATAAGTTATGGTGATATAACAACAGGCTCAATTTATACATTTTTATTAGAACACAATAATACTAAATTAGTAAGTGAAATAGTAAGTATTGGTATTAAAGAAGTTGTTGTTAGTGAAAGTTTTAATAAAGATATTTATTCATTATTAAGAAATAATTTTAAAATAACTGTTTCTTTATTTGATAAAAAAGAAGATTTAATTAAATATGATTATGTATATGAAGATATATCAGATGCAAGATTAGTAGAAGTAATTAAATATTTATTAAGTTATATTGATCATACACAATTTAGAGATTTATCCCATTTACAAAAAGCTGTTTTGAGAGAAACTAAAAATTATTTAAAAATGGATATTCATACTAAGCGTAATTTAGAACTAACTGAAACTTTAAGATTAAAACAAAGAAATCATTCTTTAATTTGGTTATTAGATAAAACTAAAACAGCAATGGGTTCAAGATTACTTAAAAATTTTATTGAAAATCCTTTAATCGATAAAAATGAAATTGAAAGAAGATATGATTGTATTGAAAAATTATTAGAAGAATTTATTTTAACTAATGATTTAGAAAAATATTTATTAGAAGTATATGACTTAGAAAGATTATCAGGTCGTATTGCTTTTGGCTCAGCTAATGCTAGAGATATGTTACAACTTAAAAATTCTTTAAAAGTTTTGCCTAATATTAAAGATATTTTAACTAAAATTGACTTTTATAAAAATATTGAAGATTTAAATGAATTATATGAATTGTTAGATAAAAGTATTTATGAAAATCCACCTATGACTATTAAAGAAGGATACATAATTAAAGAAGGATATAATAGTGAATTAGATGAATTAAAAGATTTAAGAAAAGGTGGTAAAGATTTTGTAGCTAAGTTTGAAAATGAAGAAAAAGAAAGAACAGGCATTAAAAATTTAAAAGTTGGCTATAACAAAGTATTTGGTTATTATATTGAAATATCTAAAGGTAATATTAATTTAGTAAAAGATGAATA
>DVJX01000059.1 GCA_018716405.1 Candidatus Faecisoma merdavium | reverse complement strand
TGATATATAATTAAAAATTTTGAAATCATACAATCACACCACTTATAAGTTATTGCAAAGAAATTCTATAACATCAGATTCATCTTCTTTTATTTCTTTTGTATCTTCTTCTGTTATATCAGTAAAATATTTGTTTAATTTTTTATTAATAGAAATTGTATTTAAAGGATAACCTGGATTAATCTTATCTGATGGTTTATCTACTATATAAAAATCTTCTTTACTCCAAGTATATGTTGATTCAATATTATTATTAATAACTGCTATTCCATAAACCCACCTACATGTCAATTTACCGTTTTTACCATAATTATGAGCTAAAGAAGAATAATACTCAATCATTTCTTCATCTGTAAGTCTTTTACCATTAACTCTTCTTACATACATACCAGGTTGTTTATCGCTTGGTATTCCTTCAATATATAAATTATCATCCATAGCAAATGCTGGTAAGTCTAAACTTTTCGCATAAGCTCTTGCTTTTATTAAAGCATTTTCTATTGCATCTTTACCATTTTCTTCAATTTCTATTTTATTTTCTATATCATTAATTGTAATCATTTCAATACCATTTTTTAAAAGATAATCTTTAAATCTTTTAGCTTTGCTTTCATTTTCAGTTGCAAATAAAACTTTTTTCATATATTCACACCCTTTTCTTTTATCATTATATCACAAAAAAAGTAGATTTTAGTATCTACTCTTGAAATTACAAACTTTTACTATAATATTCTACACCTGAATAACTGCCATCTGAATTTAATCTTCTATTTGCAATATATCCATCTTTTTTAAATCCAGCTTTAAGCATAACTTTTGATGATTGTTTGTTAAGTTCATTGCATGAACATTCAACTAAATAATAGTTTCTTTCTTTCAACAAATAGTCAGAAACTATAGTTAATGCTTCAGCCGCATATCCATTACCCCAATAATCATATCTAATTGTATATCCTACATTACAGTAATTATGTTTTTTTATAATAGTATTTACATCGATATTTCCTACTACTTCTTTTGTATCTTTCTTTTCTATTACCCATTTTTCATATTTGGATTCATCAGCTTCTTTAATCCATACCTTAATACATTCTAGTTCTTCTTCTTTTGTTAGATTAGGAAATTTTATATATTTAGCAAGTTTTTTATCAGTAATAATTTCATACTTCGCATCTATATCACTTTCTTTATATCTTCTTAATACTAATCTTTCTGTTTCTAATTTTGGACTATACATTTTATAAACTCCTATAATTTTTATAATAATTTTCTTTTATCTAATATAACAAATCCTTACAATCTATATATTTAAAATAGCTACAATATATCTTTTTTATTAGGTTTCTCTATCCAATTGATTAACTCACTGGTTTCTTTTTCATCTAAATTAATATCTTCATTAATTAAACCAATTACAGGATATATACCATTAGCAACATGAAAATCACTACCAATTGTTGATATCAAACCAACTTCTTTTGCAACATTATTCCAAAAATTAGCTTCATTAATTTTATTCTTATTTTTGTCTATATAAATATAATTTCCCTCAATACCATCAGCATTCATATCTTTAATTAATTCTAATATTTGATGAACATTTAAATTATCTTCATATTTATATGCCACAGGATGCGCTAATACTACTTTCCCACCAGCATTATGTATTAAATCTGATGCTTCTTTAGGCGTGATACTTTCTTTATTTACAAAAGCAGGACATCCCTCATTCATTACTGTTTCTATAAACTCACCTTTTTGAGGAATATGCCCAAAATTTTTAAGCAATAATTTATTATTTTTTTTATTAGAGATTATATCTAAAGCAATATGTGCTTTAGTTACTGCATCAATTTTATTAAGGTTTTCAATATTTAAAATATATCCAAGATCTAATAGTTTATTTGCAACTTTGTTTAAATAATCACAGCGGGAATTACGCAATAAAGATAATTTTTTTAATAAATTTTTATTTGTTAAATCAAAATTATAACCCAAAACATGAAATCCAACTTTTGCAATTTTAGTAGACATTTCTACTGCTGGTATTAATTTTATACCTTGCGACTTAGCATAATCAAATAAGCTCGTTGTATATGCCGCAACAGTATCATGATCAGCAATAGCAATAACACTAACTTTATTTTTCTTTGCTTCATCAATAATTTGTTTAGGACTAAGTTCACCATCTGAACAATTACTATGTATATGCAAATCTATTAATTTTTTAATATTCTCACCTTCTTTTTTTATCACTTAAATTTATTTTATTCACATTTATATATATAAAAAAAGCAATCAAATAATTCACAATATATATATTAAAATCTATAATTATCTTTTTTTACTTTAATGTATATTTTTTCAAGATTATCTTTTTTTATGTTTAAAGATTTAATTTGTTTTTTTATATTATTTTCAATTAAGTTAATTTCAATTAATAATTGTTTTATATCATTTTGATCAAATACTAGTAATTCTTCTTTTAATAATGTTAGTTCTTGCAAAGAATTATTACACATTTGATATGTATCATACAAAACATTCTTACTATTATAATAGTGATCAAGAAATAATTCATAGTCTATTTTTAAACTTGGATTCAACAATCTTCGCATCGTTTTAAGTGAGTTATTTATCATAATACTACTTACTAATGTTCCAAACAATTTATTTTTAAATAGTGAAATCGGTAATAAAGATATAGTAAAATTTAAAATAACTTTAGATAAATTAGACAAAGAAGAAATAATTGTTCTTTTTTTATTTGACGATTTTTCTATTTTTTTCATGTAATCATCAAAATATTTATTTTGATTTATAATATTATTTAAAATAAGCTGTTGAGCTTTAATAATATCATCTGTTTCTTGTTTTTTTTCTCCTTTTTTTTCTTCTTGCCTTTTAGTTTCTTTCTTTTCTTTTTTTTCTTCATTTTTATTATCTTCTTTTTTATTTAATAGTTCTTTTTTCTTTATTTCAATTGATTTTAAATTTTTTTCAATTTTTTCTAACATTTCATCTATTTTTTTAGGACTTTTACATAGTTCATATTTATCACATTCTATTTCAAAGTCTAAATAATCTTTTATTTCATCATATTTTTCTTTTAATTTTTCTATTTTTTTTCTTAAATATTTTAATTCGTTTTCTAAATCATAAAAATGATTATATTGATTAGTATTTAATATTTTATTTTCTATATTTTTTATTTGTTCATCAAATTCTTTTAATTTATTATTTGCTTCTTTTATAAATTTTTGCTCAAGTTTATTATCTTCTTGTGCCATAACTTTATTTGTAATAATTAAAGTAGAAAAATTTTGAAGTGACTTTGTAGTTGTATCGTTAGCTTTAATATTTTTTTTCGGTAATGATTTAGTTTTTGCTTTTTCTAAAGGTCTTTCAATTATTTTAGTTCTTACTTTATTCTTTTTATTAGGATTTTTGATATATTCTTTTTTTATTTCTATTTCTTTTAATTTAGATTCAAAATAATTTTTACTTTCTTTAGACATTGGAATATCAAGTGCTTTTTTTACTTTGATTATTTTATCTTCTACTGATTTAATATTTTTACCTTTTTTTTCAATGATTTTATCTAGTTCAATATTAATATGTTCTATTTTTTTATATAACTTAGGTTGTTCAATACTAGCTTGTTTATTGCTTTTCGAAAATGCATAACCAAAAGGAGAATAAATTATAGCTATTGTGCTATAAATAAAAGATGTGAGACGTGGATATTTAGTTATTTTCCTATTATATATCTCCAACTCTTCTTTTTTCTTTTTATTTCTAAAGTTTAATCGCCATCTTTTAAGCATATTTTTTAAACTACCTAATACACCATTCATATCAATCCCTCATTACATATTTTATCAATAATTTAATTATAAATCAATTTTTATAAAAGAAAAACTCTAAACAGAGTTTACATTTTATCAATCGTTTTTATTCCCAATATACTAAGACCATTTGTTAATACTACTTTAATTGCTTCTAATAACATTAATTTAGAATATTTAATTTGTTCATCTTCTATATTACTTATATTTATTTTTTCATAATACGATGAGAATTTTTGCGTTAAATTAAAAATATATTTAGTTAATAAAACAGGTTCATTTGTTTTTAATAAATCATTTACTAAACTTGGAAATTCAATTAAATCCTTAACTATTTTATATTCTAATTCATCTGTTAATTTTATTTCGATATTATTATATTTATTGTTTCTTAAAATAGAATTAATTCTTACAATACTATATAAAATATAAATAGCAGATTCTCCTTGAAAACTAGTAGCATTATCAAAGTTAAAATTAACTATTTTATTTTTTGACACATTTAACATAGTATATTTAATACAAGCATTAGTTAAAATATTTAAAGTTTCCTGATTACATTCCAAATTTCTATTATCAAATTCTAATTTTATTTTATCTTTTAATGCTTTAATAAAATCAGTTACTAATACTAAAGTCCCATTAGAAGTACTCATTTTATCACCATCTAATAAAACATAAGAATAACTTATTAATTTAGGTGCGCCATATCCTAATATATCCAAAGTCGCAGCTATTTGTTTCATATATACTTCTTGATCTTCACCTAAAACAATATAGTTATTTTTGCTATTTAAATCCATTTTGTGCATAGTATAAGCAATATCTTTAATTGGATATAATGATGTTTTATTAGATCTAGTCAATACTAAAACAGGTTCTTTAGTAGGAATATCATAATCACTTAAATCAACATAATTTCTACCATTTTCATCGACTTTTAATTTACCTTTTTCAGATAATTTATTTAAAATGTTAGTTAAATAATTATTATATACATAATCAGATTCATGAGTAAAGACATCAAAATGAATATCTAATTCTTCAAATATTTTCATTTGGCCACTAACACATTTATCAGTAATAGTTTTAAATTTATTGATCATTTCTTCATTACCACTTTCAACTAATTCTAAATAATCAAAAGCTTTTTGTTCAATATTTTCATCGTTTTTAGCATCATTAGAAATTTTAACATAAACATCCAAAATACTTTTAAATGAATCATCTTTTAAACCATATTCTTCAACACCAATTACTAATAGAGCTATTTTTTTACCTAAGTCATTAATAAAATAATGTCTTTCTACTTTATACCCTACAAATTGATATAGTCTAGATAAAAAGTCCCCAATCAAACTATTTCTACATCTTCCCATATGTGGCTCAGCATTAGGATTAATTGAAGTATGTTCAATTAATAATGCATCATTATGACCTTGATTTAAAGAACCATAATTTTTATTATTTAATATTTCATTAATTACATTACTTGCTTTATCATAATTTAAATAAAAATTAACATAAGGTCCCATTACATCAATTTTAGAAAATATATTTTCTTCATCTTTAATATTTTCTTTAATCATTTTACTTATTTCTAATGGATTTTTATTAGTTTCATCTCTAAAATTAAAGCATGGTACACTGTAATCACCCATATTTGGTTTAGGTGGGGTTTCAACTACTATTTCCTTATCTTTAATAATTTCTTTAACTAATTTAATAATATAATCTTTATACATAAAATCACCCTTTCAAAATAAAAAGTCCCTATAACATAAGGACGAACTATTCGCGGTACCACCTTATTTTATAGAAGACTATACACTCTAATCTTTATAGCAGATCTGCTTTAAAACTCCAAGACGCGTTCATAAAATATTATTATTATCTTCCACCAACCGATAACTCACTATAAATAATTAATTTTATTACTATTTCTCTTCCTCGTTTTCAATGTAAATAATTTTAACAAAATATTTAATAATTGTCAATATTTATTCTAATAACATTATTTACAATTCAAAATTTAAAACTAAAAAACTAATCCATTTCTGAATTAGTTTTATTTACAAAATGGTACGGACAAATAGTATATCCGAAACTTTAGAAATAGTTGATAAACAACTAATCACTATATACATTTTACCATAGATATCGTTTATTTCAACATTTTTTAGTCAATTTTTATAAAATAATACGAAAAAAAGGAACAGCGTTCCTTTTTCTCCCTCTCAAAAAGAGAGGCATTTCATTACATATTCATGATATCATATTTTATGATCAATGTAAATATGTAACACTAATATTTTATGATTATTTTTCTTTATTATTCATTAATTTGTCAAAATACTTTTTATCTATACCTGTATATTTAGTATATGCTCTATCAAATAAGAAATGTGTATATTTCATGTATTCATTATTTTTATTATTTTCATTTAATAAAGATTTCATCTCATCTTGCATATCTCTAATTTGCTTGTTTAGTGATATTAAATCTAATTTAATTCTTTTATCATTATCATATTTTTCTTTAATACTGTTTATGTTAAAATCAATATTACTATAATCATCTAATTTAGATAAAATTGTTTCATATAAATCCATTTTATTAGTAGCTGCTTTATCTGGTCTCAAAATAATATTATATTTTTTATATACATAAACTAACTCTGTATACATATTAGTGTTCTTATCCAAATGTGAAATAATTTTGTAGATTATATATATAACCCAAGATAAATCAATATTTGTATTACCTGAAAAACTATTATATCTATCACTACCAAAGAATTCTGCCAAGTAAGACATATAATTTGTTGTTAATACATATTGCTCTTGCTGATTATGTGCTTTTGGTAAGATGTAATGTATATTATTTGATTTTGATGAATAATACTCTTTAACATTAAAATTATATATAGGCTGATTGTGAGCTAAACTATTTCTTAATAAACCAACAATATTTAATATTTCACGCATAACATTTAATTTGTTCCAATATTTTTCTTTGTCTTCATCAGTTGTTATTTCATCTTTATTTATTTTAATATTAGTAAAACAATTAACACAGTCTTCCAAAATATTTTGCATATGAGATTTATCTAAATTAATAATTAATTTAATAGTTTCTCCTAGTGTTAATTCATTAATTATAATCCAATAAGGTACTGAAAGTTCTTGATCGTTTTTTCTTTTAATTGGATTAGAGTGTTTATTTGTTTGTTTATCAAATATCTTCTTTATTGAGTTAATAGAATTAGTAATGTTTTTAGGGGTTGTATCATATTGATTTATATCTGTCAGAAAATTATCTTTAGCCTCTATACTATTTAAATATGTAACCAAAACATTTTTTAAACTTTCTTCTATTATTAAAGTATATTTTAATAATACATTTCTAAGCTCATGCTCAAATTTATAAATTCTTATAAAATCACTATAAATAACTTTGTTAGAATATAAATGATTATAATATTTTATTCCTTTTATTTTTTCTTTAAGTTCATCGTTTGAGTCAGTATATTTTAAATTAATACCATATTTTTGACATATGCTAATTAATATTCCTCTATATAGAGTACTATTACTTGTATCATTAGAAATTGAGAAATTTTTTCTATATCTATCAATATCAATTGAATTTTTTATATTATTTTCAATATCATCTATATTTTCAATACTAGTAGAAAAAATATTTTTATAAGCATTAATAACTTGATAATAACTATATTTATCAAAATGTTGTTTCTTTTTTTCATCAAGTATAATTCCTTTGTTTTGTAATTTTTTTCTCAATTTCGTATTAGTATATGATTTCATTTATACTGCCTCCTACTAAAAAGAGCATAGTACTCCTTATCAATAATAATAAGTCTATACTAGCCCTTATTAAATTACTTATTTTGTGTTTTTATTAATTTCTTTTGATTTTGTAATTCTCTATACTCATCTTCTGCCATATCAGCATCACATCTTAAGAAACAAGCTGTTTGTCTATAACCATCATAGCATTTGCCTGTTTTTTCTTCTAATTCATCTGCTTTTGCTTCTAACTTTTCTCCTTTTTCAAATAAATATAATGCTCTCAATGATTTAAATCCTCGCATATTTCTATTTAATCTCATAGCATCTTCTAAATATTCTTTAATATATTCTGGTCTATCAGTTTCTTCTATTTGATAATCTTTTGCCTTTAGTTCAGGAACTTTTACACCTAATAATATTTCAAACCATGCTGCAACAATATGCCTATGACAAAATTCAGTATTAGGTTCATAACAAAGTAGAACAGAATAGTCAAGGTCTCTAAATACTTTTTCAGGATCTAGTTTTGATAAAACTTGATTCCAATATTCCTGTACATAATATCTATTATTTTCTTCTTCAGAAATTTTACCAATATTATTATGCCATACTTTCCAAAAAGATAATTTCGGTGCTAATTCTGGATAACATTTCCCTTGATAATTAGCATCTTTTCCACGATTACCAGAGATAGAATAGGTTCTATATTTATCTGACTGCCAATCATTATGACTGCTTGTACTAATCATATTTTTTCTCCTCCTAATAAATATCCACCTTTTTATCTCTTTACCTGTCAAATATTATAACATATTTTTACAGTGTTTTTAATACATTTTACTGAATTAGTTAAATTTTATCTTTCAAAATCATCTTTTTCTTTGTTTAAGTTTAATTCTTCAATATCATCATCATCTAAAACATTATCATCATACATTTCATTAACAACATCAATATATTTATCATCTTTATCATACCAACTATGAAGTTTATCATGTAAGAATGATATTAGTTTTTCAAACTTATTTTTCCAATATTCAAGAGTGTTTTTCAAATCGTGAATTTTTGATTTTAAAAATGATATTTCATTGTCTTTCTCTTTAATTGTATCATTCAAAGTCTTAACTCTTAAATCAAGTGCTTCATTATTTTCAGTAAGAGTTTTAATTTTATTGTTTTTATCTTTTAATTGTTCGTGAGCATTAACTAATGTATTAGATAGAGTTTGTATTTTATCATATTCTTTACTAGTGTCATTAACTTGATTGATAAAGTCGATAAAAGATTCTTTATCTTCTTTTGATAAAATATAATTATCTTTATTTAGTTTTGATGTTTTAAGTTTAGCAATTTTATCTTTTATATCTTTAGAGTTTTGTTTTAACTCTGAAGATTTTTTATTAGCTTGTTTTAGGTTTTCGGTATTTTTTTCAATTTGCTTTTTCATTTCAATATAGTTAGCCATATCAGATACATGAATATCTCTATTTCTTCCTTTTTGTTTTTGTTTTAAAGTAGAATCTAAACTATATACGTGATTAAATTCTTCAATACATAAAGTTCTCATTTTATCTTGTAATCTAATTAAGGATTCTTTAGTAAATACATCAGATTTACCAACCTGTTTTTCCATACCATTTTTATTCTTATATTTAATTGGAACACCAACAATATGTAAGTGTGGGCTTGTTTCATCATAATGAATAATAGCACTAGCTACTTTAAAATTAGGAACTAATAATTCTAAATCATCAACTTGTTTTTTTATAAACTTCTGACATTTTCTTTTTAAAATTTTCATCTTTAGTATCCCAATATTCTTTATCACCAAGTTCAAGTATTATTTCACATGCAAGATCCTTTTTCTCATTATTAGATACATTATCAAAATAATTATCTATCATACGACTAGGTCTAGATTGTTTAGAATTGTATTCAAGTCTTGCTTCTTCAAATTCACTTAAATATAATTCTTTGACATCATCAAGTGGAGAAGAAGTTCCTCTAACTATTTCTATTAAGTCTTGTTCGTTATCGTATTTTCTATAATTATGCTTATCTACTTTTGATAATTGTCTTACATTTTGAATAGCATTATTTGGTAAAGAAGTTGTTCCACTTAAATTGTTTTTACCATTTTGTTTAGATATGTTTTTTCTATTTTTATCACTACCTAAATGTAGCGAATAAGCAAGTTCTGACATAGTTTCCTCCTTTCTAGAAGTGACCACTCAAGTGGTCATTTTGGTCATCCAAAATTTCTAACCCCCTAGGAATTTTGTACGTTCCATACAAAATATCCAGTGGGCTAAGGTTTAACACCTTAGAATCCGTTCACCTTATTCCGCAGTAACTATAAACTTCGTAAATAGTTAAAACTACATAAAGTATCAATTTTTAAATTGCTATCACCACTTTCATTGAACTAAAAGTTCAACAAAACGTGCCACGCATTTTAAAAATTTTCTTCGGTAACATTATCGGGTATTGTTTCAAATACATCTCTAATGTTTACCTTTATATCATTCGGGTTATTCTTTGTAGCAAGCATTCCCATTGATAACCAATTATTATCTCCGTTATTATCTTTTTGTAATGGGAATACTCTTATAGGAACTTCATTTCTTTGTAGTGGTCCTATATCTAATTTTTCTGTTTCTTTATAATAAGTGCCTTTATATAAATTAACTTCATAATATTCATTTAATCTATATAAGTGTTGCATTACATCTTTAATTGGTAAGTATTCACTATATCTTATATTTGTATCTACACATACACCATTAAAATCGTATGTAAGAGGTCTTTTCTTATCAATATAACCTTTGGTGTATAATTCATTAAAATCATTATAGAATGTACTTCTAAAATTAATTTGTTTTACAACTAATTTTCCATTTTTAGTTTCTAATTCAACATCATCAATATATCTCATAATTATATCTGCTTTATCATCTCGATCTAATAAATCCCAATTATCATTAAATGCATAATAAGAAATTGGTAATTTAACTTTGTTAATAAAATCCATATCTCTTTTAAGTAATATATCTTCAGTAGTAAAGTTTAATTGTTCGGCTTGTGAATTTTCTAATAACTTAGAATTAATATCTTTAATTTGATTTTCTATTAATTCCAATTCACTTCTATATTCTTCTTCTGTAAATATTGAATCAATATATGCTTTTCTAATTCTACCTTTTTTATTATTTAATGATTTTAACTCTTTTTCTAATTCTTGTTTTGGATTATCTAATTTGGACTTTAATACTGGTAAGAAAAATTCATTAACAACATTATCATATTCTAATATATCTGATAGTAGTGTTTTAACCGAATTTTCAATAGTTTCTTCTTTAATATTATTTTTACAATCCTCACATCTATAATAGAAATACCATTTATCATATTTAATCTTATGAGTAGCACCACCAGCAAGAATTCTTCCACATTTAGGACATCTTAATTTTTGTAAGAAGATATAAGTTTGAGTTCTCATGTAGTTCTTTTGATTTTTCTTTCTTTGTGCTTGGCAATTTTCCCATAGTTCTTTACTAACTAATGGCTCAACTACATTTTCATAATATACAGGTTTATTTATTGTTTTGCCTGATACATAATCTCCTTTATATAATTCATTAGATAAAATCTTTAGTATTCTTGTATCTTTCCAATTTGTTTTACCTTGTATTTTTTCTTTGTTATAGATATTTGCAATAGTGCTATAAGAATTACCTTCAAAATATAAATTAAATATTCTTATAACTATATCTTTTGTTAATGGATCTGGAACTAGTTTTTTATCAACTCTTTTAAAACCAATAGGACAAACTGCTGGAATATGACCTTGTTTAATTGCTCCTACCATACCAACTTTGGTTCTTTCACTTGTTCTTTCTATTTCGTTTTGTGAAACTGACATCATAATTCTAGTTACCATTTTTCCATTAGCTGTTGTTGTATTAATATCATCATTAGCACATACTAAATCAAATCTATACTTTTCAGATGTTTTAAGTAAGTTTTCCCAATCATATATACTTCTTGATAGTCTATCTAGTTTTAAAGCAATAACAGTGTTTATTTTGCCGTTTTTAGCATCATCAATTAATCTATCAAACTCTGGTCTATGATTTCCTGTTTTAGCACTTATTCCAGCATCAGTATAATAATCATATATCTTATAACCTTTAAACTTACAAAGTGCCTCTAATCTTTCTTTTTGCTCTGGTAAACTAAATCCTTCTTTGGCTTGATCTTCAGTAGATACTCTTAAATATAAACCACATATTCTTTCTTCATCTTTCATATACTTCAACTCCTTTTACTAAAAAAGAGGAGACAATAGTATCTAGTAAAGTCTAAATACTACTGACTCCTCATTAAAATCAATATTATATATTTTAATTCTATCTTTGATTTTTATCATCGGTGTACCTCCATTTCTAGAGAATACCTCTTTCATTGGTTATATATAATATCATTTTTTTAAGATTTGTCAATTCCCTGATTATGGTATAAATAGTATTTAGATAGTTTTTAAATAATCTTCTAATTCAGATAATTTGATTTTATTAGATAAATTTTCAATAAAGACTTCGTTAGAATAATTAAATATTAAGAAAGTTTTATTTTTTATAATAATTCTATTTGGCTCAATATAAGTTAAATTAGTTCTATCTATCTTCCTTATATTTCCATTAATAATTGTTGGTGTTGTTTTAGCAAACTCACATATCAGTTCTAATTTCTTTCGCAAGTGTTCTTCAATAGGCAATTCTTCTTTAATAATATTTACCATAATACCATCCTTTCTTTTAGGATAGTTTTTAATAACAAAAAAACTAATCCATTTCTGAATTAGTTATTTATCAAACTCGAAACTATAAAAGTTCGAGCAGAATTCCTCTTGGTAGCGAGAGGGGGATTCGAACCCTCGACCTACTGGGTATGAACCAGTTGCTCTAGCCAACTGAGCTATCTCGCCAAGAAATTGAACAATATAATAATATCATATTAGTTCAATTTTGACAATAGTTTTATAAACTTTTTTCATAATTTTTTAAAACATTAGAAAGTAGCATTGCAACTGTCATTGGTCCTACTCCACCTGGAACTGGTGTTATATAAGATGCTATATCTTTAATATTTTCAAAATCTATATCACCATACAACTTACCATCTACCCTATTCATTCCTACATCAACAACAACAGCATTTTCTTTAACCATATCTTTAGTTATTAAATCTTTTTTACCAACTGCACATATCAATATATCAGCTTGCTTAGTATATTGCTTTAAATCTACTGTTTTAGAGTGACAAATAGTAACAGTTACACCATTTTGTAATAACAACATAGCAAGTGGCTTACCTACTAAATTAGATTTACCTACAACTACTGCATGTTTACCGCTTAAATCAATATTGTATTCTTTTAATAAAGTAATTATACCAAGTGGTGTACAAGGAACTAAGTTGTTATTATCTTTAAATAACAATCCCATATTTATATCAGTTAATCCATCAACATCTTTATTTTTATTTATTAAATTTAATAATTTATATGTATCAAATTTTTTAGGAAGTGGTAATTGAATTAAAATACCATTAACATAAGGATCATTATTTAATTCAATTATTTTATTAATAATTTCTTGTTCAATAGTATCTTCATCAAATTTTTCATGAATAAAATTGATTCCAACATTTTCGCAAGCTTTTCTTTTTGAATTAATATAAATATTGCTTGCCTCATCATTTCCAATTTGAATAACTGCTAGTGTGGGTTTAATTAAATAACTTTTTACTTTAGATTTGATTTCATTTTTTATTTTATCGCTTAAATTTTTACCGTCTAATGTCATATTATACCTCTAAAGGATATTTGTCAGTTATTTTTTTTACCCTTAATCTTAATTCTTCTTTACTACCACCTTTTAAAGTTTCAACTATAATATTACCTATTTCAATAAAATCTTCTTCCTTTAAACCTCTAGTAGTCATAGCAGGGCTACCTAATCTAATACCACTTGTCTTCAAAGCCGATTCTTTATCAAATGGAATTGTGTTTTTATTAACTGTGATATTTACTTCATCTAATAATATTTCAGCTTCTTTACCTGTTATATTTAAATTAGATAAGTCGACTAATATTAAATGATTGTCAGTACCACCAGAAACTATTCTTAATCCATTATCTGATAAAACTCTAGCTAAAGCTTTAATATTTTTTAATACTTGTTCTTGATATTTTTTAAATGAAGGCTGTAATGCTTCATAAAAACACTGTGCTTTAGCTGCTATAACATGCATCAAAGGACCACCTTGAATACCAGGAAAAACTATCTTATTTATTTTTTTTATTATTTCTTCATTATTAGTTAAAATAATTCCCCCTCTAGGACCTCTTAAAGTCTTATGAGTAGTTGATGTTACTACATCAGCATAAGGAATTGGTGAAGGATGTAAACCAGTTGCAACAAGCCCTGCAATATGAGCCATATCAACCATTAAATAAGCACCAACTTTATCAGCAATTTCTCTAAATCTTTTAAAATCTATTATTCTAGAATAAGCAGAAATACCTGCTATAATCATTTTAGGCTTAGTTTCAATAGCTAACTCTTCTAATTTATCATAATCAATTATTTCGGTTTTAGGATCAACATCATAACTTACTATTTCATATTCTAAACCACTAAAATTTAGCGAATAACCATGTGTTAAATGTCCGCCATGAGATAAATTCATCCCCATCACTTTATCTCCAACATTTAATAGTGCCTTATAAACAGCCATATTAGCACTACTTCCAGAATGTGGTTGAACATTAGCATATTTACAATCAAATAATTTAGTTACATATTCTATTGCTAAAGACTCTACAGTATCGACATTTATACATCCTCCATAATATCTTTTATTTGGATAACCTTCAGCATATTTATTTGTAAAAATACTTCCTTGTAACTTCAAAATATCTTTAGAAACATAATTTTCAGAAGCAATTAATTCAATGTTATTTTGTTGTCTTAATTTTTCTTTTTCTAAAGTTTCTTCTATTCTAATATCCATAATATCATCTCCAAATATATTTTATCATAGGAAATAGCATTTTACAATTTTATCTTATTAATATTTTTTGTTTATCAGTTTTAATTTGTTTATTTATGTCAATTAAAGCTTTTTTAGCTTCTTTTAATGACATAACTGGTTTAATAAATTTTGAATTATAATTTGATAATGGTTCAAAACATATAAATCCATCATTTTGCTTAGGATCAATATTTGGTAAAGTATCAAAAGACTCTTCATAGTCTTCTTTTATATAATTAATTGGTTGATATATAATATTATCAGCTAAATTCATATATCCTATAATTTGATTACTACTATCAATAACTATCATAAATAAACTTTTTTCTTTTATTACATCAAAATGGTGGATTACTTTTATAGATCTATTTAAACCTCCATAAACATATTCTATTTTTTCGTCAACAAAATTTGCAACGAAAAATCTGTTAAGTGGAATTTTTTCAAACATAAAACTTTCCTTTCTATTTTTTAGACGGACTTTCAGTATAGCATAAAAAAAAATGAGCTGTCAACATTAATTTGTAAATTGACAATTTCATTGACACTCAACAATTATTACATCGTCACCGATTGTTTTTATTTGATTCCACTTTATTTCTATTTCATTTTTAGAAGAAAAAAATGATACAAAAAATTTATTTTTTTCAACGATAAAACTTTTTATACTTCCTTCTTCTACTACTACATCAATTATAGTACCAATTAATTTACCTGATGTTGTGATTATATTTTTGGATTGTAACTCACTTAATCGCATCATACCACCTAATTAAATTTATGTCTAATTTAAAAATTTTTTCATATTGTCCAAACAGTTCTTTTCAATTCTTGAAACTTGAGCTTGAGAAATACCAATTTCTTCTGATAATTCCATTTGTGTAATTCCTTCAAAATACCTTCTATATATAATATATTTTTCTTTTTCTTTTAAATTATTTATAGCTTCTTTTAACATAATATTTACATCTAATTCAATTTTATTTTTATTATCAGCTATTTGTTCTTCTAAATAAATAGTATCTCCACCATCACTATAAATAGGTTCTTGTATACTAACAGCATCTTTTACAGCTTCAAAAGCTTGAATAACTTCTAATTCTTCTAATTCTAACACATCAGCTATTTCTTTAATAGTAGGTTCTCTATTTAATTTATTAGTCAATTCTTCTTTAGTTTTTAATCCTTTATAAGCAATGTCTTTTAAATTTCTAGTAACTCTTAACGAACTATTATCTCTTAAATACCTTTTTATTTCACCTAATATCATTGGGACTGCATAAGTTGAAAATCTCACTTCATGAGACAAATCAAAATTGTCAATCGCTTTAATTAAACCAACACACCCAACTTGAAATAAATCATCCAAATTATCTATTCTATTATTGTACTTTCTTAAAATAGATAAAACTAATTTTAAATTACCATTAATTAAATCTTCTTTAGCAAAATTATCTCCACTTTGATATTTTTTAAATAATTCAATCATTTCTTCATTACTTAAAACTTTAATATTCGCAGTATTCACGCCACAAATTTCTACTCTATGACGTGCCATATAAAAATATCTCCTTTCATATCAATTATGATATAAAAAGAGATATTTAATACATTATTTTATAAAATTACCGTCTTTCATGATTATTTCACCATCAGCAATTACTTCTAAATCTTTTGTTCCAATCATAAAATCAACGTGTGTATTACTTTTATTAACTATATCAAAATTAGGCACTTTAATACATTCTAAATAGCTTGAACCTAACGCTAAATGACAAGCAGCATTTTCATCATATAAAGTCTCATAAAAAATTAAATTAGACTTAGATATTGGAGAATCATAATCAACTAAAGCTACTTCTCCTAAATATTTAGAATTTTCATCATATTCAATTATTTGTCTTAAAGTTTCCTTACCTATCTTAGCATCAAAATTAACTACTTCCCCATCTTTAAATTCTAAATAAAAATTTTCAATTAAACTTCCATTATATACTAATGGTTTTGAGCTATAAACTATTCCGTTAACTCCAAACTTATAAGGTGAAGTAAATATTTCTTCAGTTGGCATATTTGCAATCGTTTCTATTCCATTTATAACTGTATTACCACCAGCCCAAATATGATCTTTTGGTAATTCTATTGTCAAATTAGTACCTAAACTATTTTTAAAAGTTAATTTTTTATATTGCTTATTATTCATAAATTCTGATTTTTTGCTATTCAACTTAATCTTATTATTCCATTCTTCAATTGGATTATCTTTATCAATTAAGCACATTTTATAAATTATATTCCATAACTTATTTACGTTATCTTCTTCATTAGGAAATAACTTATCAGCCCATGTTTTTGTTACAACAGAAGCAATACACCAAACAATTTCGTTTTTTAATTGTCTTTCTTTATAAATAGGTTTAGTTTCTCTTACTAACTTAGCACTTAATTCTAATTTTTTATCATCGATGTCACTAAAATCTTCATAAGCATATAACATTAAAAAACAAGCATCTTTTTTAGCATATTCATCAAATATTTTTTTATTGAAAAAAGAACTATTTTTTAAATCTTCATCGCTTAAATTATTTAATTGTGATTTTTTTAATTGTTCATCTTCAAAATCAATATGAATATCTTTAACTCCAATTTCATAAGCCTTTTTAACTAATGTCCTTACAAATTCATAAGCTTCAATAGGACATGATATTAATAAAGGTTGATTAGATATGTTTAAACATCTTTTTAATAACAATTCTGCATACTTTTCTTGCACTTTATCACTCTCCTATAACTATTATATCCCAAAATTATACATTTTAATTACTTTTTTTTATATAATTAATTAGGTGATTAATTATGTATAAATCAAATCTGCCATATCCAGATATTAAAGTTGAAAAAGAAAATATCGAATATGCGAAATTATTAATGTATCCATATGCTAGTATGATTAGTGAAGATACAGCAACCCATTTGTATATGTATCAATCATTTATATTAGATAACAATATTGGTAGAATATTAGAAAATATTGCTATTGTAGAAATGCATCATTTAGAAATGCTCGCTAAAACAATTAATTTATTGGGTTTAAAACCAGAATATAAATCAAATGATATTCCATGGACTAGTAATTATGTTAATTATAATACTAATTTAAAAGATATATTAAAAATAAATATTGAAGCTGAAACATTAGCTATTAAAAATTATCAAAATTTAATTAAGGTAATCAATGACAAATATATTAAAAAAATGTTAGAAAGAATAATTGTTGATGAAGAAATACATTTAAAAATTTTTAATGATTTATATAAAGAAAACAGATAATATTTAAAAAACATATGTAAATTACATCTTTAATTTATAAAATTATTATTTTTTGCAATATCTAATTGAATTTACATTAACACATAAAACAAATTTAGAATATATTAATTTCTATTATTTAAATTCTTACTTGTTTTTATTATTTGTAAATATCAAAAAACAGATTTTCATCTGTTTTTTAATTAATGATTATTTAAAATATAATATTTATTCTTTAACAGGTGGCGGAAATTCTGGCTCAACAGGATTTTCATATTCGCCAGAATTATCAGGAAATTCTTCTTTATCAGGAGGATTATTTGGAAACTCACTACTATCATCATCTGGAATTCCATCATTATTTAAATCTAATTTTACAATTATAGTTCTTGTTTTTGTAACTGTATTATTATCTTTATCAGTAACAGTATAAACAATTGTATGAGTACCTTCTAATAATATACTTGTATCAGTAAATGGCACATTTTCTAATGTTATTGTAGGAATTAAATTTCCATCCTCTTTATCAGTTGCTACAACACCACTAAGTAAATCTATAACCTGTCCTTTTGTCATAATCAAAGTAGAATTATCAAAAGTAATAACTGGTATTTCTCCAATAATTTCTGGTTCTTCTGGTTCAGGTTCTGGCTCAGGTTC
>DVJX01000005.1 GCA_018716405.1 Candidatus Faecisoma merdavium | reverse complement strand
AAATAAAATAAAAACAAGTACGATAGCGACTATCGGAAATTAGTCTCTGGAGGAAAAAGCGAAAGCCACCAAAGAAGGAGAAATATCTAATCGTGAGATTAGATGCAGTCAAATTTATTTGACTTTTGTTCAATTAGAAAGGGATAATATATGAAAGAAAAAATAATGATTGATTTAAAAAATGCTATGAAAAATCAAAATAAAGATTTATTAAATGTTATAAGAATGGTAAAAGGAGCTATTCAATTAGAAGAAATTAATAAAAAAAGAGATTTAACAGATGAAGAAGTTATAGCTGTAATTTCAAAGCAAATTAAAACAAGAAAAGAAACTATTAGTGATTTAGAAAAAAGTGGTAGAACTGACTTAATCAAACAAACAGAAAAAGAAATAAGTATTTTAGAAAAATATATGCCTGAAATGATGAGTGAAGAAGAAATTATTAAAGTTATTGATGAAGTGTTTAATGAAGTAAATCCTACTGGTGTTGCTGATACAGGAAAAGTTATGGGCAAAATTTCGCCTTTACTTAAAGGAAAAGCTGATATGTCATTAGTTAACAAATTAGTAAAAGAAAAGTTAAACAATTTATAAAAATTGTAATAAAATGTTACAATTTTTTCTTTTTTTATAAAAAAATGATATAATGTAATAGGTGATAAGGATGTATGACAATAAAAAAATATTCATTTTAGGGATGGCAAGATCTGGTTATGAGGCAGCTAAATTTTTAGTTAAGCATAATTGTGATATTGTAATAACTGATATGAAAGAACAAGATGATAATAAAGTTAAAGAGTTAAAACAATTAGGAATTAATTTAATAATAACTGATAAACCAGAAGATTTGTTAGATGATAGTTTTAACTATGTTGTAAAAAATCCTGGTATTAAAATAGATCATCCAGTTTGTTTAAAAGCTAATAATATGAATATTCCAATTATTAATGAATTAGAGGTTGCTTATCATTATTTACCTAATAATGTTAAAATAGTTGGTATTACTGGAAGTAATGGTAAAACTACAACTACAACATTAACTTATAATATTTTAAAAGAAGCAGGACTATCTGTTCATTTAGGCGGAAATATAGGTTATCCAATGTGTTCATTACTAGATAGTGTTAAAGAAAATGATATTATAGTTTTAGAAGTTTCTGGACATCAAATGCATGATTTTAAAGATTTTAAAATTGATATTGGCGTTTTAACTAATTTAACTCAAGTTCACTTAGATCATTTTAAAACGTACGAAAATTATATAAAAAATAAAGTTAAAATATTCAATCATCACACTAATAATGATATTGCAATACTAAATGGAAATAATTTAGATGTATTAAATAATACGAAAGATATAAAATCTAAAAAAATATATTTTTCTGCTTATAAAGACTGTGATGCTTGTATTAAAAATAATGCAATTTACTATAAAGAGGAAATTATTAAATTAGATGAAATTAAATTAAAGGGTAATCATAATTATGAAAATATTATGTGTGCTGTAATTGTAGCTAAACAATTTAATGTATCTAATGAAGTAATAAAAAAAGTACTAACTAATTTTTCTGGTGTTGAACATAGATTAGAATATGTAACAACATTAAACACAAGAGATTTTTATAATGACTCAAAAGCAACAAATGTTGTATCTACTAATATTGCATTAGATTCATTTAATAAACCAACATATTTATTATTAGGCGGATTAGATAGAGGACATTCATTTGATGATTTATTACCACATATGAAAAATGTTAAAGCAGTTGTATGTTATGGGCAGACTAAAGATAGAATATTAGATTTTTGTAACAGAAACAACATTATGTGTTATAAAAAAGATAATTTAGAAGAATCTATAAAGAAAGCTTATGAATTATCAATTGATAATAGTGTTATTCTATTAAGTCCTGCTTGTGCATCTTGGGATCAATATGATAAATTCGAAGATAGGGGAAATGAATTTAAAAAAATTGTTAATATGATTAGGTGATTTATGGAAATATTTTATGTAGAATGGCAAAAATATAATAAAGAAAAAACATATAAAATAGGTTATTTAATTTTTGATGATAAATGGTATTTTAGGTATAATATAAATAATATTTATGAAGCAATAGAAAATGGTTTTAGGCCTTTTCCAGATATGCCTGATATAAAAAAAATTTACGAAAATCAAAAGTTGTTTCCTGTTTTTGAAAATAGATATAATAATATAAATAATATGGAAAATTCATCTGGAGTTTTATTAACTGATAAAATTTTAATTAAACATGAAGGAAAGGGTAGATATGCAAAGAATTGAAGTTTCAACTTTAGAATTTTTATGTATTGAACCAAGAGGAAAAGCTACTGTTGAAAAATTTTGGGTATCTGATAATAATGTCGAAAAGTTAGTAAAAATAAGTGAAAATAATGACCAAGACCTTATGGAATATTTATCAAGTATTATTTTGAAAAAACTAAATATTTCTTGTGTTGAAGTAGAATTAGGATATGATAGTTTAGCAAGAAAAAATTGTTGTTTAGTTACAAGTTTTTTGACCGATAAAGCTGATGTTTCTTATGATATTTATGATTGTGAAATTATAAGAGATAAAGATGAAGAAAAAGAATTAGATTTGAGTTTTAAACAAGTATTTAATAAATTTTCAAATCTTTATATGGTAACTAATTTTGAATTGTTAAAAAAAGAATATATAAGAATACTTTTTGGTAAATGTTTAACCGATAATATTGATTCAAAATTAGAAAATATTGGGTTAATTTTTAATGAAAAGACTAAACAATATAGATTACCTCCATCTTATGATAATGGTTTATCATTTAATAATTTTAAATCTATTGGTACAAAATATTGTTGTGTTGGAAAGCAATATTTTGAAACTACTAAAATAATCGATTATATATTAACTAACTATTTTGAAATAGTAGAAGATATAATAACTAATCTAAATGATTTAAATAATGAATTAAACTCTATCTTAGAGGGATTTGAAATAATACCAGAAAAGAAAAAGTATATTTTAAATTATATGAAGGATATGGAACAATATATTAATTCAAAGAAGGTTATAAGATGCAAATAAAAAGTAAAGGTATAGTCAATGGTGTTATTAATGATAAATATGGAAAAAGAGGTAATATGAATTTATCTATTCCTCTTGAATTTATCAATTATCCTAAAGAAACAAAATCATTTGCTGTTATAATTGAAGACTTTGATGCAATCTTAGTATGCGGGCATGATTTTGTTCATTGGTTAGTTGCTAATATAACTACTCCATATTTAGAAGAAAATGCTAGTTTAAATGTTCATAACTTTATAGAAGGTAAAAATGATTTTGGTAGAACTAATTATGGTGGAATGGCTCCACCAGATAGGCCTCATTATTATGATATAACAGTTTATGCATTAGATTGTTTACTTGATTTAAAAGATGGGTTTAGTTATAATGAATTAAAATCAAGTATAAAAAATCATATTTTAGATGAAGCTAATATTAAAGGTTTATATAATAATTGAAAGGAATGATATTTATGAAAATTAAAGATATTAAAGCAAGAGAGGTTTTAGATTCAAGAGGTAATCCAACTGTTGAAGTTGATGTTATATTAGAAAATGGTGTATTAGGAAGAGCTATAGTTCCAAGTGGAGCATCAACAGGTAGTCGTGAAGCTCTAGAACTAAGAGATAATGAATCAAGATATATGGGAAAAGGTGTTTTAAAAGCTGTCAATAATGTAAATACAATTATAAGAGAAAAATTAATTAGTATGGAAGCAAGTGACCAAAAATTAATTGATAAAACATTAATTGATCTAGATGGTACAGAAAATAAATCAAAACTAGGAGCTAATGCAACTTTAGGAGTTTCAATGGCTGTTTTAAAGGCTTCAAGTATATCAGAAGGAAAACCATTATATAGATATATTGGTGATGGCACAACATTACCAATTCCTATGATGAATATTTTAAATGGTGGAGCTCATGCAGATAATAATTTAGATTTTCAAGAATTTATGATTATTCCTAGTGCTCCAACATTTAAAGAAAGACTAAGAATAGGTTCAGAAGTTTTTCATACCTTAAAAAAAGTTTTAAAAGAAAAAGGTTATAACACTAACGTAGGAGATGAAGGTGGATTCGCACCTAATTTAAATAGTAATAAAGAAGCATTAGATGTTATTGTAGAAGCAATAAAAAAAGCAAATTATAATCCAGGTGTAGATGTTAATATTGGTCTTGATGTAGCAGCAAGTGAATTTTATGAAGATGGTGTATATAATTTGAAAGGCGAAAATAGAAAATTAAACATCAATGAATTAATTGAATTTTATAAAGAGTTATGTTCTAATTATCCTATCATTTCAATTGAAGATCCAGTAGATGAAGATGATTGGGATGGCTTTGTTGAAATAACTAAACAATTAGGAGATAAAATTCAATTAGTAGGAGATGACTTATTTGTAACTAATAAAAAATATTTACAATATGCTATAGAACATAATGCTGGTAACGCTATTTTGTTAAAAGTAAATCAAATTGGTACGATTACTGAAACTTTAGAGACTATAGAGTTAGCTAAACAAAATGGATATAAAACAATTATTTCGCATAGAAGTGGAGAAACAGAAGATACAACAATTGCTGATTTAGCAGTAGGACTTAATTTAGGACAAATCAAAACTGGTTCATTATCAAGAACAGATAGAATTTGTAAGTATAATCAATTATTAAGAATTGAAGAGGAATTAGAAAAATAATTCCTTTTTTTATATAATTATGATATAATTTTAATTGTAGAAGGTGATTTAAAATGGCTAAGAAAAAAGTAAGAAAAGAAGTTAAAAAAGATAATAATGCAAAAGTTGAAATATATGGTATTTTATTAATATTAGCCGCAATAATAGGTTGCTGTAGATTTGGAATGTTATCTAATATAATAGTTGGATTTTCAGGATTTTTAGTTGGAGTCTTATGGGCTATTTTATTAGTAATTGTTGGAATTATTGGTGGATATATGATAGTTAAAAGATCAAAACCAGACTTATTAACTAGCAAGTTAATTGGATTATATATAATAATTATTGGTGTATTATGTTTATTTCATTTGGGATATATAAAACAATTAATTGTAAATGATACAATTAAGTTTCAGACTGTTATAGAAGAAACTTTTAACAATTTAAATTTTTTTATCGATGGTAGTGAGTCTATTCAAGGCGGCGGAATGATTGGGGCAGTTATAAGTGTTTTAATGGTTAAACTAGTTTCATTAAATGGCGCAAATGTTGTAAGTTTTGCCCTAATAATATGTGGTTTTATTATGTTTACTGGAATAACAATTTATGATATTGTAAAAAAACTAAAAGATGGTGTTAAAAAAACTGTTAAAGAAACAGTTAATTTAGCCCATAAAGTTAAAGATAAGGAACATATTAAAAAAGTTGAAGATGAATATGATAAAGATGGTAAAATTGTTATTTCTAGTATGGAGGAAATAATTCAAACAGAAGATAAAAAAGATGAAAAGCAAGATGATATTGAAACAATTGAATTAGAAGAAATAAAAGAAACAGATTCAAATGTTAATTATAAATTTCCTCCTATTAGTTTACTTACAAAACCAACTAGAAAAAATAATAAGGAAAATCAAGAAGCAATAAAAGATACTGTTGATATACTACAAAATGTATTTCATGATTTTGGAATTGAAGCTAAGGTTGTAGCCATTAATATTGGACCTGCTGTAACACAATATGAATTAGATATTAAAGCTGGAACTAAATTAAGTAGAATAGTAAGTTTAGATAAAGAAATTGCTTTAGCGTTAGCGGCAAAAAGTGTTCATATTCAAGCACCTATTCCGGGTAAAAAAACAGTTGGTGTAGAAATACCTAATAAATCTGTTACGATGGTTAGTGTAAGAGAAATATTAGAAAGTGTTCCAAAAGGAATGGAAGATTCTAAATTATTAGTAACTTTAGGTAAAGATATTATGGGGAAACCTATTTATTGTGAAATAAATAAAACACCACATTTGTTAGTAGCTGGTTCTACTGGATCAGGTAAATCCGTTTGTATTAATAGTATGTTGATATCAATATTAATGAGATCTAAACCAGATGAAGTTAAATTAGTATTAGTCGATCCTAAAAAAGTAGAATTATCTATGTATAATGGCGTGCCACATCTATTAACTCCAGTTGTAACTGATCCTAAAAAAGCTAATATAGTTCTTAAAAAAATAGTTACTGAAATGGAACATAGGTATGATTTATTTGAACAATCAGGGACAAAAAATATAGCTGGATATAATGCTTATTTAGAAAAGAAAAATGCTGATAAAAAATTACCTTATATTGTAGTAATTATTGATGAATTGGCTGATTTAATGTTAGTTGCTGCCAAGGAAGTTGAAGAGTCTATTATGAGAATTACTCAAATGGCAAGAGCAGCTGGTATACATTTAATTGTTGCTACTCAAAGACCATCTACTGATGTAATTACTGGTGTTGTAAAAGCTAACATTCCATCCCGTATTTCATTTGCTGTTTCATCAAGTATAGATTCAAGAACAATTTTAGATATGACAGGTGCTGAGAAATTATTAGGTAAAGGTGATATGTTATTTTTACCACAAGGAGAAAACATTCCTATAAGGGTACAAGGAACTTTTATTTCTGATGATGAAATTAAAGCAGTAGCAGATTATACAATATCACAACAAAAAGCTAGATATGATGAATCTTTAGCTCTTGATTCTGAAGATTCTAAAGGATCAACAACAATGGTAGAAGATGCCAAAGAAGAACCTTTATATAATGAAATTGTAGAATTTGTTGTAACACAAGGTAAAGCAAGTGCCTCATTATTACAAAGAAGATTTAGATTAGGGTATAATAGAGCAGCTAGGGCAATTGACTTATTAGAAGAAAGAGGAATAATTGGTCCTTCTAATGGTTCTAAACCAAGAGAAGTATTAGTTAAATTAGAAAAAAACGAATAATAATTTTTCTAAATGTTAAATATATGTATAATAAAATACATAGTTTGTAAAAAATGTATTTAAATAAAAAACTCGTAATTTTGACTACGAGTTTTTATATTTTTCTATATAATCCAATAGCTTTACCTAAAATTGTGACATTATTCATAATAAATGGTTCCATAGTATCATTTTCAGGTTGTAATCTAAAATGATCTTTTTCTTTATAAAATGTTTTTAATGTTACTTCATTTTCATCTGTCATTGCCACAACTATTTCACCATTATTAGCGGTGTTTTTTCTTTCAACTATAACGATATCGCCATCTAAAATTCCAGCATTAATCATACTTTCACCACTTACTAATAAAGTAAATACATCTTTATTTTTAGGAATTAAATAAGACGGCAAACTAAAATATTCATCTGGTCTTTCAATAGCTTCGATAGGATTGCCAGCTGTAATTTTACCTAACAATGGGACTTCAACAATTAATTCATTTTTAATTTCATATTCATTATTAACTAAAATTTCAATAGTTCTATTTTTGCTTTCTTCTTTTCTTATGTAGCCTTTTTTTTCTAAATTATTTAAGTGTACTTGAACTGTTGCAGTACTTGACAAATCCATTTCCTTACATAATTCTCTTACTGTAGGAGAATATCCGTGTTTAACTATATATTGTTTTAATTTATCCAATAACTTTTCTTGTTGAGTGGTTAATTTTTCCAAAATTATTCCTCCTTTAACTATCTATTAACATTTTATCATAAACATTTACACATGTCAAACAAAAATTCGTATTTTGTTCAAAAATATATTGACACGAATATTTGTTCGTGATAGAATTAAATCATGAAAGGAATGGTGCTATGGAATTTTATACGATTAAAGATATTCAATTATTAACAGGTGTTAGTAAAAGAAAAGCTCTACTTATTATAAAGAAACTGAATAAAGAGATAAAAGAAAGGTATAAAAATTACGAACCTATAATATTTGAAGACAAAATTGAAAAAATATATTTTATTAAAAGAATGGAGTTTGAATTATGAAAGAAATGTTAAAAAATAAAACAATTGTAGCCTTTATTATTATTATGTTAGGAATAACAATTATTAGTACCCCTAGTACCAATTTTAATGATAATTCTTATTTAGATAGTTCTAATTTGTTGTATTTAAAATAAATTTAGAATTTATCTTTTTTTTTGACTAAAAAATATTATTCAATTATAATATTATAGTGAGGTAATTTGATATGAAAAAAATAATTATTTTAATACTTTTTTTAGTGGGGTGTTCTAATAGTAAATATATAACTCCAGAAAAAGCTTATGACATGATTGACAATGATAATGTTATTTTTCTAGATGTAAGAGAATCGTTTGAATATAATGGAGGACATTTAAAAAATTCTATTAATATACCACTTGATGAATTAGAAAATAACCTTTACCAATTAGATAAAGATAAAACGATTATAGTGTATTGCTTTAGCGGAAATAGAGCACAAATCGCATTAGAAATATTATCAAATAACGGATATAAAAAAATATATACTTTTGGTGGTACTACAAATTGGGAATATGAATTATATACTTTAACTTTACAAAATAAAATAATCGTGCTATAATTACTCAGTTGATTGGGAGTGTTTTTATGGAAAAAATAAGAAATATTGCAATTATAGCCCATGTAGATCATGGTAAAACAACATTAGTAGATAAGTTATTGGAAATGTCAGGAACATTTAGAGAAAATGAAAATACACATTCTATGGATTCTAATGATATTGAAAAAGAAAGAGGAATTACTATTTTAGCTAAAACAACAGCTATAAATTATGATGGATATAGAATAAATATTTTAGATACACCTGGACATGCTGATTTCGGTGGCGAAGTTGAAAGAATTATGAATATGGTTGAAGGTGTTTTATTAGTTGTTGATGCATATGAAGGTACTATGCCACAAACAAGATTTGTTTTAAAGAAAGCTTTAGAAGCAGGTGTAACACCTATTGTAGTAGTAAATAAGATAGATAAACCAACTGCAAGGCCAAAAGAAGTAGTAGATGAAGTATTAGATTTATTTATCGAATTGGGAGCAGATATTGATCAATTAGATTTTCCAGTTATTTATGCTTCAGCTATTAATGGTACTTCTAGTATACATCCAGAAATAGAAACACAAGAAAAAACAATGAAACCAATATTAGAGGCAATTATTAATTATATTCCAGCACCTAATGTTGATATAGAAGGTGGATTTCAATTTCAACCTGCTTTATTAGATTATAATGATTTTGTTGGTAGAATTGGAATAGGCAGAGTAAAAAGGGGAAAAGTTAAAGTTAATGAATTAGTTTCTTGTGTAAGAAGAGATGGTTCAATAAAACAATTTAG
>DVJX01000058.1 GCA_018716405.1 Candidatus Faecisoma merdavium | reverse complement strand
TTTATATTTATTGTTTTGCTATAAAATTTCAACTAAAGAAAAATTAATTTCATTTATCTATTTATCTATTTATGGAATTTATTGTATCCTACACTTAATAAATATAAGAAATAATTTCTTTGAACTATCTTATGGCAATATGTTTAATGAAATAAGATATTTGTGTAATTATGGATATTTTATAATACAATTGATTAATTTTTATTTTATTTTTAAAATTGTTAATAAAGAAGATAGAAAAAAAATCTTAATTTCTTTCACTCTAGCTATTGGATTAATGACATTAATGTATTTTATTTCGATTATTACTAACACATCGCCATTAACGTATATTTTTTCTAAAGGAAAGGAAGGATGGCGTGGTTGGTCTGTTTCAGCACACTATATAGGTCATTCAATTATTTATGCTTTACCTGTCATAATTTACACGATTTTTGAAAAAAAATATATAAATAAATGGTATAAATATTTGTTTTTTACTTGCATTTTGATTCCACCTTTTTATTTAGTAGGAACAAAAACACCTTTATTTATGACTTTATTTATAGTCCTATTTTATACATTAATGAAAATAATTGTTTCAATAAAAGATAAAAAAATAAGTAAGGATACAATATATTTTATAACAATTTCTTTAGTTTTAATATCAACATTCAATTTAACTTACGGATATGCCAATTTTAAAAATCAAATAAGCATTTCTGAGGGGGATGAAACTGGCGATATCAATTTAATAGAAGATAATATAGATGATTATGAAGATTCAACAATGCAAGAAAATCCTGATTTATCTACTTTTGAAAATAGAATGGTATATACATTATATAAATATAGAGATATAAAGAGTTCAGTTTTTGATAATAGAACAATTCAAAAAACATTAAATAAATATTTGTATTCTATAAGCCCTATTAAGGATAAAATATTTGGTTATGGTCATGATACAATGCCTAATTGTAATTGGGTGGAAACTGATATTTTAACTATATTTTATTGTTATGGATTGGTTGGATTTTTATTAATAATAGTTTTACCATTAGGTTATATTGCAATCAATGGTTTAAAATGTTTATTTAATATTAAAAAAATGTCAATTTCTAAATTTATTTTAGGTTTTGGATTTGGTTTATCTTTGGCAATACTTTACTTTGTTGGATATACTATGCAATTTGCTCAAACTATCTTTTATTTAATAATACTTTTGATTATTGCAAATGATTTATTTACTAAAAAAACAAAGAAAAAAATTAAAAGAGATTATTTATTTATGATAAATGATTTAAATATTGGTGGAGCAGAAGTTGGTATGGTTGATGTTGTTAACGAATTATCGAAAAAGGGAAATAAAGTAGATATTGTATTATTACGAAAAAGAGGACCTTTATTAGAAAAATTGGATAAAAACATCAATGTTTATGAAATTTTAAATTCTGATTATAACAAAATAAAGAAAAAAATTTATCATATATTTTATATGATAGGTGGACCTTTTATAAAATATGTCTACAAAAAAACTATAAAAGCTGATTATAATACTGAAGTTGCTTATTTAGAAGGATATCCATCAGTTTTTATTGCATCTAGTAATAATAAAAACTCAACTAAAATAGCGTCAATAAGAGTAGGCTTAAAAAATCATAAGTTAAAAGCTCATAAGATTCCTTGGGGAGAACAGCTTGTTAAAAATTCTTATAAAAAAATGGATTATATTTATACAGTTTCTGATTTGACTACACAAGAATTTTTAGAAAAATATCCTTTTTGTGAAGGAAAAACAAGTACTATTTATACTTATTTTAATGTTGATGATATTGTAAAAAAAGCAAAAGAAAAAATAGATTATAAATTTGATCAAAATATGATTAATTTTTTGGCAGTTGGTCGTTTCAATACTCAAAAAGGATATGATAGATTAATAGAAGCTTTTTCAAAAGTAGTTCAAAAAAATCCAAATGTTTTGTTACATTTTTTAGGAAAGTATGATACTGAAGAAGGAAAAAAAGTTATTGATTTAATTGAAAAAAATAATATTAAAGATGAGGTAATACTTCACGGAATAAAATCTAATCCTTATCCATATATGAAACAATGTGACTGTTTGATTAGTTCTTCTTTATATGAGGGATATCCAAGAGTTATTAATGAAGCTTTATGCTTGAAAAAAATTTGTATAGGAACAAATGTTACTGGTACAAAAGAAGCGTTAAAAAATGGTAAAATGGGTCTTTTAGTAGATGATTCAATTTCAGGATTGGAAAAAGGAATGCTAGATTTTATAAATGATAAAAATATTTATGATAAATATAAAGAAGAAATCGAAAAATTTGATGGTAACAAAGAAAGTTATTTTAAAGGTTTAGAAAAAATCAGCAATAAAAAGAAGAAAATGATTATATATATGCCAAAGTTATCTTTTGGAGGCATGGAAAAAGCTTTAGTTAATTTAATTAATTATGCTAAGTTAAATGAAAAATATGATTTAACGTTATATTTAGTATATAAAGGGGATATGAATTATTTAGAATTATTACCTAAAAATATTAAAATAATTATTGCGTGTCCAAATAAATGGAATTTATTTGGAAAAGTAATATCATTTATAAAATTAATTTTTAGACATATTTATCAAATATTTGTTAAATATGATATTGCCATTTCATATTCTTATCAGCATCCAATTCTGACTTCTTTAACTAGATTAAGTAGTGAAAATAGTATAGTTTACATTCATTCAAATTTAATTGATGGAGTGGATAAAAAATTACTACAAAAAAGAATAAAAAAGTGTAAATATGAAAAATTTAAAAAAATAATTTGTGTTTCAGAAGATTCAAAAAAATCTTTGATAGAATTAATTCATAGAAAAAATAATATATATGTTTTAAATAATGTAATAGATGGTGATAAAATATTGTTACTATCTAATGAAAAAATAGATGATTTTGCTTTTGACAATGGTACTATATATTTTGTTAATATTTGTAGACATTTTGAGAATCATAAAAGGCTTTTAAGAATAATCGATGCTACTAAAAGATTAAATATAGAAGGTTATAAATTCGAGGTCATTTTTATAGGTGATGGTGAAGATCATCAATTATACGTTGATAAAATAAAGGAATTAAACATTAAAAATATCCACTTATTGGGAAAGAAACAAAATCCATATAAATATCTTAAAAATTCTTCATGTCTGTTATTATCTTCAATAAGAGAAGGATATCCTGTTGTGTTTGTTGAATCTCTTGTACTTAATATTCCAATTGTAACAACTAATGTTTCTGATGCAAAAAAAGATATTAAAAATAAATATGGAATAGTAGTTTCAAATAATGATGAAGCAATTTATGATGGTATGAAAAAATTTATTAATGAAGGATTTAAAATTAAATATAATTTTGATTATATTCAGTATAATCAAAAAATTTATTATGAAACTATAAAAATATATGAGGAGTGATTTTTGTATGAAAAAATTGATGATATTAATATTAACATCAATATTATTGATTGTAGGCATTTGTATATATTTTAATTTCAAAGAGAGAAAAATAGCAATTTTTGCTTATCATAAAATTGTTCCACAAGAAATAAAAAATGAATATTATAAAGATAATAAATGGGTAGATACAGTTGAAAGATTTGAAGAACAAATGAAATATTTATATGAAAACAATTATAAAACCATATCAATGAGTGAATTTGAAAATTGGCGAAATACTGATAAAAAATATCCAATAAAAACAGTAATGATAACTATAGACGATGGTGATTTAGGAATTTATTATGAAATTTTACCTATTTTGAAAAAATATAATTTCAAAGCAACTATGTTTATTATTGGTAATAAAATTAATGATGTGTCAGAAGAATATAATCCTGCAAAACAGCAATTCATTGGTAGAGATTTATTAGAATCTATAAAAAAAGAGTATCCTAATTTAGAAATCCATAGTCATTCATTTGATTTACATAATCTAAATACAAAAGATTTATCTTTAGAAGAAGTAAAAAATGATTTTATCAAAATGCAAAAATTTGAAACTAATATTTTTTGTTATCCATATGGTACTTCGTCTGAAAAAATAAAGCAAGTATTAGAAGAAAATAATTATAAAATGGCATTTACTCTTGATAAATCTAATTTATCTTCAAAAAAAAATGATAAGTATGAAATTTCAAGAATAGGAATTAACTATGAAACTTCATTCTTAAATTTTAAAAAATGGTTAATTAAACAATTTATAATGTGAGGTTAATATGAAACGAGTTATGTTTATAAGTAGTGTTGGAGGTCATTTAACACAGCTTTTAGAACTTAAAACAATTTTTAAAGATTATAATTATGTTTTAGTTACTGAAAAAAATGACGTTACTAAAGACATGAAAAAAAAATACAAAATGGAATATTTAATTTATGGTTCTCGTGAATATTTATTTAAATATATATTTATCTTTTTATTTAATATTTTTAAATCATTTTATTTGTTTTTTAAATATCGTCCTAATGTTATTGTTACAACGGGAACTCATACAGCTGTTCCAATGTGCTATATTGGTAGATTATTTGGTAAAAAAGTAATATTTATTGAAAGTTATGCCAAAAGAACAAGTCCTACGTTATCAGGTAGGCTTGTTTATCCAATTGCCAATACATTTATAGTACAATGGGAAACTATGTTGGAATTTTATCCTAAAGCAAAATATTTTGGGGGGATTTATTGATGATATTAGTAACGTTAGGCACACAAAAACAATCTTTTAATAGATTATTAGATATGATTGAAAAAAGTAATATAAATGATAAAATAATTGTTCAAGCTGGATATACGAAATATAAAAGTAAAAAAATGAAAATTCTTGATTTTGTTGATTATCAAGAAATGGATAAATTAATAAAGCAAGCTGATTTAATAATAACTCATGGTGGTACTGGTTCAATTGTAACAGCAATAAAACAAGGAAAAAAAGTAATAGCATGTCCTAGATTAAAAAAGTATGGTGAGCATGTAGATGATCACCAAAAACAAATTGTCGATATTTTTTCTGAAGTAGGATATATATTAAAACTAGATGAAAATGACAATTTGGATGAATTAGTACAAAAAATTCAAACAAAAAAAATGACTCCATTCAAATCAAATACAACTAATTTTATCAATAATTTAAAAAAGGAAATAGATTGTTAATTTATGTGTGACATTAAAGTAAGTGTGTGTTGTATTACATATAATCAAGAAAAATATATAGAACAAGCTATTAATAGCTTTCTTAATCAAAAAACAAATTTTGATTTTGAAATAATAATTCATGATGATGCATCTACTGATGGTACTATAAATATATTAAAAAAATATCAAAAAAAATATCCAGATAAAATTATTTTGATGTTAGAAAAAGAGAATCAATATTCAAAGTGTCCAAATTCTGTGTTAGACATTACTTTTAAAAAAGCAAAAGGTGTTTATATTGCTCTTTGTGAAGGTGATGATTTTTGGTGCGATGATAATAAATTACAAAGACAGATTGAATATATGGATTTAAATAATAATATTTGTTTGTGTTCACATAATACTCGGGTTATTAATGAAAATGGAAATGACATAGATTTAATGATTCCTTATGAAGAAGGAATTGTAACAATTGAAAATTTTTTATCTAATAACTCTAGTATGCATACTTCTTCAAT
Source organism: Candidatus Faecisoma merdavium (assembly GCA_018716405.1). GTDB lineage: Bacteria > Bacillota_I > Bacilli_A > RF39 > UBA660 > Faecisoma > Faecisoma merdavium. The sequence goes on along the minus strand of DVJX01000058.1, from coordinate 14,377 downwards.
GTTATTTAGAAAAAAAGATGTTTTAAAACTTCCAAATTACTATTATGAAGCAACAGTAGGAGATTTACCTTTAAAATTACATTTATTGTCTAAAGGTAATTGTTATCATTTTAATAATGTGATGTCATGTTATAGAACTAATGCTATTAATTCATGGAGTGTAGCTCAAAAAAATAATGATATTGTTAAACAAAAAAATTTTGAAATGGAAATTCAAATATATAATTCTTTCAACAAAGAAACAAAATATCTTTATGATAATTTGATTAAAAATAAAATTTTATATAGAAGTTTTTGCTATTTCAAGGATAAAAATGACTTAAATGAAATAAAAAAAGAAAAATATGAAAAATATTATAAGAAATTATCATTAAATGAAAAAATAAAATTACAATTAAAAAACAGTAAAGTTATATATAAACTTTATTCAAAATTAAAGAAGGTATTACATGAAAGAAAGAAATTATAATATAGATTTATTAAGAATTGTTTGTTGTTTTTCAGTAGTTATAATTCATTATGTAGCTATTTTATGGTATGATTCAAAATTAGGTTCATTTGATTGGGACTTGGAGCTTTAATAGATGCACTTGTTAGATTTTGTGTCCCTGTATTTTATATGATTTCAGGTGCGTTATTTTTAAGTAAAAAAGAAATTAATATGAAAAAAATTTTTTCTAAAAATATTTTGAAAATTTTAATAATTATTGCTGTATGGTTACCTATACATGGAATTTTTTCTTATTATAAATATGGGAACGAAATTATCGGACTAAATTCTTTTATTCAAATATTTAAAGAGATTATAGATAATCAATATCAATTTTGGTTTTTATTTCCATTATTATCTATGTATATATGTTTGCCAATTTTGAAAAAAATTTCAGAAGATAAAAAAGTAACAAAATATTTTATAATATTATTTTTCATTTTTCAAATAATTAGGCAATCAATAATTCCAATAATAGGGAATGGATATAAAATAAAAATTATAAATTTATTTGTTCCAGATTTAGTTTTAGGTTATATTGGATATTTTTTACTTGGATATTATTTGTTCAATAATAATTTAGATAAGAAAAAAATTCAACTATCATATCGTTTGGGTGTTTTATCGGTTGTAATAGCAATTATTGGAACCGTTTGTATTTCTATTATGGCAAACAAAAAAATTGATATGTTTTTTGGATATTATATGATAACTACTTTTTTTGCTTCTATAGCTGTATTTAACTATTTTAAATATGATGTTAAAACTAAATTTACAAAGTTTATACCATTTATTTCTGAATGTACAATGGGAATATATATATTTCATAATTTAGTTAAATGGTCTTTTGAAATGTTGGATGTTATGGTCTTTATTGGGCCTACATTCATAACTATTCCAGTATTTTCAATATTAAATATTATTATTTGTATAATAATTACTGTTATAATAAAAAAGATTCCGTTTATAGGTAAATGGCTAGTTTGAGGTGATTTTGTGAAAAATGAAAATATAAAAAATGAAGTAATTTCCTCCTTAATTTGGAAATTTTTAGAACGTATTGGAACTCAAGGTGTTCAATTTATTGTTTCAATTATATTAGCAAGATTATTACTTCCAAGTGATTATGGAGTAGTATCTATGATATTGGTTTTTACAGCAATTGCTAATGTTTTTATTCAAACAGGATTTAGTACATCATTGATTCAAAAAAAAGATTCTGATGAATTGGATTTTTCATCAGTATTCTATATTAGCTTATTGATTGCAGCAATTTGTTATGTGATATTGTTTTTTGCAGCACCTATTATAGCTAGTTTTTATAATATGCCTGCTATTACTTCGATATTAAGAGTTATATCATTGACATTATTTTTTGGAGCAATTAATTCAGTTCAAAATGCAAAAATTGCTAAAGAAATGAAATTTAAAAAATTATTTTTAAGTAGTTTAGTAGCTATTCTAATATCTGGGACTACAGGTGTTTTAATGGCTTATAAAGGATTTGGACCATGGGCGTTGGTAGGTCAACAAATTGCTAATTCTATAGCAACAACTATTATTCTATGGTTTACTTCTAGTTGGCAGCCAAAATTAATGTTTTCAATTAATAGAGTAAAGTCATTGTTATCTTATGGTTGGAAAATATTATGTTCAGCTCTTTTAGATACTATTTATCAAAATATTTATAATTTAGTTATTGGTAAATTTTATAGTAGTAGTACTTTAGGTAATTATAATAAAGGTGAACAATTTCCTAAATTAATTGCTGTTAATGTTGATGGTGCAATAAGTTCAGTAATGTTACCAGCCTATTCAAAACAACAAGATAGAAAAGACAAATTAAAGAAAATGGTTAGAAGATCTATAGTAACAAGTTCGTTGTTGTTATTTCCTATGATGTTTGGATTGGCGGCTGTGGCAGAAACAGTTGTTAAAGTACTGCTAAAAGAAAATTGGTTAGGGTGTGTTCCGTTCATGCAATTATTATGTATTGTATATGCTTTATATCCTATTAATACTGCAAATTTACAGGTAATAAAAGCATTAGGAAAAAGTGATTATTTTTTAAAACTAGAAATAATTAAAAAAGTTATTGGATTATTTGCTTTAATAGTAACTTTACCATTTGGTGTTCTTCAAATGGCTATTGGACAAGTATTAGTAGCTATTTTATCAACTTTTATAAATGCTTTCCCTAATCGCAAGTTATTAAATTATAATTACTTTGAACAAATAAAAGATTTGTTTCCAAGCTTAATTATTTCAATTATAATGTTTATAATTGTATATTCATTTAATTTTATTAATTTAAATATGTATATTTTATTAATCATTCAAATATTAGGTGGAGTAATTATATATTTTGGATTGGCTTATATTTTTAAATTGGAATCATTAAATTATATGATAGAAATATTAAAAAGTTTATTAAATAAAAGGAGAAAAATAAATGAATAGTTTTTATAGCAAAGAGGAATTGAATAAATTAGGATTAAAAAAAGTAGGAGATAATGTTTTGATAAGCAGAAAATGTAGTATATATAATGCTAAAGAAATTATAATCGGAAACAATGTAAGAATAGATGATTTTTGTATACTTTCAGGGAAGATAAAAATAGGCAATTACGTTCATGTATCTGCAGGTGTAATGTTGTTTGCTGGAGAATATGGTATTATTTTAAAAAATTACTCTTCTATTTCGTCTAGGTGTGCAATATATGCATTAACCGACGATTATTCTGGCGAATATATGGTTAATTCTGTTCTTCCAGATGAAGTTAGAAACGTTTTAGGTGGGCAAGTGGTGTTAGAAGAGTTTGTGTCAGTTGGAACAGGGTGTACTATTTTGCCAAATGTTATTATTAAAAAAGGTGCAGCTGTTGGAGCTATGAGTTTAGTTAATAAAAACATTGAGGAATACACAATTAATGTTGGAATTCCTTGTAAAAAAATTAAGAATAGAAAAAAAAATATGCTTCAGTTAGCAAAAAAAATAGAATGTGGGTTATAATATGAATAAAATTAATGTAACAAGATCTTCAATGCCAACATTTGAAGAATATATAAATGAAATAAAACCACTTTGGGATTCAAGATGGCTAACTAATTGTGGAATTTTGCACAATGAATTAGAAGAACAATTAGAAAAATATTTAAATGTTAAAAATGTTTCTTTATTTAATAATGGACATTTAGCACTATATACTGCTATTAATAGTTTAGATTTAAAAGGAGAAGTTATAACAACACCTTTTACATTTGTATCAACAACTAATGCAATTGTTCAAAATAATTTAACGCCTGTTTTTTGTGATATTAACGAAGAAGATTATACAATTGATGCAGATAAAATTGAACAATTGATAACTGATAAAACAAGCGCTATTGTGGCTGTTCATGTTTATGGTAATGTTTGTAATGTAGATAAAATAAACAAAATTGCAAAAAAACATAATTTAAAAGTAATATATGATGCTGCACATGCATTTGGTGTTGAGTACAATGGAAAAACTATTGGCAATTATGGTGATATATCAATGATGAGCTTTCATGCTACAAAAGTTTTTCACACTATAGAAGGTGGAGCATTATTATACAATTCAAATATAAAAGAAAAAATAAAAAGTTTAAGGAATTTTGGTATTATAAATCAAGAGGAATGTGAGTATATAGGGATGAATACCAAAATGAGTGAATTTCATGCAGCTATGGGAATATGTAATTTGAGACATATTGATGAAGAAATATTAAAAAGAAAAAAAATAGTTGAAAGATATCAAGAAAAATTAAAAGATATCCCAGGAATAAAATGTTGGCAAAAACAAAAAAATGTAAAAGCTAATTATATTTATTTTCCTATTTATATTGATGAAAAAAGATATGGGATATCAAGGGACTTATTATTTGAAAAATTAAAAGAAAAAGGGATAATTTCTAGAAAATATTTTTATCCATTAGTAACAGATTTTAGATGCTATGAAAATTATGTTTCAAATACGCCAATTGCTAAAAAAATAGCTAATGGTATTTTAACTTTACCCTTGTATTCAGATTTAAATTTTGATCAAGTTGATTATATTTGTGATATAATAAAGATGAAAGGAAAGTAGTTATGAAAGGAATAATTTTAGCTGGTGGTAAAGGAACTAGGTTATACCCAATGACTAAATCAGTTTCTAAACAACTTTTGCCACTTTATGATAAACCAATGATATATTATCCATTATCAGTATTGCTTTTAGCAGAAATAAAAGAAATATTGATTATATCTACGCCTGACGATATTTATGATTATAAAAAACTTTTAGGTGATGGATCAAATATTGGAGTTAAATTTACTTATGCTATTCAAGAAAAACCAAAAGGTTTAGCAGATGCTTTTATAATTGGCGAAAAATTTATTGGTAAAGATGATGTATGCTTAATTTTAGGTGATAATATTTTTTATGGAAGTAATCTTTCAGAAATTTTGGCTAATGCCAAAAAAAACAAAGGTGCAACTATATTTGCTTGTACTGTTAAAGATCCAAAATCTTTTGGTGTTATAGAATTAGATAAAGATAGAAATATTGTTTCAATTGAAGAAAAACCACAAAATCCTAAATCTAATTTAGCAATTCCGGGCTTATACTTTTATGATAATACTGTTATTGAAAAAGCTAAACATGTAAAACCTTCACCAAGAGGTGAGATAGAAATTACTGCAATTAATGAAGCTTATTTAAAAGAAAATAATCTTAATGTGAGTATGATGGGAAGAGGAATAGCATGGTTAGATACTGGAACACCTCAAAATTTATTAAAAGCTGCTGAATTTGTAGAAGCTATTCAATCAAGACAAGGATATTATATTTCTTGTATTGAAGAAATAGCTTGGAGAAAAAAATTTATTACAAATGAAAAACTAAAAGAAATAGGTGAACAATTAAAAATGACAGACTATGGTAAATATTTATTATCTTTATTAGAGGAGGAGTAGTATGAAAGTATTAGTAACAGGCGGAGCTGGATTTATTGGTAGCAATTTTTTACATTATATGGTAAATAAATATCCAGAATATTATTTTGTATGTTATGATGCATTAACTTATGCAGGAAACTATGAAAATTTATCTTGTATATTGGATAAAACTAATTTTGAATTTGTAAAAGGTGATATAACTAACAAAGAGAAAGTAGAAAAATTATTTCAAAAAAACAATTTTGATTGGGTAATTAATTTTGCTGCTGAAAGCCATGTGGATAATTCTATTAAAAATCCAAGTGTCTTTTTAAAAACAAATATTATAGGTACCCAAATTTTAATGGATGCTTCTAGAAAATATGGAATTAAAAGGTATCATCAAATATCTACTGATGAAGTTTATGGAGATTTACCTTTAGATAAAAAAGAACTGAAATTTAAAGAAACAACACCTATTAAGACATCTAGTCCTTATTCAGCTTCTAAAGCTTCAGCTGATTTATTAGTTTTGGCATATATAAGAACTTATGGTTTTCCAGCAACAATTTCAAGATGCTCAAACAACTATGGGCCATATCAATTTCCAGAAAAATTAATTCCTGTGGTAATAAGTAAAGCTTTAAAAAATGAAAATATTCCAGTTTATGGCAACGGATTAAATGTTAGGGATTGGATTTATGTTAAAGACCATAATATAGCAGTAGATTTAATTATGCATAAAGGAAAAATTGGTGAAGTTTATAATATAGGTGGAAATAGTGAAAAGTCAAATATTGATTTAGTTAAAATAGTTTTAAAAGAGTTAAATAAACCAGAAGAATTAATTACATTTGTAAAAGATAGAGCTGGTCATGATATGAGATATGCTATTGATTCTTCAAAAATAGAAAAAGAATTGGGTTGGAAAAGAACTGTTAATTTTGAAGAAGGTATTATTAAAACTATTAAATGGTATTTAGATAATCAAGCATGGATAAATAATATTGAAAACGGTTCATATAAAGATTTTTATAAGGAGGTATAATATGAAAATAGCAGTAGCAGGTACAGGCTATGTAGGATTAGTTACAGGAGTTGCATTAGCACATATTGGTCATAATGTTAAATGTGTTGATATTGATTCAAAAAAAATTGAATTAATGAAGAATGGTAAAAGTCCTATATACGAAAAAGATTTAGAAGAATTAATGTTAAAAAACAAAGAAAGATTAGATTATGCAACAGATTATAAAGACGCATATAAAAATGCAGAAGTTATTATAATTGGCGTTGGTACACCTGAAAGAGTTGATGGTTCGGCTAATTTAGATTATGTTTATAGTGTATGTGAACAAATAGCTGAAGTTTTAGAAAATGATTGTGTAGTTGTCGTTAAATCAACTGTTCCAATTGGTACTAATGATAATGTAGAAAAATATTTGAAAGAACATGTTAATAAGAATGTACATATTTCTGTTGCAAGCAATCCAGAATTTTTATCTCAAGGAACTGCAGTTAGAGATACGTTGTATGCATCCAGAATAGTTATTGGAACAGAAGATGATAAAGCAAAAAAAATACTAACAAAAATGTATGAACCATTAACAAAAGAGCCATACAATGTTCCTTTTCTAGCTACAAATAGAAGAAGTGCTGAAATGATTAAATATGCTTCAAATGATTTCCTAGCATTAAAAATTTCTTATGTTAATGAAATAGCAAATTTATGTGAAAAATTAGGTGCTAATATTGAAGATGTCACTAAAGGCATGAGCTTAGATAGTAGAATCGGAAATAAATTTTTGAATGCAGGTATTGGTTATGGTGGAAGTTGCTTTCCAAAAGATACTAAAGCTTTACATTGGCTAAGTGTTAGTGAAGGTGTTGAATTAAAAACTGTAAAGGCATGTATTGAAGTTAATAAAATTCAAAAGATTAAATTATATGAAAAGTTGCGTAAAGATATTCCTGATTTGAAAGGGAAAACAATAGCAGTTTTAGGTTTAACATTTAAACCTGGAACAGATGATCTTCGTGAAGCACCATCAATTGATAATGTTGAATTATTACTTGATGCAGGTGCTAATATAAAAGCTTATGACCCAGTAGGAATTGAAAACTTTAAAAAGAAAATAGCTTATAAATTAGAACAAGATGGAATAATTGGAACTATAAATTATTTTGATAATATAGACGACGCTATTGAAAATGCAGATGCTACTTTAATAATGACAGAATGGCCTGAAATAAAGAATTATGATATTAATAAATATATAAAATTAATGAAAAATCCTTTAATCTATGATGGAAGAAATTGTTATTCTTTAAATGAAACAAATGGATTAATATATAAATCAATAGGTAGATAATTACAATAATTTTATACCATATTTTCCCATTAATCTAACACATAATTTCTATATTTGCTATTTATAATGAATATAGAAATGAGGTGATAATATAAATATTAAAATAATTGGAACTAATTGTAGTAATGGTATGAAATTATCTAAGATGGTTGATAAAGCAGTAGAAGAAATTAATTGTAATGCTATAATTGATAAATTAGATGATTCGTCTAAAAATAAATATGGAATTAAAAATGTCCCAGGTCTAGTAATTAATGGCCAAATTGTTAGTCAAGGAAAGGTGTTGTCTATAAGAGAAATAAAAAAATTATTATTAGCTTAAAAGATTCATATTTGAGTCTTTTTTTCTTGTTTTTTTTCTTAATATAAAGTATAATTTAAATGGTGATAAAAATGGATAAAAATAAGAAAAATGAAATTGTAAAGATGTTATTAAAAAGAAAAGAAGATGTAAATGAAGAAGAATTAATTGAATTATTATTTGATCAACCAATTGCAGTTGATGTTGATAAGTTGGAAAAAAATAATATGAAATTTAAGGATAAATTGGCTGATAAAATCACTTCAATAGTTGGTAGTTGGCTATTTATTATCTTATTTGGTTTATTATTAGTTATATGGATTTTAGTAAATATTTTATTTGTTAAAAGTGACAATTCTTCTTTAATTTTAAATTTATTTTTATCATGTGTTGCGGCGTTTCAAGCACCAATTATTATGATGAGTCAAAATAGACAAGCAAAAAAAGATAGTTTACGAAATCAAAATGATTATCGAACTGATTTAAAAAGTGAATTAATTTTAGAACAACTTCACGATCAAATTGAATCTATTGCAAGTAATCAAAGAAAAATATTAAAAAAATTAGAAGAGAAAAACATTGATGTAAATTAATAAATATGTTACAATGTATATATAGTAAAAGGTGGTTATATATGAAGAAAATAATTCCTATATTAATAATAATATTTTTAATACCTTGCTTTTTAATTGTTAAAGCAGATTATGATGGTGAAAGTGGAGATGCTAATTTTGGCGATACATGCCCTTTTCCTACTTCTGAAAGTGGAGTCAATTATTGTGCTTATACAAGTGATGGCATTGGTATGAGAGTAACATTACTCACATCTAAAGGTGAGCAAAAGGGAGTATCTAATAATATTATTATTAATGATTATTATAGTGCTTACTCATCCGCAACAAAGTCAGGAACAGGATGTAGTAGAGTTCAATATTTAAATGGTAAATCCAATTGTAATAGTAAAACAACAAATGCAAATGATGTAGCTTCTCTTTTTAGTGCTTTTAATATAAATTTGGAAACATTAATAAGAAATAAAGATTTTGATCAAATTTGGAATTGGGCTGAAAAATATAAATTTTCCGCAACGGATGAACAATTAAAAAATTTATATACAACTTTGTTCAATATTAACACCTCAACTTATAATGATTTAGTTCAAAATCAAATTGATGATTTATGGATTGTTATTGAACCATTAGCAATAATAACTAAAAAAACTATTGATATAAATTGGGTTCCAGCTAAACTTTGTAAACCATTTATGATGCAGACTCCAGAAGGGTGTTTTACAAAAAAAATTATTCGACACAAAACTAATTATGCTGGAACTACATATGAATTAGGGAAAATATCCAATATAGGAGATGCAATTACAATTGTCAAAAGAACACTTCCTTGTCAGCTTTATTTAACAGGAACTATCGCTAAAAATAATGAAACAGCTCCAGGGGTAAATTTAAGTAATCATAGTTATTTCTATGGAAAATTGATTTTTGCTGCAAATAATGGTTTATCGGCATCTAATTCAGGTCAAAGTATTGAAAAAGTATGTGAATCAGGCTCTAAAGATATTTTGAAAGATGAATATATAACTGGTAATTATGGAGCTGGAGTGGGATTAGTATATTTCAAAGATACCGTCAAATCAGAATTGACCTGTGATATTGTAAATCAAGGAATTTCTAATCTGTCAACTTTTAATCAAAAACTTGATAATGCATATAAAACAGGTGGAATTAATGCAATCTATAATTTGCCAGAAGTAAAAAATGGAATAAAATTTACAGGCGGAGTAGCAGATAAATATTGGTATATTAATGAATGTACTTGTTATGGAACATATAGTGCATATCAACCTGATATAAACAAAACTCAATTATACGATCAACCTAAAAAAATAATAGAAAATTTGTTTAAGCCTATCCCTAACTTATTTACTAATTATTTTGATACAATTAACAATAAATTAGCAAGTGTTGATGCTATTAATAAAGGGACTACAGTTTCATGGGATTACAATAAATATGAAAATTTAGAATGCGGTCATTTAGATTGTAGAGAGGTTGACTTTGAAAAAATTGACTTTTCAAAATTAGATAATCCTAAAATGACACCAGAAGAATGTAACGAAACTTATGGTGGTAAATTTCCTGTTTTATATAACCAACAAAAACTTAAACAATGTATAAAGGAATATAATGAATATAATGATAAATTATATGGTGAAAACGGCATTAAAAAGCAATGTGAAAGATTACCATTATATGGAGATCAAAATTATACGGAAGAATATGTAAAGCAATATATAGATCAATACAAAGAATGTTTTGAATTATATAATGAACAATTTGGAACTAATTGGACTTATGATTCTTATACTAATCCTAAAGATGATTGTCCATTAACAGGTGATGATGGAGAAACACCAAAAAAATATAATTGTACTCCAAAATATAATGTAGGAACATGTTTAGATGGAGAAAGTGTATTTTATAGTGATAGTGCAGAAAAATTAAGTACTGATGAATATTGGGAAAACTGTGTTTTTGATGATAAAAATGCATATTATGATATAGATGTTCATAAAGTTTCGGATAAAAATAGCAGTTTGACTTATTATGATAAAACTTTAAGTAGCTCTTATTGTGAAGTATATTGTACAGAAACTTTGACTACAGGCTTTAATTCAAATACAATGAATGTTATATCAGGTCAATATTTTGTGTGGAATAATCATAGTTTGAGTGGAAGTAGAACTTGTAAAACTAAATCTATTGATTGGGATAAATTTAAAAAAGATTTATCAGCTGCTAAAGATCAAAACCAAGCTAATGCTATTTATAATGAAATGAAAAAATGCTATGACCCAGATATTTGGGATGAAAATATATATAATTTAAACCCAACTGGTATATTAACTTATTATTATACAGTAAATGGTGTTCAAGGGATTTATAATGTTAACCAGGAAATGGATAAAAATATAACATATACAACTATTAATAATAATTTGGATTGCAAAGATACAACTGTAAAAGTTGGAAATACTAATCAAACTATAAAACAATGTACATCTGTTGAAATGACAAAGGGAGCAACAGTGCAGTTTTCATTACCTTCAGGACTATATCAATATATAAATAAAGATAATAATATATCATTCAATGCAAATCAATTAGAAAATTTAAAATCAGAATATTTAGCTCAAGGAAAACAATTAAATTATTTAAATGTTGGGTATAGTAATTTACCTGTTGAGTTTAAAGTGCCAGAAGGATATTATGGACAATTATTTGGGAATGGTGAATTATCTATTACATATAGTGATTTAGGTCATAAAGTTGGTAATAACAAAACTGCTGTTGATACTATATTAGGTGTAATTGATTCATATAACTATGGTAATTGGCAATGTGATTTTATTGTTGAAGATAATCCTTTAATACCTGATCCTAACGATCCTAATAACCCTTATGATCCTAATAATCCTTATGATCCTAATAATCCAAAAGGACCAGGTGGAATAAATTTAATTTATCGTCCGATAGATTTATATGATCCTTTCCCAGATATAGATGGAAGTGGTAGAAACACTGGGTCAAATTGGTGTAATTATAATACTAATGGATCAGATTGTTCAAATGATAATCAAGTAGTTTATGATTATATTTTAAATAATAGAGATGTAGAAGGAGAGGAAATTTATTTAGAAGACCCTATGTATACATTTATACTTACTCCTTCTATAATAAGAGAAATAAGAAATTATAATAATCAAAATTCATATACAGATTATTATGGGTCACTTGGTGATAAAACATATGATTTTAAATGCAATGAAGGTACAGGTAAAACTTGCATAAGTGATTATTTATCTCATTTAATTGAAATAACTGGAGCTAAAAATCAACCTGGAACTTGTGTAGATGATATGTTTAGAACATATAATGATCCTGATAATTTTGAAGAATGCAGATATTTTGGTTCTGATTTACCAATATTCAACCCACCATCATATGAACATCCTGTTGAAAAGCCGGATATTTCAACACATTAAAGAAAGTTTAGAGTAAAACTTTCTTTTTTTGTGTCTAACTTAATTTCTATATAAAAAAAACAACTTAATAAAATTTAAGCTGCTTTATTTAATGTTCTTAATTCTCTAGCACTCATTCTTACTGTTTGTCCATTATCTAATGTTACTTTTTGTAGATTTGGTTTTCTTGAATGCTTTGTAGCTTTACAAGAATGAGATCTTAAATTACCAGACAAAGGTTTTTTACTTGTTATTTTTTTAGCCATAATATTCCTCCTTGTTTTTCTTCGCTACTACATTTTACTATATTATTTTAAATAAGTCAAATAATTCTTTTAAAAATATTTAAAATATAGTAAAATAATTATAGGAGTTGATTGTATGGGACCTCTTTATATAAAAACTGATAATAGTTTATTAAAAAGTTTAATAAAGATTGATGATTTAATAAATTTTGCTATTAAAAATAACATTAAATCATTAGCAATTGCTGATGATTCTATGTATGGTTGTTTAGAATTTTATATAAAATGTAAAAATAATAATATTAAGCCTATTATAGGATTAGAAATAAATAACATTGTTTTATATGCAATTAACTATAATGGATATAAAAATTTAATTAAATTAGATACAATTAATTCTAAAGAAAAAGTTGATATAAATACTTTAATTAAATATAGCGATGATTTAATATGTATAGTTCCATATAATAATTTAAATAATTTTAATGATTATAAATTTTATAAACATTTGTATAAAGGATATACTAATTTATCTGAAAAAAACAGTTTGGAAGGTAAAAAAGTATATTTTAATGAGATATTATATTTAGAAGAAAAAGATAAAGATTACTTAAAATATTTATATGCTATTAAAAATGGTAGTTTAACTGACTTAGCTAAATACGATAATCATTTATTAAATTATAAATTATATTTAGATGATTATAATGAAGAAATAATTGACTTATGTAATATAGAAATTCCTTTTAATCAAGATTTGCTTCCAGTATATAATTGTCCCGATAATTTAGATAGTTTTTCTTATTTAAAATTATTAGTCAAGAATGGATTAAAAAATATTTTTGGTGAAAAAGTAAATAGAGTATATTTAGATAGATTAAAATATGAGTTAGATATAATTGATAAAATGGGTTTTTGTAATTATTTTTTAATTGTTTGGGATTATGTAAATTTTGCTAAACAAAATAATATTCTGGTAGGTCCTGGAAGAGGAAGTGCAGCTGGCTCTTTAGTTTCTTTTTGTTTAGGAATTACAACTATTGATCCAATTAAATATGATTTATTTTTTGAAAGATTTTTAAATCCAGAAAGAATTAGTATGCCAGATATTGATATTGACTTTGAATATACAAAAAGAGATGAAGTTATAAATTATTGTATTAAAAAGTATGGTCTAAAAAAGGTGGCTCCTATTATTACTTTTGGTACTTTAGGAAGTAAACAAGTAATAAGAGATGTTGGAAAAATACTAAATATTGATATTAAAGTAATTGATAAGATAACTAAATCTTTGGATTCTAAATTAAATTTAATCAATAATTATCCTAATGTTAAACATTACTTAACGACAGACAAATTAAAGATGTTATATAAGATAGCTTTGAAATTAGAAGGGCTAAAAAGACATACAAGTGTTCATGCTGCAGGTGTAGTTATGTCCAAATATGATTTAGATGAAATTATTCCTTTATCGTATCATGATAATCTATATACGACTGGTTATTCAATGGAATTTTTAGAAAATCTTGGATTATTAAAAATGGATTTTTTAGCTTTAAAAAATTTAACTTTAATCAATAATATATTAGAAGAGATAAACATTAAATTTAATGATATTCCATTGGATGATAAAGATACTTATAAATTATTTAATGATGTAGATACAATTGGTATATTTCAATTTGAATCACAAGGAATGATGAATCTTTTAAAAAAATTTAAAATTAATAGTTTTGATGATATAGTTGCGGTAATTGCTTTATTTAGACCTGGACCTATGTCAAATATAGATAGTTATATTAAAAGAAAGAATAATTTAGAAAAAATAGATTATATAGATGATTCATTAATTCCTATTTTGAAATATACTTATGGAATAATTGTTTACCAAGAACAAATAATGCAGATAGCTAATGTTATGGCAAATTATAGTTATGCAGAAGCAGATATTTTAAGAAAAGCTATGAGTAAAAAACAAGAAACTGTTT
>DVJX01000057.1 GCA_018716405.1 Candidatus Faecisoma merdavium | reverse complement strand
TTCTCCCATAGAAAGTCTTTTGTAATACTTATGGGGGGCTATTTGTACTGTATAGTTTCTTCTTTTACTATATTTCCTTGGTCATTATAAAAAGTTGTTGTTGTATAATCTTTTCCTTTTGCATAATCTATTCCTATCGCTTTGTCTAATGTTATATCACCATTTAATAAAATACATTTGCGATTAAACTTATCTGATAATATTTCTTCATATATACTTAAGTCATTTTGCTTAAATAATACATTGACACATTTAAATACTAGTGTTGTATCTCCGTCCGCTTGTATTACATTGCTAAGACTAAAGTTATCATCTATATCTCTAATCTCTTTTAGTATCTGTTTAACTTCACTTAGCACTTGTTTTATTCTTTCTAAATTTTCTATATCTTTATCGCTTATTAAACTAGCCATATTTATATGTTCCTCTCTTTTTATTTATCAATTTTCTTAATGCTTTATGTATAAAAGAATTATGAACAAATTTTTCTACTGGTACTGTATATTTTTCATTATCTACATAAAAACTTTCATATTCTGTATAAGTTTCAAACAGCTTTTTAATCATTTTTTTATTAAGTCTCCTTCTTCGTTAAAACTATATTCTTCTTCATTACTAAAGTGCTCTTGATTGTGACAAGTTTTGCATAAACTTTCTAGATTGTCTACATTAAAAAATATATTATCATCTTCATAATTTAAGTCTGTTATATATTCTTTATGATGTATAAAATATGCTGGTGTTTTAATACCGCTTCTTATCACATCTTTCACATAAAGGATTTAATATAAGTTTCTGATGTCTTAATCGTTGCCATCTTTTACTTTTGTATTTTTTCGCTATTTCAGGATTATCTCTATACGTCATATTATTTCTTCTTTACTTTTTTAGATGTATTTTCTTTATCTTCTTTTTTAACTGCTGTTTCTACTTCTTCTATAACAAGTTCAGCATATCTACTTCCATCGCGTCTTTTAGCATTTAATATTTCTTCTGCCCTTTCATTTTTAAATTCTTTAATATCTCCTGCTTTATATTCTTCTCCAGTATATTTGTCTGATATATCTATTAAAAACTTTAACTTTTTCATATTATCCGCTCCTTTTATAATATAAATAAAAATAGAGCTGGTTAACCTCAGCTCTATTTGATAGTAAGAAAAATAACAAAACCTTTTATATTTATTTATCTATTTTAATTAAAACATATTTTATATATGATATAAAATGATTTTTATTGATTTATTTCTAAACTGTCAAATAAATCTAAAGCTTTTCCATTTTTTCTACATATATCTTCATAACTATAATTTAATTCACTTGCTACAGTTACAAGTGTTTTTCCTTGAATATAAACCTTCTCTAATATAACTCTGTATGGTTGTTTAACTTTTTCTAATTGATTTAATATTTCTTTTTGTTTTTGTGCTTCTGCATTTATTCTATCAAGTAGTTCATTTATATTATCTAATAATATTGCCAGATTTTCTGCCATAGTGTCTTGTACTTTTTTTTCAATTTTAATTCCTGATAAGCTTATAGAAATAGATGATATTCTTTCTTTATATTCTTTAATATATTCTAGTCTTCCTTCAATCCATTTTTGATTATATTTATATACTTTTAAATCATTTCTATTCATATGTATTTCTCCTTTACAAATATGTCACTTTTTCTGGTGAAATGTTTCTTGGTGTCTCCGCTTCTTCAATTAATCCTAAATCGTATTTTGAAAAAGTTTCTTTAGTTTTTGTTTTTATGTTTTCATATAAAGCAAAATTAGGATAAATCTTTATTAATTTATATTGTTTATTTCCCTTTTTTAAGTTTTTTGGAATTTTCATTTAATTCTCCTTTTTTATTATTTTATATCCTCTAAATTTAGTTATTTGTAACTCATCTTTGGTTATCCATTTTTTCCTTGTTCATATTCTTTTTCAGCTCTATTAAAATCAATCATCGTTATTACTTCACACAATGTTTCATAAGACTTTTTATTTATTTCTTTTTGAGACTTTCCTAATTTTCTTCCAATAGGCATTACTTTTGAATTTCTTATTACTATAAATAAAGCTAGCTTATATCTTTTTTTCATTTTATCTAAAGCTAAAATAAGTTTGTTATCTTTTTCAGCAATCTCTTGTAATTCTTTAAATTTATTTCTTAATTCAGTATTATTCATGTTTTCTATTTCATTTTCAGTATATGTTCTTAATTTTTCAATTTTGTCCATCCTTATTCCTTCAATAATTCTTCTAAAATATTTATAGTATTTTCTATATCTCCACCTACCAAAAACATATAGTAATACTTACTGTCTTTATCCACTTTTATTTCGTATATCTTATCTTTTATTTTTTGTTTTGGTATATAACTATCCTGAAATTCTGGTGTATCAATATAAACAAGTCTTTTATCTTCAAAATCATCTTGCAGTATTTTTATATCTTGTTCTAAATCAATTACTTCTTGTACTTTTTGATGGTATTCGTCCATTAATTCTCTATTTTGTTTTTTTGATTCCGTTATTTCTCTATTTGCTGAATACTGTAAATTTGATAATATTTCTAAATTACTTAAAACTAGTTTAATTGCATTTTGATTAGTTCCACCTATCCAATTAATGTGTTTTGGTTTTATTAATTCTTTACACCTTTTTATAGCTTCTTCAATACTATTTAATTCTAAACTTCTTGTAGCTTCTAATTCTTCATTATCTAAATCCATAATTTTATTCCTTTCTTAATCATTTATAAAAAGAACACAGTCTTAAAACTATATCCATCTAGTTTTTCACATTCACTTATTGTTTTGTGTACGACTTTTTCATATTTCGCATTAATTGAATATTGTTTTTCTAAATCAACACTCCATCCTCTGCTCTTAAGTTCAATCAGACTTTCTTTAAGAGTTCTTTTATTTCTATAAACAATTAATATGTCAGTCGCATTATCTCTTATTATCCTTTGCTTTATTTTAAAAAATATATTAAAAGCTTTTTCACTAATATTAAATAATTCTACTACCTCATCATATAAACCCATATAATTCCTCCTAATCTAATAAAATTATTCCTAACCAAAAACAAATAACTCCTATCACAAAAATTCCAAAAGTAATTGAGATTTTAAAACTTTCAATTATTAAAAATAATGCTATTGTTAAAATTCCAAATATTAATAAAATTTTACTTATCTTTTCTTCATCCATACTATTCTCCTAATAATTTATTTTTAATTGTTAATAAAAATCCGCCTTTTTTTATATCATCTGTAATAATATCTTTTAAACCTATTTGATCTAAAATTACTTCTAATTGTTTCAATTCCATTAATTTATTTTGTACATCAGTTTTTAGAGAATTAACAAAAACTCTTTTCGCCAGTTCATGTGTCTCATTATTAAAGTCAAAAACTGGATAAGAATTAAAACCATAACTACAACTTTCAAAATAGATGTTTCCATTTCTGATATAAACTTGCATTTTTGCTTCGCCTTGTGTAATTTGTAAACAGTATTGTAACTTTCCATTTTCGGTTTTTATTGTTTCTTTAATTTTTGTTTCATTTTCCCCCATATTTTATTCCTCCACTTTATAACAATTCCTTTCGTATTGTTCTTTAGTTAGTATTGTTTTTATTTGATAATCTACAAAAGTTTTACAATTTCCGTAATATAAATAGCAATATTTTTGTCCTTTATCTATTTTATGTATTCGTTTTCCATTCTGCTCTTTCTATAAACCATCTATTTTTTAAATATTTTTTGTTATATAAATGTTTTAACAAATTGGCATTTGATGTTTCTAATGCTTTAGCCGCTTCATGCGAACTATCATATATTATTTCTTCTTTAAATAATCTGTCATATACAATAATTTTTTTCGTTTCTACATTTTTAATATTTAAAAATTTATCAATATTTGTATTATCTATTTTGGAAATATCAAATTTCTGAAAAGTTTCATATGTATTTATTTTCATATCTTTATATAAAAATAAATTATTATTAATTTTTT
>DVJX01000056.1 GCA_018716405.1 Candidatus Faecisoma merdavium | reverse complement strand
AGAAAAAAATGAAAACGATAAATCTGAAATGGTAGTATATAATAAAAAATTCGTTGATGAACTTTTTAGTGATTCTTCAAAACTAAAAGGAATATTTACATTGGGAAAAGATTCAGGTGAAGCCTTAGAAATAATAAGCAAATCTAAAAATACAATCGATGGTTTATTAAAGGAAAATCAAGGATTAGAAAAAAACATAACAAAAAAAGAATCTGAAAAGAAACAATATGATGATGAATTAAAAGAGGAATGTTGGAAAATAAAAATAAAATTATTTAATGAATTTTCTAAATCACTTATAGGGTATGGCACAAGTAAAGATAAGTTTAAATTAAAGTGTTTAAATGTAACTCTTGATAAAACAAAATTAAAACAATATAGTGATTTGGTAAATAATTATAAATTATTATATGATAATGAATTACAAATAAAATCTGAAATAGAAAATGTAAATGCTGATGAGTTATATACAATAGAAAAAAATAATATTTTCCAAGAAGTTATTAAAGGAAGTGACGAAACAACAGTTTCTGAATTAATAAACAAGTTGAATAATAGTGATTGGGTAAAACAAGGATTAAATTATCTTGAAAAATCCGACAATAGATGTCCGTTTTGCCAACAAAAATTAAACGAAAGCATTACTCATTTAGCAGAATATTTTAATAAAGAATATGAAGAAAAATGCAATAATTTGGTAGAATTACAATCACAATATAATGAAGTTTCTGATAAATTATTAGATAAAGTGGCAAATATTAGTAATAGTTACTTCAAAGATGATTTTGATATGAAATTATACTATGAAAAATTGGAGAGTTTAACAAATATTAATAAGAAGAATATTGAGTTGAAAATAAATGCTCCAAGTAATGTTTTAAAGTTGAATTTTACCGAAGAAATAGTATCTAAAATAAATGAAAAAATAATTAATCTAAATATGAATATTAGAGAGAACAATAAAAAATTATCAAATATTAATGATGAAAAAAATAAGTTTGTAGAAGATTTATGGAATTACATTGTTTCGCAGTTAGAAACAGAGATTAGTGTATTTAAAGTAAAAACAGAAAACTGTGATAAAGCATTAAATCCTATGAAAACAAAATTAAATGAAAATAACAGAAAAATACTTGAAGAAAAAAATATTATAAAAGAAAATGAGAAGAAAATTACAGGTATAACAGAATCACTTATTGAAATAAATAAAATTTTAAAATCATTTGGTTTTGATGGTTTTAAACTCTCTGAGGGAAATATACAAGGTACATATAAAATTGTTAGACCAGATGGTACGGATGTAGGAAAAACATTAAGTGAGGGAGAATATAGATTTATATCATTTCTTTACTTCTATCATTTGATTAGTGGAAGTAATGAATCTTCTGGAATTACGAGAGATAAAATACTCGTTATAGATGATCCAATTTCAAGCCTTGATAGCAATTCTTTATTTATTGTTAGCACACTTGTAAAAAAACTTATATCAGAGTGTTTTGAAAGTGAAAATGGAATAAAACAGATTTTTATATTAACGCATAATGTGTATTTTTATAAAGAGATTGTATATAGGGGAAGCCGTGATAATAAAAAAGAAACGAAAGAGAAATACTTTGTTCTTTCAAAGAAGAATGAAGTATCTTCAATTAAAGAATATGAAAAAAATCCGATAGAAACAACATACCAATTACTATGGGAAGAACTTAAAGATGAAAATATAAATAAAAATACTTGTTGTAATACAATGAGAAGAATCCTTGAATATTATTTTAATATTATTGGAAGTAAAGATTATGAAAAAGCGATAGATAGTTTTGAGGGTACAGATAAGATTGTGTGTAAATCACTTATATCTTGTATAAACGATAACTCACATTATATTAATGAAGAATTTAATATTGTTTTTGATGATGATATGGTTCAAAAATATAAAAAAGTATTTAAAGAAATTTTTAACAAACTTGGACATATTGAACATTATAAGATGATGATGAATGAGGAGGATAATAATGGATAAAGTGATATTAAAAAAGTTTGCTATTGAATCAAGAAAGAATTTGATGGATAAAGTTAGAAATAAAATTAAAACATTTTATGTTGATGAAGAATTTAATAGTGAACAAAAAGGTGAGATTTATGTTTTATCTAATGAAAAACACTCATTAAGTTTAACAAATGAAGAATATCAAAAGCGTGAATTGTTAATAAAGAGAATTAAAGAATTATCTTTAGAACAAGTAATAGAGGAAGCGGCATATACTTGGTTTAATAGAATTATTGCTATTCGTTATATGGAAATTAATGATTATCTTCCTTTAACAAAAGACAATCACTCACTTGGAATTAGAGTATTATCTTCAAAAGATAATACTCCAGATCCAGAAATATTAAAGTTTACTAATTTAATAAACCCAGATTTAGATATAGATTTTAAGAAAGAAAAATATGTAGAATTAAAAGATGACAATGAAAAGTTTAAATATGTATTGCTTTTAGTTTGTAAAAAATTAGGTAGAGCAATACCACAAGTATTTGATGGAATAACAGATTATATAGATATTCTTATACCAGACAATTTGTTAAACGATACAGGGTTTATTACAAAAGTAATAAATGAAGTACCCGAAGAGAATTATAATCAAGTAGAAATTATAGGATGGTTATATCAATATTATAATCAAACTGAAAAAGATAGAGTTATTTCTGCAAAGAAAGCATATAAGAAAAACGAAATACCTTATGCTACTCAGTTATTTACTCCAGATTGGATTGTAAAATATATGGTTGAGAATTCATTAGGGAGGTATTGGATAGAACATAATGGAGATGGCGCTTTATATCCATCAGACAATTTATATCCAAGTAATAACTTATATCCTTCATCTTCTATAACAAGTAATTGGAAATATTTTATTAAAGATAATATAGAAAATAAAGAAGATAAATTAAATCCAACAGAAATAACATTTATAGATCCTTGCTGTGGAAGTGGTCATATACTTGTATATGCTTTTGAAGTGTTTTATCAAATTTATTTGGAATCAGGATTTAATAAAAATGATATTCCTGAATTAATATTAAAAAACAATTTATATGGATTAGATATAGATGATAGAGCAGGTCAATTATCTATATTGTCTGTTCTATTAAAAGCAAGAGAATACGACAAGAATATATTTAATAAAGAAATAGTAAAAAATTTAAATATAATGAGTATTCAAGAGTCCAATACTATTTCAGAAATTTCTATTGATAATATCACTACTAATAATATAAAAGAACAAGCAAAGTATTTAATTGATAATTTTAGAAATGCAAAGGAAATAGGTTCGCTTTTAATTTTAGAAAATTATGATTATTCAGATTTAGAAGAATATATAAATAATGATGAGACAATATTTGGAATTGAATTAAAAGAAAAACTAATTCCTATTATTATAATTGCAAAAATTTTAGCGCAAAAATATGATATTGTGGTTACTAATCCACCATATATGAATCGCAATGTTATGGGAGAAAATTTAAAAGCATATATTTCAAAAAAATATAACGATGTAAAAACTGATCTGTTTTCAAGTTTTATTATAAAAAATTCTCTTTTAGGAAATAACTCGAGTTATTTGGGAATGATGACACCATTTGTTTGGATGTTTATATCTTCTTATGAAAAATTGCGCAAAAATATTATAGATAATTTAAATATAAATTCTTTAATACAATTTGAATATTCATCGTTTGATGAGGCTACTGTTCCTATTTGTACTTTTGTATTAAATAACCATAACGATAATAGTGATGGGGTATTTTTTAGATTAACTAATTTTAAAGGGGGGATGGAAAAGCAAAAAGAAATGTTTTTAAATGCAATAAATAAAACTAGATTAGATTATACATTTAGAATATCTTGCAAAAAATTTGAAAATATTTCAGGTTATCAAATAGCATATTGGATATCAGATAATATGTTTAAAATATTTAAAGATTTTAAAAAATTAAGTGATATAGGATCACCAAGACAAGGATTATCAACAACAAACAATAATAAATTTGTTAGAAATTGGTATGAAGTATCAAAGAATAATATAAAAAGATTCTCTAAAGATAAGGAAGAAGCAAAAATTAGTAAAAAAAGATGGTTCCCATATAATAATGGTGGTGAATTTAGAAAATGGTATGGTAATGAATTATGTGTTGTAAATTGGTGGAATGATGGATATGACATAAAAGAATATATAAAAGATAAAAATCCAAATGTAGCAAGAGGAGAAGTAAATTATTTTTATAAATGTATATCCTGGAATTTAATTAGTTCATCTAATTTTGGTGTCAGATGTTATCCACAAGGTATGATATTTGACGTTGCAGCACATTCTTTGTTTTGTAATGATAAGTATTATTATTATTTGGCAGGTTTATTAAATAGTGTTGTTGTCAGAAAAATAGTTGATGTATTAAATCCTACATTAAATATGAGTTCTGGGGTAATTGCTAATATTCCTATTCCTATTTCAAAGAACAATACTAAAGAAATAGAAGATATTGTTAAAAGTAATATTAAAATATCTAAATTGGAATGGGATTCTTTTGAAACAAGTTGGGATTTTAAAAAACATCCTTTATTAGAATTTATAGATTCTATGCCAGGAATGCACGATACTAATATTAAAGTAGCACCAACACATTTAAAAATAGTAAAAAATAATTTTGGTGAAGATTGTTTTATTGCTGATGAGATTCCTATGAAATCAAAAATATATGATTCTTTTAGAAGATGGGAAGAATATACAGAAAAGCAATTTAATAAATTAAAAGAAAATGAAGAAAAACTTAACGAAATATTTATAGACATTTATGGATTAAAAGATGAATTAACACCAGAAGTAGATGACAAAGATATAACTATTAGAAAAGCAGATAAAAAAAGAGAAATAAAATCTTTAATCAG
Source organism: Candidatus Faecisoma merdavium (assembly GCA_018716405.1). Classification (GTDB taxonomy): domain Bacteria; phylum Bacillota_I; class Bacilli_A; order RF39; family UBA660; genus Faecisoma; species Faecisoma merdavium. Next base: position 50,067 of record DVJX01000056.1, on the reverse strand, counting down.
TTATGCAGTTGGTTGTATGTTTGGAAGATACTCACTTGATAAAGAGGGATTAATATATGCAGGTGGAGATTTTGATGAAATATATAAAAAATGTAAGAAAACTGACGGTGGTTGGGCAGGTGTTAGTTTAGCAAATTATAAAGTATTAAATGATAATGGACAAGAAATAGATTTATCATTTGAAGTTGATAACGATAATGTTATTCCTATAACTGATGAAGCGTATTTTAGTGATGATATAGTTGAAAGATTTAAAACATTTATAAGTGTTGTTTATGGAGAAAAAACATTAAATGAAAATTTAGATTTTATTGCTGAAACATTAGGTAAAAAAGGAACAGAAACAAGTGAAGATACTATTAGGAGATACTTTGCAAATGATTTCTTTGCTGACCACGTAAAAACATATCAGAAACGACCAATATATTGGCTATTTGATAGTGGTAAAAAGAATGGATTTAAAGCACTTGTATATATGCATAGGTATAATGAAAACTTAATACCAAAAGTAAGACTTGACTACTTACACAGAATGCAGACGACTTATGAAAAATTATTAGTAGATGTAAATGATAAACTTACATCAGAATTATCTATGTCAGATAAAAAAGAAGCACAAAAAAGACAAGCAGATTTAAATGCTAAATTACAGGAAATAAAAGAATATGATGAAAAAATAGCACATATTGCAAATCAAAGAATAAGTATTGATTTAGATGATGGAGTAAAAGTAAATTACGATAAGTTTAAAGATATACTTGCTAAAATAAAATAGGAGGATAGAATATGTTTGACGAAGTATTAGAATTATTAAAAGATACTTTAAAAGGTGCTTTTTCTAGAGATACTGAAAGAAAAAGAACAAGAAAAATAATATTTTGGTATGATTCTAAACAAGAATATGAAGATTTCATAAATGAACTTGAATTAGAAGATACAGAAATTATTAAGTACGATAATAATAGTTTTTGGATTAGATATCATATAGAAAAAGAAGAACTTAATAAAAATATTATTATCTATCTTCCTTTTGAAAGAAAAAAGGGTATAGATAATGATTTATTGGATTTAGAAACTTCTAATAGTGATTTATTATTTAATCCAGATTCAACAACTATGAGATTAAAGAACTTGGGATTAACAGAAGATTGTAGAAAAATCATAAATAAATACGCCAAGTTCTTTGGCAATAAAAAAAGAGAAGCAGAATTTAAAAATTTTGATATTGAAGAAAAAAACAATGATAATATTGATTTGATTATTACTGCAATTATGCTTAATATAAAATCAATAAATGAAGATGATATATTAAAAGAAATAATTAGATATTATTTTGAAGATGAAAAGAAATATGAAGAATTATTCAAGTTTGGTAATGAAGAATTTATATTAAGTTTATTTAATGATACTTTTGGCTCTAATGCAAATTCTTATGACGATTTACTTGATGTATATAAATCTTTAGTATTTACATATTTTGCTACAAGTTTAAAAGATATTAAAAAAGCAAGTAGATATAGTAAATATTTGCTAACTAAAAAAACAACTAACGTTTATGTATTTATAAATAATTTGATGAGAGATAAGACTACAAGAAAATATTTTGAAAAACTATCAATGGATATAGAAACAGAATTTGGAATCACTGACTTACTTAATGGAATGGATATTGAAGATTATTGTTTGAGTGATGCTTTTATAAGTATTGATAAAAATATAATCAAGTATATAGTAGATAAATTATTCAATAGTATTGGTGAATATGAAGTATATAAACATTATATAGATATAAGAGAAAATAAATACTGGTATGAAAAATTAGAAAATGAATATAACTTGTTAAAAAATTCAATAGCATTTTTTGAAAAAATAAATAGTATTGAAAATGCAATAAAAATAGTTGATATTGATAGATTTGCAAAAGATTATACTGATAATTTCTATGAAGTAGATACTTTATACAGAAAAATATATTTTTATTATGATAGTATTGAAGATAAAGATATATTCATTAATTTAAAAAATAAAATTGAAAATATATATGTAAATGATTTTATGAGCGAATTATCAATTAAATGGAGTGATATGATAGAGAATATGCCAAAATATGATTCTAATCGTATGACTTTGCAGAAAGATTTTTATAAAAATTATATTAAGCCATTTAATGATAAAAAAGATAGAATAATTGTTATTATATCTGATGCATTTAGATATGAATGTGCAAAAGAACTTAATAGCAAATTGAAAAACTTTGCAAGTAAATCAGATATTGGATATATGCAAGGAATTGTTCCGTCATATACAAAATTAGGAATGGCTTCATTATTACCTAATAAAGAATTGTCAAGAGTAAAAGATAGTGATGACATTTTAGTAGATGGACAAGTTTCTTCGAGTTTAAAAGATAGAGAATTATTACTTCAAAAAGAAAATATAGATTCTATTGCAGTGAAATATGATGATTTATATGAAATGACAAAACTAGAATGGAAAAAACTATTTTCTGGTAAAAAAGTGGTATATATTTATCACGATACAATAGATAATGTAGGAGAACATAATGAAAATACTATATTTACTGCCTGTGATAAAGCAATAAATGAATTAGAAAAATTAGTTAGAGATTTGCATACGACATTTAGTGGAATAAATGCTTTTATAACTGCTGATCACGGATTCTTCTATAAAAGAGGTAAGATAGAAAGTTATGAAAAAACAAGTAAGATAGTAAATGCTACAAAACAAAAAACAAGATATTCATATTCAGATAGTCTATCTAATGAAGAAGGTATTTTATCAATAAATTTAGATTATGTGTTTAGAAAAGATAGTGGCTATGTAAATATTCCTAAAGGAAATATTATATTTGCAAGACAAGGTAGTGGCATAAATTATGTTCACGGTGGAATACTTCCTCAGGAAATAATAATACCTGTTATTGATTTTAAATCAACAAGAACAACAGAACAAAGTAAAAAAGTCGGAATTACCTACAGTGGGTTATCAACAAAAATAACAAATGCTATTACTTATCTAGAATTTTTACAAGATAGTAATGTTGATGATAATAATAAACCTTGTAGATACTTATTACATTTTGAAGATGAAGATGGAAATAGAATATCTGATGAATGTACAATTATTGCAAATTATGAAAATACTGAAGTTAAAGATAGATTCTTTAGAGAAAAGTTTGTGTTTAAAAATATTACTTATGATAGAAATAAACCTTATTATTTAGTAATTATTGATGAAGAAACGGGAATAGAATCTACTCGTATAAAATTCTATATTGATATTGCTATTGTAAATAATTTTGATTTCTAGGAGGTGTAATAGTGGAAGAATTAAATGAAAAGTTAAATAAATACTTTGCAGGTAAAGTTGTAAGAAAAGATTTAACAAAGAAAATAAAAGAGGGGGCTAATGTTCCTGTTTATGTACTTGAATATTTACTTGGAATGTATTGTGCAACTAATGATGAAAATGCTATTGCAGATGGAGTAGAAACAGTAAAAAAGATATTAGCAGATAACTTTGTTAGACCAGATGAAGCCGAAAAAATTAAATCAAAAATAAAAGAAAAAGGAATATACACAATCATTGATAAGGTAACAGTTAAATTAAATGAGAAATTAGATATATATCAGGCAGAGTTTTCTAATTTAGGAATAAAAGATGCTTTAATTGATAGTGGAATTGTTAGTAAATATGAAAAACTTTTAGTTGGTGGTATATGGTGTATTATAAAAGTAAGTTATAGTTTTGATGACCAAGATAAACATAGAATGCCTTTTGTAGTAGCAGGGCTTGATCCTATACAACTTCCAAATATGGACTTAAATCAACTATTTGAGGGAAGAAAGCACTTTACAAAGCAAGAATGGATAGATGTTTTAATCCGTTCAATGGGAATAGAGCCATCACATTTAACTGAAATACAAAAATGGCATTTCATAGAAAGAGCAGTACCTTTAGTAGAAAATAATTATAATTTGTGTGAATTAGGTCCAAGAGGAACAGGAAAATCACACATATATAAAGAAATATCTCCTAATAGCATATTAGTATCTGGTGGACAAACTACAGTTGCCAACTTGTTCTATAATATGGGACAAAAGAAAATAGGTTTAGTTGGTATGTGGGATTGTGTGGCATTTGATGAGGTTGCCGGAATAACTTTCAAAGACAAAGACGGAATTCAAATAATGAAAGATTATATGGCTTCTGGCTCATTTGCAAGAGGTAAAGAAGAAAAGAATGCTAATGCCTCAATGGTGTTTGTTGGAAATATTAATCAAAGTGTTGAAGTATTATTAAAAACTTCTCATTTGTTTGAGCCTTTTCCAAAAGAAATGGCAAACGATTCAGCATTTTTTGATAGAATGCATTATTATTTACCTGGATGGGAAATACCTAAAATGCGACCAGAATTAATAACAGATGAATATGGATTTATTACTGATTACTTATCAGAATATTTTAGAGAAATGAGAAAAAGAACATTTTCTGATTCTTTTGATAAATACTTTAAATTAGGTAATAATCTAAATCAAAGAGATGTTATCGCAGTAAGAAAGACAGTATCTGGTTTTGTAAAATTATTATACCCAGATGGGGAATATAGTAAAGAAGAACTTGAAGAAATACTTTCTTATGCTTTAGTTGGAAGAAGACGTGTTAAGGAACAATTAAAGAAAATTGGTGGTATGGAATTCTATGATGTGCATTTTTCTTATATTGATTTAGATACTATGGAAGAAAAGTTTATTTCTGTACCAGAGAGTGGGGGAGGAAAACTTATTCCAGAGGGAATGTTAAAAGCAGGACATACTTATTTTATAGGTAGGGGTAATTCTGGAATGATAGGAACATTTAAAATAGAAGTTGAATCACCAAGTGGACACGGAAAATTTGCAACATCTGGTATAGGAACTGATAGAGAAACAAAAGAAGCATTGAATACAGCATTTAATTATTTCAAAGCAAATAAAAAAAGTATAAGTGCAAGTATTCAAGTTGATAATGTAGATTATTTATTACATATAGAAGATTTACAAGGAGTAGGTGCTTCAAAAGATATTTCTCTTGCATCTTTTGTTGCAATGTGTAGTAGTGCCTTAAAAAAGCCAATGCAGGGCAGTTTAGTTATACTAGGAAGTATGAGCATTGGTGGAACAATAAGTAAAGTGGAAGAATTAGCAAATACTCTCCAAGTATGTTTTGATTCTGGAGCAAAGAAAATATTGCTTCCTATGTCTTCAGCAAGTGATATATCAAATGTACCAAGCGATTTATTTTCCAAATTTAATATATCATTTTATAACAATCCAGAAGATGCAGTTTATAAAGCATTAGGAATTGAATAATAATTAACTAAAATAGTTTATAGAAAGGTGTTTATATTGAAATATAACATCTTTTTTTATGCTTTTAGACAAAAAAAAAAACGTTTAGGCAAAAATAACATACTTTCGGCATATTTCGACAACTTTTTTAGGAAAAATATGGTATTATAGCAACTAAATAATTTTTAGTGATTATTTTATTGTTTTTTAGCAATGCCACAAATCTGTGATATTGTGAGAAAAGGGGTATATAAATTTAAAAGAATAGAAAATAATAAAAATGATTAGGCAGTACTTTTTTATTATTGGATAATAATATTACTGGTTAATTATATAAGAGATAATAAAAAAACGAATTGTACAAATGAAAAAATACTCGTTAACTCTTATATGAGGCATTGCTCGGGGGAGTACTGCCATTATGAGAGTGTATTATATTAAGTTTAGAAAATTTCAAGATTATTATTATAAACAAAATTTCTATTCTATTTTATGCTCTCAAAAAGCATTAAATTCATATTTTGAAGTTCTTATTGACGCCGATTATAAGGCTCGACCATCGAGTTTTATAATCGGTTTTTTTTGTTATAAAAAAATAATTATAAGATGTAGATCTCCACCTTCAATCAATTCAAAAAAAACGAATTGATTGGAGGAAAATGGAATGGTTAATAGACCAAAAAGAAGGAAAAGTAATGATAATCCTTATATGTTAAAAGTAATTAATAATACTTACTTTATAATATTTAAAGATATTAATAATAAAAATAATGAAGTGCAAGTTAGCAAAGAAATATATGAAGCAATGGATAGATTTGAACTAGATGATTTAAAAGAACTTAATGAATATGATAGGCATATAGAACATTCGGAACTAACTGACAATAAATTAAATACAAGAATAATGAACAAACCTTTAAGTGTTGAGGATTCTGTTATAAGAAAATCGTCTTATGAAAATTTAATGATTGCAATTAATTTACTTCCTGAAATACAAAAAAGAAGAATAAAAAAGTACTATTTTGATGAAAAAACACTGAAAGAAATCGCAAAAGAAGAACATTGTACACATAGAGCAGTAAAGTTCAGTTTAGATATTGCAATCAAAAAATTAAAAGAAATTTTAAAAAATTAACAAATTAGACTACAAATTTTACGTTTTAGTGAGGAAACAGTTGAGAGGGTAATAAATCATCCTTTCACTGTTTCCTTTTTTGTTGGAAACAGGAGATCTTTGACAATTGTATATACATTCATCAAATACGTTCCTACTATTATAAGCACTTTAACAAATACGCTTGACGATAATTGTTTGGTTATAAAATTAGTTAGCAACTAATATGCGAAGATTAATAGTAGTATTAAAGATACTCCTGTCTAGCCACAGCCTAAAGCAATGGGGGCAGCCCGGAGAGATCCTCGGGGAGGTGGAATTCCTGTGAGATTAAATTAGCAATTTAATCGTTTGATGATTTCCCAAAGACTGAGGGGTTCGAGGAAAAATATCAGTTACTTAAACAATAAAAATAAATTTAGCACGAGATTTTACTATCTCGTGCTTTTACATATAAGGAGGAAAAATTTTTAATATGAAGAAAAGTAAAAGATACAGAGTAACTGTAAAATTAGAATATATTATAACAATGGATCATACGCAAACAAGTATGGAAAGAGCAAAAGCAGATGTTAAAGGGCTAGTAGATAACTATTTAAGAAAAAATAACAATTTAGATATTAGAAATCTAATTAATAATGAAACACCACATACTATTTATAAAGTTGAGATTAATAAAAATGAACGAAGATAGGGTAATAAAAAAAGGAGATATTTATTATGCTAATTTAGATCCTATTATAGGAAGTGAACAAAACGGTACAAGACCAGTGGTGGTTGTTCAAAATAACTTAGGTAATAAATATAGCCCAACTGTATTAATTGCTCCTTTAACAAGTAAATCAAAAAAGAAAAATTATCTACCTACACATATAGAAATAAAATCAAATGAAAAAATAACACACGATTCACTTATTCTATTGGAACAAGTAAGAGTTTTAGATAAAACAAGATTAATATCATTTTTATGTAGTTTGAATGAAGAAGAAATCAACTTAGTCAATAAATCATTAAAGGATACTTTTGATATAAAATGATAAAAAAAATAATTGTTAATAAAACTTCTTCATTTAATAAAGATTTTGTTGATTATCTTGAACAGTTACGAATTCTAAATCTTGTAAAAAATAAGAAAATAATTGATGAGATAACTTATAAAAAGTCAATTGTGCAATTAAATAAATCGCACAATTGTAATTAATTGATTATTCTTATAAAATGGCATTGTTCGAACAAGAAAGGAAATGTTTATGGATATAAAAATAATTAAAAAGAAAGATGGTAGAGTAGATAGAAATACTGGTTTATTAATAACTGAAAGATTAAGGGTTACTGCTTATGCAAGAGTTAGTACTGGAAATGAAGAACAACTAAATAGTTATGAGTCTCAAAAAAAATATTATAAAGAAAAAATATCTTCAAATGATGAATGGCAATATATCGATATGTATGCAGATGAAGCAATTTCAGGAACTTTGGATTATAAAAGAAACGATTTTATGAAAATGATTCACGATGGAATAAATGGTAAATTTGATATGATTATTACTAAATCTATATCCAGATTTGCGAGAAATACTGTAGATACTTTGAAATATGTGAGAAAACTAAAAGAAAATAATGTTGCAGTTTTTTTTGAAGAAGAAAATATTAATACATTGGAAATGTCAGGAGAATTATTATTAACAATATTAAGTTCTGTAGCCCAACAAGAAAGCGAAACTATTTCATCTCACGTTAAACTAGGGTTGAAAATGAAAAAAGAACGTGGAGAATTAATAGGATTTAATAATTGTTACGGCTATGTATATGATTCAGATAATAATAAAATGATAATTAAAGAAAATGAAGCAGATATTGTTAAAATGATGTTTAGAATGTATTTAGATGGTAGGGGTGCTGATTATATTGCAAAACAATTAACTAAAATGGGAATAAAAAGTCCAAAAGGAAAAGATGTATGGGGAGCAACAACGGTAAGAGGAATATTAACAAATGAAAAATACAAAGGAGATGTACTTCAAGGAAAAACCTTTACTCAAGATCCAATATCTCACAGGAGATTAGTTAATTATGGAGAAGAAGATAAATATTATATATCAAATCATCACGAAGCAATTATTTCAGTTGAAGATTTTGATAAAGTTCAAGAAATTTTAAAAGCAAAGTGTGGAGCAAGAGCAACAGGAAGAAGATTGGGAAATGTTGGAGGTAAATATACAATGAGTTCGAGACTTCGCTGTGGATTTTGTGGCGAAACATTGGGCAGAAGGACAATGTTTGTAAATCAATCTAAAAAAGTTGCTGCTTGGCAATGTATTGAGTCTTCAAAAAATGGAAAGTATAATTGTCCTGATGGAAAAATTGTAAAAGAAGAAATAATAGAAAATGCTTTTATTGATATTTATCAGTTATTAGCAAATAATAGAAATAACATAATTGATAATATTTCTAACATTGTTAAAAATTCAATGAGAAATGGAACAACTAAAGAAAAATTAGATAAATTAAAAGAAGATAAAATAGAATATGAAAACAAAATTTCAAAATTGGTAGATTTAATGGTAGATGGTACTATTGATTCTGAAATATTTAAAAGCAAAAAAGCAACATTATTGAATAAAATAGAGAAAATGGATAAAGAAATAGAACAACTACAATTAGTAAAAGAAGATGATGATGAAATTGAGAGAGGAATTATTAAACTTAAAGAAATGTTAAATAGTGATAAAATTTTTAATATAGAGAAGTTTGATGAACAAATATTTGATGCACTAATAGATTATGTAATTATTGGTGGATATAATGAGAAAGATGAAAAAGATTCTTATTTAATAAGATTTATATGCAAAAAATCATTCAATTTTACACCTAAAAAAGATATTACAAAAGAAATGATTAAGAAAAATAATAATTTGAACAATACAGATAATTATATTACAATACTAGATGTTATAAGTAATCAAAGATTTAATATTTTTGAAAAAGATAAAAATGGAAGTAGAGTAAGAAAAACAATAGAAAATATTCGAGTTAGATTGGAATTAGAAAGGTAATGTGATATAATTACACTGAAAAGACTTGTCACTAACATACAGAGAACATAGTTTGTTGTAGCATAGTTAATATATTATAAAAAGGCATACGACATTAACTATACATTGCAGTTATAATCAGATGACACACGTTGAATGTGTGTGCTTGCTATATCTTAAATAATTATAATTTTTAATGAGGATTGATATTTATGATAATAGAAAAAATAAAAAAAGAAGATGCTAAAGAACTTGCTCATAATATAGCAGTTGTTTGGAATACAACTTATAAAGGAATTGTTGACAATGAATTTTTAGAAAATTTATATTTAAATGAAGATTATTCTGCTAAAAATATTATAAATAAGATAGATAATAACGATAACTATTATGTTTTAAAATTAAATAATAAAATTATTGGTTGGATTTATTATGATTATGTCAGTGATAAATACGAAAACGCTGGTGAAATTTATTCTTTATATGTTCTTAAAGAATATCATAAAAAAGGATATGGTAAATTATTATTTAATTTTGCTGTAAACGATATGAAAAAAAATAATATAAATAAATTTGTTGTCGGATGTTTAGAAGGTAATCCTTCGAATGAATTTTACAAGTATATGGGTGGAAAATATATTAGTAATAATTTATTTAGAGAAAAATATCTTGAAAATATATATTTATTTATAGTTTAGGAAGTGAATTATGTTTTTTGCTAAACCAGATATATATCCATCTTGTGGATTATATAATTTAAAACATTTAATATCAATAATAGTGATAATATTTTTAATTATTATTAGTGTTAAGAATACAAAAATAAATAAAAAAGAAGATATAACTAGGATTATTAGAATATTGACTCTTATAGTGTGGATATTAGAAATAATAAAAATAATTTTTAATTTTATAATAGGAAATATTAATAATGTTAATACATATGTACCTTTATATTATTGCAGTATATTATTGTATGCTGGAATTTTAAGTGGATTTGGTAAAGGAAAACTAAAAAAAATAGGTGATGTTTTTTTAGCAACAGGGGGATTTTTTGCTGGTATCGCTTTTTTAATTTCACCTGGAACTTCATTAGGTATATATCCGTTATTTCATTTTATAAGTATTCAGAGTTTATTTTATCATGCTGTTATGATATATTTGGGATTAATAATAGTTAAATATAATTATGTAACTGTAAAATTAAAGGATATAAAATATTATGCTTTATTAGTTTTTATCATTTGTTTACTTGCTTATATTATAAACACTAATTTTAATGGTAATTTAATGTTTATAAGTGAAGGATTTCAATTATTTACAATATTTGAAAATATATTTCAAGATTATTATTGTTTAGTTATGATTGTAGGTCAAATGACTATTCCATTTTTATTAGGATTATTAATTAACAAAATTATTAATTTGCATTTTTCTTAACTTTATGTTAGAATATCTTCAATTCAAAAATGGGGGAAATATTGTGGCAAGGTTTGTAGAACATAAACAAGTTGTTTTAAGAAGTACTTTAGAAGTAATACCAGACATTAGTGCATTGCCTAGAGTTGGAGCTGGACATGATGGAATAGTATTTAAATTTAATGATAAAGCATTAAAAATATTGAAATATGATATTAGTTTAAGAAAAGAAAAAAATTTAATGACATTTTCTAAAGCTACTTATTTTTTAGATGAGTTAGATTTAAAAAGAATTATTAAACCTATAGATATTTTATTAGATAGTGAAGGAGTATATACAGGGTATGTTATGGAATATTTAGATGATGTAACAAATCCAAAGAAGAAAGATTCTCCAATTTATCGTGAACCTGAAGATTTTAGTTGTGGGGAATTAATTAATTCAATGCATGATTTAATAGAAGATTTTAACGAATTGACAAGAAAAAATGTTCTTGCAGCAGATATCAATAGGGGAAGCTACATTTTCACGACTGATTTTATGCATTTATGTGATATGGATAAATATCAAAAAGATTTATTAAAAATAGATGATCAAAATAAACGTATGTTGAATTATGTTATTGCTAAATTTTTAGCTATAGTAATGTCAAAAAAATTAAGTAAAGAACAATTAAAATTAGTAAATGAATGGGTAAAAAAATCTGCAAATTCTAGAAAATTTTTAGAGTCATTAGAAAAAGAAATAGGTAGTGATTATCGTGTTCCAATTGGCGATTTTGCTACTTATAAAGTAAAAAAATTAATACAAATAAAATAAATAGCCAATTTAAAGGCTATTTATTTGTTATTCGATAAAAATTAAAAGATGGTCTATTAAATAATCTGAATTTGTACATTGATGTTCCCAATCCACTAGAAATATATAAATCTGTATTATTTATTTTATAGTATTCATCATAATACTTTTTAGCTCCTTCTGGTGTATATAATTTTCCAATAAATGGAATTCTTACTTGCCCACCATGAGAATGGCCTGCTAAAACTAAATCATATTTGTTTAAATCTAAATTATCCACAGTATCAGGTTCATGAACTAATAATATTGAATAAATTGGCTTGATATCGTCTGCTTTTAATTCGGATATATATTTATCATATTGTTCTGTTTTTATACCAATATCTTCATCACCATATCCGATACCAGAAATTATGATTGGTTCACTTGTTTTAGAATATATTAACTCGTATTTATTATCTAAACTAGTAAAACCACTTTCTTTAATAATATAATTATAATCATCTAGTGGAATATCATGATTACCACTTACGGCAAATTTTCCTAACTTAGCTTCTATTTTACTTAAACAATTGATAATTATATCTTTGTCATAAGATAATCTTTCATCAATTAAATCACCTGTCAAAACGACTATATCAGGTTTTATTTCGTTTACTTTATCCACAATGTTATTTAATTCTTTTTCATTAATAGTTGAATTATAATGAATATCAGATAAATGAATTATTTTTAAACCATGGTAAGAATCTGTTATTTTATTATTTACTACTTTATACTCTTTAACTTTTAATCCACTAGTCGCAATAAATCTTGAATATAGTAATCCTAAACCTAATATTAAAATAATGATAACTAATATAATAATAAATTTTTTCATTACAACTCCTTAAATAAATAATAAAACTAATTGAACAAACATCATAATGCCATTATGAAAAAGATGTAAACTCATTGGAATAAATATATTTTTAGATTTAACTAGTGTATAAGCAAAAACACATCCTGGAATTGAATAAGGTATTATATAAATAAGATCTATAAAACTTTTAAAAGATCCAACTACGTGTAAACTTCCAAACACTAATCCGGAAATAATAATAAAAAATATATCATTTTGAAAAATCCTTCTAAAACTAAATCTAAAAATAGTTTCTTCTAAAAATGGTGCAAATAAAACTGCTGATATAACCATATAAATAGGTGCTTGAGTTAAAGTATTATTAATTGCCTCTTGATTGGTTGCTACTGAATTTGGTAATAAACTAACTATAAAATAATTGCTTATTAACATTAACGAGAAAGCTAATGCCCAATATTCCATATATTTAAGCATATAATTTTTAAAATTTTTAATATAATCTTTAAAATCTCTAATATATTCTTTATGATAAATAAAGAATAAAATTAATAAATAAATTAATTCAGTACAAATTAGATATATAATTTTATTTGTCATGCTTAATTTATAATAATCAATACCTAATATTGATAATGGAAGTGTTTGAAAATAGCTATATATAAAATAAGATACAACAACACATAAACCTATAATTTGTCTTTTTAAAATTGTATTTTTCATTATCTCACCATAATACATTATATCATTTAAACAAAAAATAATAAATCTTTTTTAGAAAAATGTTTTAAAATCTAAAATTTATGATATAATATTATTGCATAAGGAGTGGGACATAATCCCACTCTTTAATATAAGTTGGAGGTCTTATGGAAAGTAAAGTTAGAAAATTAATTGAAAAACCAATTACAGATTTAGGTTATATTCTAGATGATGTAAAGTATGTTAAGGAAAATAATACTAATTTTTTAAGAATAATTATTGATAAAGAAGGTTTTATCACTATTAATGATTGCGTTAATGTAAATGACTTAGTGGGACCAATATTAGATAAAATTGATTTTATTGATGAAAGTTATATTGTGGATATTTGTTCAAAAGAGAAAGGATGTGATTAATTTGAACATTAAAGAATTTAAGAAAGCATTGGATTTGTTAGTTAAAGAAAAGGGAATATCTGAAGATTATATTTATGATGCTTTAGAGCTAGCATTAACATCTGCTTATAAAAAAAATTACAAATCTTTGACAAATGTTAGAGTTGCTATAGATAGAGAAATCGGTGATATTCATGTTTATTCTTTTAAAACCGTAGTTTTAGATGAAGAACATGAAGCTAAAGAGCCTATTATGATTGAGGTTGAAGATACAGAATCAGAGGAAGAAGGTGCTACAATTGAAGTAGAAAAACCTTACATATTTGATAAAAGAATTCATATAACTTTAGAAGAAGCTAGAAAAATTGTTCCTGATATTGAAGTTGGTGAAACGATTGAGGAAGAAGTAACTCCTAAAGATTTTGGAAGGGTTGCAGCCGCTACTGCGAAACAAGTAGTTATTCAAAAAATAAAAGAAGCTGAAAAAAATATTATAATGGAACAATTTGCTGATAAACAAGATGAATTAGTAACTGGTCTAGTAGCTATGGAAGATGTTAGAAATTATTATATTGATTTAGGTAGAACTCAAGGAATACTACCTAAATCAGAAATTATTCCTGGCGAAAAAATAAAAATGGGTTCTAATATTAAAGTTTATGTAACGAAAGTTGAAAGTACCGGAAAAGGACCACTTATATTATTGTCAAGGAATCATTATGGTTTTGTTAAAAGATTATTTGAATTAGAAATTCCAGAAATAAATGAAGGTATTATTTTAGTTTATAGCGTTGCCCGTGAAGCTGGCGTTAGATCTAAAATTGCAGTTTATTCAGAAAATCCTAATGTTGATCCAATCGGTTCATGTATAGGTGAAAAAGGAATGAGAATTGCAAATATATTGAAAGAATTAGGCCCAGAAAAAGTTGATATTGTAGCATATACAAATGATAAGGCTAAATTTATAGAAAATGCTTTATCTCCAGCTAAAAATTTACATATTTTTGTAACAGATGAAAAGAAACAAGAAGCATTAGTTGTAGTTGATCAAGATAATTTATCTTTAGCTATAGGCAAAAAAGGATTAAATGTAAAATTAGCGTCACGTTTGACTAAATATAAACTAGATATAAAAACAACTGAACAAGCTAAAGAGATGGGCATAAATATAGTAGGTGATTAAGGTGAAAGTTAAAAAAATACCAATGCGTTCATGTATAGTGACTAAAGAAAAGTTACCTAAGCAAGAATTAATAAGAATTGTTAGAACTCCAAATCAAGAAGTTATTGTTGATTTAACTGGAAAAGCAAATGGTAGAGGCGCTTATTTAAAAAAAGATTTAGAAGTTTTTGAAAAAGCTAAAAAGAGTAAAATTTTAGATAGAATCTTAGAAATAGAGGTTAAGAAAGAAATTTATGAACAATTAAAAAATTTAATATAGGAGGTGTTTATCATGATGAGTGTATTAGAATACGCTAATGATGTAAACAAAAGCGTTGCTGAAATATTAAAAAAATGTGAAGAACTTAACATAGATGTTACAAATGAAGATGATTTGTTAAGTGAAGATGATATTGTTATATTAGACAATGCTAATTATGATGACATGGATGAAATAGTAGAAGAAATTATTGAAAATAAAAATATAAAAATAGATGATTCAGTATCAAAACAAAAATTAAAGAAAAAGCAAGATATTAAGCCATCTAAAAAAGATTTTCAACAAAAGAAAAAAGAAATGTATAAAAATAAGACTAAATTAATGACTAATACAACTAGTGACAATGTAGTTTTATATAAGGAAAATATGACTATTGGAGAACTTGCTAACGCTATTGGAGTCAATAGTAGCGAATTAGTAAAAAAATTATTTTCTTTAGGAATAATGGCAACAATTAATAATGCAATCAGTTTTGAAAATGCTGAAATATTAGTTCTAGAATACAATAAAGAATTAAAAAGAGAAGAAACAGCTGATGTTACTAATTTTGAAGAATATGAAATTATTGATAAAGAAGAAGATTTAGTTAAAAGACCTGTGGTTGTAACTATTATGGGACATGTTGACCATGGTAAAACAACTTTATTAGATGCTATTAGAAAAACTGATGTAGCAAGTGGTGAAGCAGGTGGAATTACTCAAGCTATTAGTGCATATCAAGTTAAAGTAAAAGATGATTATATTACATTTATTGATACCCCAGGTCATGCAGCATTTACAGAAATGCGTGCAAGAGGTGCTAGTATTACTGATATAATAATAATTATTATTGCAGCAGATGATGGTGTAATGCCGCAAACAGAAGAAGTAATTGATCATGCTAAAGCAGCTAATGTACCAATTATTGTAGCAATTAATAAAATTGATAAACCAGAAGCAAATGTTGAAAGAGTAATGACTCAATTAACTGAACATGGCCTAACGCCTGAGTTTTGGGGTGGAGATACAATTGTTAATTTAATATCTGCTAAATCAGGTCAAGGTATTGATGAATTATTAGATAGTATTTTATTGGTAGCTGAGATGAATGAATATAAAGCAAATCCTAATAGATATGCAGTTGGAACAGTTGTTGAATCAAGACTAGATAAACATTTAGGACCAATTGTAACAGTTTTAGTTCAAAATGGTACTTTAAGACTAGGTGATCCAGTTGTTGTAGGTCATGCTTATGGTAAAATAAGAACATTAAAAGATGATAAAGGAATAAACTTAACTTCAACTAAATTATCACAACCAGTTGAAATAACAGGTATTAATGAAGTACCAAAAGCAGGAGATAAATTTATGGCTTTTGAATCTGAAAAAGAAGCTAGAAATATTGGCTTAAAAAGACAAGAAATGGCAAAACAAAAAGATATGACACCAAGCAAATCAGTTACTTTAGAAGATTTATTTAATAAAATACAAGAAGGAAAAAAAGAAATAAATGTAATTATCAAAGCTGATGTTAACGGTAGTAGTGAAGCTGTTAAAAATTCATTAGAAAAATTAGATGTTGAAGGTGTTAAAGTAAATGTTATAAGAAGTAGTGTTGGAGCTATTAAAGAAAGTGATATTGTTTTAGCTAAAGCATCTAATGCTATAATAATAGGCTTTAATGTAAGACCAGATAGTAAATTAAAAGATTATGCTAAAGAACAAGGTGTTGAAATTAGATTATATAATATTATTTATAAAGCAGTAGAAGAAATGGAAGCAGCTATGAAAGGGATGTTAGAACCTATTTATGAAGAAAAAGTTATAGGAACTGCTGAAGTTAGAAAGATATTTAAATTTTCTAAAGTTGGTACTATTGCTGGTTCTTATGTTACTGATGGTGTTATAAAAAGAGATTCAAAAGCAAGAATAATTAGAGATGGCGTTGTTATATATGATGGTAATATAAATTCAATTCAAAGAGAAAAAGATTCAGCTAAAGAAGTTAAAAAAGGATTAGAATGTGGCATCACTATTGAAAACTATAATGATATAAGAGAAAAAGACATTATTGAAGCGTATGAAATGGTGGAAATAAAAAGATGAGTGTAAAAATAGATAGAATTGCTAGTAATATAATCAAAGAAATTAGTTATATTCTAGCTTATGAAGTAAAAGATAGTGATATAAAGTTTGTAACTGTTACTGATTGTAAATTAAGTAGTGATTTAAGTTATGCTAAAATATATGTGACAGTATTAGATGATAACAAAAAAGAAATAACTATGAAAGCTTTAAATGATGCCAAAGGATTTATAAGAAAAGAATTAGCTGATAGAATTGATATAAGGCATACACCTGAATTAGAATTTGTGTTTGATGAGTCTATTGAATATGGTAAAAAGATAGAAGATATCATAGAAAAAATTCACGAAGAGTAGTTAATTTGATAAAATTACGTTAATAAAATAGAAAAAGAATTTAAAAAAATGATGATGTTACAATAAAAAAACTCTGAAAAATTCAGGGTTATTTTTTTATGATATCAATAAATCCATTTTGAACATATTTTGTTTCATTCACTACAATAAAGGCATTTTTATCACATTGTTTTATAATATGATGTAAATGACTAAAACTTTTATTATTAATTTCAATAAATAGCATGTATTTTTCAAGTGTATTATCTTTTCCTTCTACATCAATAACTGTAACTCCAAATCCTTCTTTTCTTAATTGTTCTATCATTTTTGGATAGGCTTTATTTGTTATTACTTGAACGCTTAAATTTCCCGATATAAATTTTTTTGATAAGATTCCACCTATATAAGTTCCTGTAGCAAATCCTAAAGAATAAGATATGGCTATCCATAAACTTGTTTCATCAGTGTTTAATGCTTCTTTTACAATTATAAACCATACAAAAACTTCTACAAATCCAACAATACTTGCATATAGAATTTTGCCTTTTACTGTAATTACTGTTCTCAATGTTCCTAAGGAAACATCTAAAATTCTTACAAAAAAAATTTTTAAACATAATACTAATAGTTCCATAATATCACCATTAGTATTATGTATTTTTTTTTAAAATTTATAATTTTTTGACATTTTTATCATAAAATGATATTATGATAATGGTGATAAAATGAAGAAAATAATTTTTATGTTAGTTTTATTTATGTTTCCTATTATTAATGCTTCATGTCTTAATTTTAATATAAATGAAACGATTGAAGAAGAAAAAAATGTTGATGGTAGTTCTATTATTATAGGTAATAATATAGAATCTAAAAATAATGTTCACGGTATTGATGCTATGATTGGAAATAATATTAATTTTAATGGTATAAGTGATTATTTATTTTTAATTGGTAATAACATTAATGTTAATGGAAATGTGTCTAATGATGGTATTATAATTGGTAATGTTATAAAGTTTGATAGTAATGTTGTTGTAGATCGTGATTTAGTTATTGTTGGAAGCGAAGTTATTATAGATGGGACAATTAAAAGAGATGTTAAAATATATGCTATGAATGTTACCATAAATGGTAATATAAATGGAAATGTAGATATTAAATCTAGTGATATTAAAGTTAATGGAAATATTGATGGTGTATTATCTTATAATGAGGATGCTGTAATAGAAAATAAAGGTAATGTTAATGAACTTAATGTAACAGAAAAGATGTATAAAGATATTACTTTTCAAGAAAAGGTATGGCAATTTATTACAAATTATGGTAGCTTGTTATTAATATTTTTATTCTTTGCATTTATAACGCCAAAATTATTTAAACGAATTGAACATAAAAATGAAAAATTAACGATTTTAAATTTCTTTTCTTTATTTGGTTTTGGGACTTTATCTGTTATTTTAATACCTATTATTTTTATCTTATTATTAACTCTAGTTTTTGGAACGTCTTTAGCAATCTTGTTATTAATTTTCTATATAGTTTGTATTTGGTTATCTAGTTTATTTACTTCATATTTAATAGGGTATTTAGTGTGGAAAAACATAATAAAGAAAGATAACAATATTTATTTAATTGGGTTAATAGGAATAAGTATAATAAGTGTTTTATCAATAATTCCATTCATAGGAAATTTGATAAGTGTAATAAGTATTTTTGTAGGAATGGGTATTATTTTACAACAATTAAAAAAAGATTAAAAAACTATTTATAATCTTTTTTTTTTATGTTATAATTATTATTAGTTAAGTAAAGGGAGTTGACTTTTTATGGGTTGGTTGGAAACGATTTTTCGAACTTTATTATTTTGGTTAGACTCTATAGTTTATAAGTTTATACCAACTGTATATAATCTTTTGGTTAATATAGCAGAAACTTCAATATTTAGTGAAGATGTTTTCACGTTATTTTCAAATAGAATTTATACTTTGTTAGGCGTTTTTATGTTATTTAAAGTATCATTTTCAATTTTAACTTATATAGTTGATCCAGATGCTTTCACAGACAAGAATAAAGGTTTTGGAAAATTGATTAGTAACATTATTATGACTTTAGTTTTATTAATTTTAACCCCTTTTATTTTTACTTATGCTATGGAATTACAAGGTATTATTTTAAAAGATAATATTATTGGTAAATTGTTTTCAACTAATGGGGTTAATACAACGGTAGTTGCAGACCCAGGTAATACGATGGCATATGAAACATTTAAGGCGTTTTATTATTTTGATGTTGATAGATATCCTGAATGTGATTCTGATAATTTTACAGGCAATAATGCTGATTTTTCATGTATTGAAAATATTAGTTCCATAGAAGATACAGCATCTTTAAGAAAAAATTTAGAATATGCTCATTTTACCGGTAGTATTAGTGTATACTTGGATTCAGGAATTGCAATTATGAGAGATTCTGATGGTAATTATGTAATGACATATACAACAATATTTTCAACTATAACAGGAGTAGTAATGATTTTGTTATTGATTGTTTTTTGTTTTGATATTGCCATTAGAAGTGTCAAATTGGGATTTTTAAAAATGTTAGCACCAGTTCCTATTATATCAAGAATAGATCCTAAAAAAGGAAAAGATGTTTTTGATAAGTGGGTTAAGACTTGTATAAATACATATTTGGATTTGTTTATAAGACTTTTGGCTATATATTTTGCAATTTTTGTAATTACTCAGATAATAGACTTACGTTTTGTTGATGCTGTTACAGGTCAAGAAATGGGAGAAGTTAATCCTTTTGTAAAAGTATTTATTATTTTAGGAGCGTTATTGTTTGCAAAACAATTGCCAAAATTGATTGAGGATCTAACAGGAATGAAGATGGATGGCAAGTTCACTTTAAATCCATTGAAAAAAATGAGTGAAGTGCCTATTGCTGGAAAAGCTGCTAATTTAGCAATTGGTGGTGCTGATAGTTGGATACATGGTAATGGATTTATGGCAGGCGTAAAACGAAATTGGAAGAATATACCACTTACTGGTGGTGATGGTAAAACTTCTATATGGGATACTGCTGATAGAAAAATGAGACGTGAGATTAAAGAAAAAAGAGATACTGCACGCCAACGATATGAAGGGTTAGATAGGCAGCGTAAGTTAGAAGAACAATTAGAATTAGGTAGCAAGTATTCTGGCCAAGCTCCAGAGTTAATATTTGAAGGTGCATATTTGGATTCTTATAATAATGTAAAAGCTGCTAAAGGAAAAATGTATGCATGGGAAAATTATGTTAAAAAAGTAGAAAGTGATTACCAAGCTGCTGTTACTAATTATGGAGCTGATTCTATTGAAGCAAGTACTGCATATGAATCTCTAAAAAAGGCAAATGAAAATTATGGTAAAGCAAAAGGACAATATGAATATCGTAATAGTTTACACAATGAAATGAAAAAACAAATGCCAGAATATGCTAAGATAGAAGATGCTATTGAAGCATTTGAAAAAACTGGGGGAGCTTCAATATCTGGTCCTCCCGAATTAATGTCTCAATCTAATCAATCATCGACAACTCCAAAACATGGTCCAAATGGAAAAGGTGATCCTGTCCCTGGCGTAAGAAATCCAAACACAAGTAAAAAAAAGCTTAAACGACAAAAAAAACAATAACAAAACAAAAAAATAACAAAATGTAAACAGAAAAACAAACAATAATTAAAAAAGGGTGTGATATTAGATGGATAATTTTTTAATACCGGCAAACACGAAAAAGTCAATGCTTATTTTTGGCCTTTTTACCAAATTTGACTTGATTATGTTTGGCATTGGTATAGCTATAACTTTATTACTTTTAAAGTTTTTACCATCAGGTGAAATAGTTTACGCTATTATAGCTTTATTGCCAGCATTAATAACAGGATTTTTAGTAATGCCGGTTCCAAATTATTATAATATGAGAACTTTAATTGCTTCTGCAATAGGTTTTTATATGAATCCAAGAAAGTTTAAATGGAAGGGTTGGTGTTTTCCACATGGCGAAGGCAAAGAGAAGTAAATTTACTAATGATGATATTCCAGTTAGAGAAATTAAAAATGGGTCTATCATATTAGACAATGGATTAAAAGTAACAGGTGTTAAAATAATGCCAAGAAACATTTTTATTCTTGATCAACAAACACAGGATAGTATTATTTCAAATTTAAGAATTGTATATAACACTATTGATTATGAATTTTGGATAATTGCTGCAGATAGGCCAGTTGATATAACTGTATATCTTTCACAGTTGGAACTTTTATATAACAATATTAGTAACCCAGCTAAAAGAAAACTAATAATGGAAGATATTAATAAGGGTAATATGTTTATGAATAATAACGTAGTTGATACAGAATATTTCTTATTATTTAGAGAAAAAAAAGACGATATAATTCAAAAAAGAATAAGGAATTTAATAAATACTTTTGCAGGGGCTGGATTGGTTGCTTATCAGACAACTAATGATGATTTAAGAATGATTTTGGATAACTTTTTAAATGGTGGTGTTACAACTACATTTGGGACGGTGTTAGGATAATGGATATAAAAAGTCAAATTGCTCCAAAAGGATTGGAGTTTAGATCAAGTGATTTTATAATAAGTGATAAATACGCTACTATTTTGACAGTTGTTTCTTATCCAAAATTTATTTCTCCTGGTTATTTGGCTAATTTAACTAGTATGTCAGGAGTTAAAGTAGTAATTAAACATATTCCGCTACCTTTTAGTGTTATTCAAAGAATGTTAAATAAAGAAATAGCAGACTTGAAAATGAGATATCAAGAAGAAAGTGATAAAACAATTCAAGAAAGAATTAGACAAGATTATGAATCTTTAGAATATTTTATTTCACAGTTGGTAAGTACACAGTCTAAAATATATGATTTTCAATTACATATTATGGTAACTGCTAATTCAGAAGAAGAATTAACTGCAAAAAAATTACAAGTAAAAAGTTATATTGAAGCGATGGAAATGAAGGCCTTTCCTTTAAGATTTGAACAAGAAAGAGTACTAAAATCTATTTTACCAATTTATCCAAATCAAGAAATTGAAAATAGAATAGGAACTCCTATTCCTGCTCCTACAATTGCTGCTATGTTTCCTTTTATCTTTGATAGTATAAAAGATCCTGGATTATCATGTTTATTAGGGGTTGATTTTTCAGGTGGAGTTATTTTGTTTAATCAATTTCTCTATCAAATAAAGAAAGAACATAATAGAAATAATGCTAATGTTATAATATTAGGAACATCTGGTTCCGGTAAATCAACTGCAGCTAAATTATTGCTTAGAACGCATATAAGAAACGATATTCAGCTAGTAATAATTGACCCTGAAGGTGAATTTGAAGATATGGCTAAATTATATGGAGGAGATTTCATCGATTTGGGTAAAGGTGGAGAATTCGGTATGGTCAATCCACTTGAAGTAATTATGGATGCAGATGAAGAAGAAATAAAACAAGGTTTAGGGTATACAGTTCTTACAAGAACTTTACAATCATTAAAAGCTTTTATAAAATATTATGATCCTAGTACAGAAGAAGATGTTATAACAATGTTTAGTGAAATAGTTCAAGACACTTATAGAAGATTTGGAATAGATTTTACAACAGATTTTTCTAAACTAACGTCAAAAGATTATCCTACTTTTAAAGATGTTTACGCAACAATCAGAGGTAAATTATTATCAATTCCTGAAAAAACACATGAAAAAGATATTTTAGAAAAATTAGAACTAAAAATAAGGCCATTAGTAAAAGAGTTGAAATATTATTTTGATGGTCATACAACAATTCAACCTCAAAGTAATTTTATAGTTTTTAACATACGAGAAATAATGAATAGTGATAGGAATATTAGAAACGCTTTATTTTTCAATATTTTAAAATATGCTTGGAGTTTAACATTAGATACAAGTATTAATACAGTTTTAACTGTTGATGAAGCACATGTTTTAATGTCTGGGAATAATGTTTTAGGGGCTGATTTCTTAGGGCAAATTCAAAGAAGAGCAAGAAAATATAATACTGGAACAATTATTATAACTCAACAGCCTTCCGATTTCAGTGAACCTTCTATTATAACTCAAGGTAAAGCAATATTTGATAATGCTTCTTATTATTTAGTTATGGGATTAAAAAAACAAGCGGTTGAAGACTTAGCTAAATTAATAGATTTAAATGATAATGAAAAAGAAAGTATAAAAAGATACAATCAAGGTGAAGCTTTATTCGTTTGTGGTAGTAGAAGAATGCGAATAAATATTATAGCTACTGAACAAGAACTAGATTCATTTGGAAGTGGCGGCGGATTATAAAATAATTGGTGGTGATGGTTATGAATAATGATACAAAAGATAAAATTCCTAGCAATGGGAATTTTTCAGCGAAACAAGATAATCAAGGAAGTAAATTAAATAAACCATCTAATACCTTAAATAAGGGATTTAATCCTAATCAAGTTAAAGATAATGCTCAAAAAAAATTAATAAAAGAAGGTGCAAAAACTGCTGCAAATGCATATTTTGGCCCAGCTGGTGGAGCAGCAGTAGAAAAATTATCTAATACAAAACTTGGACAAAAAGCTTTAGATAGTGCTAATAATGTTGCTAAAAAAAGTTCTCCTTTTAATTTTTTTGGTAAAAACAAAAAAGAAGATGATGTTACTGGTAGTGGAGATAAGGAAGTTAAAAATGGGACAAAATTACTTTTATTTACAGGTTTAGGTGGTATTGGATGTGCAGGATGTTTTACTGTAATAATATTAATAATTATTATTGCTATAATTATATCACCTTTACTTTATATTAAAGAGTTTATAGGAAGTGTAACCGGTGCAATTTCCTCTTTCGGTGAAAAATTAGGTAATTTTTTAACCTTTAGAGGATGGTGTTCTGACGCAGAATGTGATGAAAAAGAAAAGAATAATTTTTATAAATTTATAGAAGCAGCCGATATATATTACAAAGATCAATATAGTGTTTCTTTAAATACCACATTAATAACAGCAACACTTACATATTCTAGTCCTTTCACAACAGATGCGGAAGATGATAATGATTTAGATGAAGATAGTAATTTAGACAATATTGCTTCATCTAATTATATAGATTTTAAGAAAAGTCAACAGAAAGTTTTATTACTCGCTAATAATATGATTAGTAAATGCTGTTATAAAAATGGTGAAGAATATTTAGATTCTAATGGCAATCATATGTGTAGTAGTCTGGGTTTACTAAATTTTTCTGGTGTTAAATATAGTTGTCCAAGTGATCATGAAGAAAAATATAAAGTAGATTTAGAACATTATGAAAAATATTTAAAATATGTTTTTATACGACAATATTATTATGATAATAAGTATTCAGATGAAGTTGATAAAAAAGTTGAGGAAACTGTAAGAGAGATTTTTTCAAGAGCTGCGTTTGTTGATGAATTAGAAACTCCAAAACAATATGGAAAAGTATATGCAACTTGTCCAGGTGTTACTGTTGTTGACGCTAATGGAAAACTTATAGGAACTTATGATTTAGAAACTTATGTTGCAGGTGTTATTACAGGTGAGGCTTGGGCAGGACAAAATATTGAGGCATATAAAGCACAAGCAATTGCTGCTAGAACGTTGGTATTAAAAGAAACTAATAATTGTAGCACATCTATTGAAAGCAGCGATTCTAAGCAGGTTTTTAATCCTGATATTGCTGATTATGCGACTGAAGCAGCTAATGCAACGGCTGGATTAGTTTTAATTTATAATGATGAATTAATAACTGCTTTTTATGATTCATATTGTTATAACGATACTAGTTGTGTGTATGGTGAAGAAGATGGCAAAAGATATGTAGAATACACAAAAGTACCAAACAATGAAAAACATAGAGTTTATTTATCTGAAAAATATTATTACATGATTGGAGGCGGTCATGGTCTTGGAATGAGTCAAGTCGCCTCATATGAAATGGCTGATAATGGTTCTTCTTATGAAGAAATTTTAGGATACTTCTATTCAGAAGGTGTAGAAATAGCAAATATGAATACAGTTAGTGGAATGTTTTCATTTTCTATTGCGCCACCACAAAATCTTTCAGAGTTACTTGAAAGATCAAAACAATATAAAGATATGGGAATTGTTATGATTGCAGGACAACAATTTGATATGTCACAAATATACGATTATGATCATCCTTATTTAGGACAATGTGTGTGGTATGCAAGAGGTAGAATGTTAGAAATGATTTATTATTCAAATATGGATGACGCAACAAAAATAACTGCTTTAAATGCTATAGCTAGTACAAGCGCAAATGGTGAGGGTTGGTTTGATCACCAAAATCTAAGCATTTTCCAAAAATCAACCGATAACACCCAACCTATGCCAGGAGCTTTTGTTTCTTGGAGCGGCGGAAGTGATGTTTGTGATCCACGATGTGGTCATGTTGCTGTAGTGGAAAGTGTTGATTATGAAAATCATACTATCACAATTTCAGAGGGCTGGAATTCAAAAGGTGCTGGTGGAACCGCAACCTGGGACTATGTTAATATGAGTGTTAATACATATACATTTGAGAGTATAAAAAATTATACTGATGGAAGCAGGTATTCATTTAATGGTTATGTATATGTTTTAGGTAAGGGTGAGTGATTTGAAAAAAATAATACTTTTACTTTTAACTATTTTTGTTTTATCAGGATGTCAAGTTAAATATGATTTAGAATTTAAAGATGATAGTTTAATTGAAAATATTAATATTTCTTTAGATAAAAAATTGGAAAACCAAATTAATGGATTAAAAAAATTTAAAGCCTATGCAAATTTTGATAATAAGTATCAAAATTTATATAATTCAGAATTTTATGAAAAAGGTTCTAATTTCATTGCTAATTATAATTATAATTATAATTTTGATCAATTTAGATATGCGACATATATAAATACATGTTTTGACGCATTTAGTTTTATTGAACAAAATGGAGAATATATTATATCAACTAGTGAAGGTTTTAAATGTATGGTTTTTGAATATTCTAAAGTTGATAGTGTTCAAGTCAACATAAAAAGTAATCATGTTGTAATAGAAAGTAATGCTGATGTTGTAGATAATGATGTTTATACTTGGAATATAGATGACGATAATGCATCTAATAAAAGAATATATATTAAATTTGGAAATGTAAAAGAATATACACTTTTGGAAAAGATTGGGATGTATATTAAAGAAAATATTTTAATGATTTCTATTATATTTGGAATACTTATTACAATTATGCTTACGTTATCTATAATTATATTTATAAGTAAAAAAAATAATGAAATTTAATTAATAATATGTTATACTTATAATGACGAGGTGAATTTTATGAAATTGAAATTTAAAGCTTCTGGCAAAGATTATTTTATATTTGTTATTTTTGCTATAGTATTACTTTATTTTGTTGCATTAGCTGTACTGAATATTTCAAGTTTTGCTAATGAAGGAACATTCCATGGGTTTAATCCTTTTCCAGCATTTTCAGGTGAATATATTGTTCCTACTATTGTGGGATATATAGTTATTTTAATAATTATTATGACTAGTGTATCTTCATATTTCTTTGAAAGAGAAAAAGGTATTGGATTCAGTACTGGTGTTAAAGAAGAAAAAGGATATTCTAGATGGGAAACTGAAAAAGAATTTAAGAAAGAAAAAAATATTAATAAGGTTTTACCTGGTCAAGAAACAAGTGAGTATGCAGGAATTCCTTTAATAAATAATGGTAAAGAAATTTGGGTTGATTCCGGTGAGTATCATAATCTTATATTAGGTTCTACTGGTGCAGGTAAAACACAAACTATGGTTCAGCCAATGGTTAGAATTTTAGCTAAAAAAGGCGAATCAATGATTATTACCGACCCTAAGGGTGAAATATACGAAAATAATGCTGAAATGTTAAGAGAAAAAGGTTATAACATAGTTTTACTTAATTTTCGTGATCCTCAAAAAGGTAGTGCATGGAATCCATTAGGATTACCTTATCAATTGTATAAAAGTGGTAATAAAGACAAAGCAAATGAGTTATTAGATGATTTAGCTATGAACATTCTTTATGATGATAAGGCCCAAAGTCAAGACCCGTTCTGGGAAAAGACTTCAGCTGATTATTTTACAGGGTTGGCCTTAGCTTTGTTTGAAGATGCAAAAGAAGAAGAAATCAATTTAAATACAATTAATTTGATGACTACTGTAGGAGAAGAAAAAATAGGAAATACTACTTATATAAAAGAATATTTTAATTATAAAGATAAAGCTAGTCCAGCCTATATTAATGTTTCATCAACTATTATGGCTCCTAGTGATACTAAAAGTAGTATATTATCTGTTTTTAAACAAAAAATTAAATTATTTTCATCGAGAGAAAATTTATCTGAAATGTTAAGCCATAGTGATTTTGATTTGAAAGACATTGGTAGAAAGAAAACAGCTGTTTTCTTAGTTATTCAAGATGAAAAGAAAACATATCATTCTTTAGTTACAATATTTATTAAACAATGTTATGAAACATTAATTGATGTAGCTCAAGAATCTGGTGGAAAGTTACCTTTTAAAACTAATTTCATATTAGATGAATTTGCTAATATGCCACCTTTAAAAGATGTTACTACAATGGTTACAGCTGCACGAAGCAGAAATATTAGATTTACATTTATTATTCAAAACTTTGCACAATTATATCAAGTATATGGCAAAGAAAATGGTGAAACGATAAAAGGTAACTGTGGTAATATAGTATATCTTATCAGTAGTGAATTAGCGTCACTTGAAGAAATTAGTAAATTATGTGGTGAAGTAAAATCAAAAGAAAAAGATAAGACAGCCAGCACACCTTTAGTAACTGTTAGTGACTTACAAAGACTACCAGAAAATACAATTATTGTTTTAAGAATTAGATCAATGCCATTTAAGACAAAAGTTGTACCAGATTGGAAAATTCAAAAAGAAGGTGGATGGGGAAAATCTTATCCCAAAGCAACTTATCCACAGCGTGAGAAACAAGAAATTAAGTTGTTTGATTTAAAATCTTTTGTCGATAAAAAAAGAGAGTCAAAACTAAATGACATGATGAATTCGTTTAACCCTATGAATTCATCAATGTCTATGGGTTCTTTTAATTCAAAACCATCTTCTAATATAGAAAAAAATGATTCTTTTGACATAGATTCTTTAGTTAAAAGAATTGATGCTAAGATTGCTGAATTAGAAGAACAAGAAAAACAAGAACAATTAAAAGACAAAAAAGAGAATAAACAACAACCAAAGAATGAACCAGTTATTAAACAAAATAATGAAGTTAAGATTAAAGATAGTAAACCAGAAGAAATTATTACAAAAAATGATACTTCAAAAAATATTGAACCAAAGATAGAATTAAAAGAAGAAGAGAGTAAAGTTATTAATGGTGTTACTGATGATCAATTCTTTGATGACTTCTTCAACGACGAAGACTAGTTTAATTCCCTTTATTAATTATTCCTTAATACATATAATGTATTAGGGTGGTTATATGGTATTAAATGTTTCAATAAAAGAATTATTGAGTAAAAACAATATTAACATTATTGACATTAGAAGTATTGAAAAATACAATGATAACCATATAAATGGAGCAATAAATATACCTTATATATTATTATTAAAAGATCCAGAAAAATATTTAAATAAAAATGAAGAATATTACATATATTGTCAATATGGAAAAAACAGTTTAAAAGTTTGTAATATTTTAGCAACAAAAGGATATAAAGTATATAATGTTATTAAAGGCTATGAAGGATGGTTATTAGAAAAATAGGTCTTATAATTAATATAAGGCTTTTTTTTTATAAAAATATGATATAATTAAAATGGTGATTGTATGGAATATATAATAATTATTTTACTTATAATAATATTAATGGTTTGTATTTTATCCTTGTCAAAAAATATAAATGAATCAAATATAACTGAACGATTAGGAAAGTTAGAAACAAATGTAGTAAAAGAAGTTAGTGAATTTAAATCATCTTTTAGCAGGGACTTAACTAATGATTTTGATAAATTAAATGATAAATTAGATAATAAATTAACATTAATTAACAATAAAGTTAATGAAAGATTAGATGAAAATTTTGAAAAAACAAATAAAACATTTACAAATGTTTTAGAAAGATTATCTAAAATTGATGAAGCACAAAAGAAAATAGATAATTTATCTAGTGATATTATATCTTTACAAAGTATTTTAACTGATAAAAAAACAAGGGGAATATTTGGTGAAGTTAATTTAAAAAATATAATGTATAATATATTCGGTGATAATGATAAAATATATCAAATGCAATACAAATTCAATAATGATACAATAGCTGATTGTGTATTATTTGCACCATCTCCATTAGGGACAATTGCTATAGATTCAAAATTTCCTTTAGAGCATTATCAAATAATGGTGGATAGAAAAAATGAAATAAGTATTAGACAGCAAGCAGAAAAATTATTTAGAATAGATATGAAAAAACATATTGATGCTATAGCTAGTAAATATATAATTGATAATGTTACATCTGATCAAGCAATTTTATTTTTACCGGCTGAAGCAATTTTTGCTGAAGTTAACGCCCATCATTCTGATATAATTGAATATGCTTATAAAAAAAGAGTTTGGATTACTAGTCCAACAACTTTAATTAGTACCTTAACTACAATTCAAGTAATAATTAAAAATATGGAAAGAGACAAATATACAACTGTAATACATAATGAATTAAAATTATTAAGTAATGAATTTAATAGATATAAAGAAAGATGGGATAAATTATATCGAAGTATTGAGACAGTAAGTAAAGATGTTAAAGATATACATACTACTACTGATAAGATAACAAAACGATTTAATTCAATTAATCAAGTAGAAATGGAGAAAATAGATGTTGAATAAAATAAATATATTAATTTCTTTTGTATTTTGTTTTATTTCAGTTATATTTACATTTATAAATAAAGATATAACAATATTATTATTTAGTTTAGTTGTTATAATTCCTTTTATTTTAAAACTAAAACCTATTATTACTTTTTTATATCTAATATTTAGTTTTATATCATTATTTTTAGGATGTCAATTACATTTTTATAAAACTATTTATTGGTATGACAATTTTTCACATTTTATATGGGGATTTTTATCAAGCTTATTAGCGATATTGATACTAAAAAAATTTAAAAAATTTGACAATTTAATATTTATATGCTTGTTTATTTTTATATTTTCTTTAGCCACTTCAGGGTTATGGGAGATATTTGAATTTATGGTTGATAATCTCTTTAATGGTGACATGCAAAGGAAAGCTACCGGTGTATATGACACTATGAAAGATATTATTATTACTTTATTTGGCAATGTATTATTTATATTAAGTTTCATATTTGAATACAAAAATAAAAAATTATTAATTAGATATTTAATTGATAATTTTTAGGAGGATTTTATGGAAGAAAAAATTATAGAATTATTAAAAAATAGTGACAAAGCTTTATCAGTTACTGAAATTAATGATGGATTAGGTTTTAATAGTGTAGATGAACTAAAGCAACTATTAAAAGTATTAAATCAAATGGAAGATAGTTTGAAAATATATAGAACTAAAAAAAATAATTATTTATTATTTACTAATAGTCATTTAAAATTAGGTACAATGATAGCTAATAAAAAAGGTTATGGATTTGTTGATATTGATGGCGATGATGATGTTTTTGTCGCACCAACTAACATGAACGGGGCAATTCATGGTGATAGAGTAGTAGTAGAAATCACTTCACCAAAAGGTATTGATTTAGAAGGTAGAATAGTTAAAATAGTTGATCGTAAATTTAAACAAATGGTAGGAGAAGTATATTTTAATAAAAATGTTCCTTATGTAGATTTAGATGATGAAAGAGTAAAAATAACTATTAAATTAGATAAAACTATGGGTGCTATGCCTGGTCATAAAGTATTAGTAAAAATAACTAATAAATTAAAAGATAATAATTATAAAGGTGAAGTTATTAAAATATTAGGTCACAAGAATGATCCAGGTGTAGATATACTATCTATTACTAATGAAATGGGTATTCCTGATACTTTTAGTGATGAGGTAATGAAAGAAGTAGATAATTTACCTGATGAAGTATTAGAAAAAGATTTAATTGGAAGAACTGATTTAAGAGATGAAATGATATTTACTATCGATGGCGATGATACTAAAGATATTGATGATGCAATATCAATTGAGAAAATTGGGGATAATTATAAATTAGGAGTTCATATTGCTGATGTAAGTTATTATGTTAGACCTAATACAGCATTAGATAGTGAAGCATTTGATCGAGGAACTAGTGTTTATTTAGCTGATAGAGTAATACCAATGTTACCTCATAAATTATCTAATGGTATTTGTTCATTAAATCCTAATGTTGATAGACTAGCTTTATCTTGTATTATGCAAATAGATAAAAATGGTAATGTTGTAGATTATGATATTTTACAAACTGTTATTAGATCTAGAAAACAAATGACATATAAAAATGTTAATAAAATATTAGAAGAAAATATAGTACCAGAAGGATACGAAGAATATGAAGATAAATTAAGATTGATGTTAGAACTTGCTCATATCTTACGTAAAAATAAAGAAAATAGAGGTTATATAGATTTTGATATTGATGAATCTAAAATAATAGTTGATGATAAAGGAAAAGCCATTGATGTCACTTTAAGATATCGAGGAGAAGGAGAAAAATTAATTGAAGACTTTATGATAGCTGCCAACGAAACAGTAGCTACTCACATTTATTATATGGAATTACCTTTTATCTATCGTATTCATGGTGAACCTAATGAAGAAAAAATTAATAATTTTATGAGATTTTTAAATATTTTAGGTTATAAAGTAAAAGAAGATTTACATAAATTAACTCCCAAAACTATGCAAAATATATTGGGTCAATTAAAAGATAAAAAAGAATTTCATTTACTATCAGCTTTACTTTTAAGAAGTATGCAAAAAGCTATATATGATACAAATAATATAGGACATTTTGGTATCGCTAGTAAATGTTATACTCACTTTACGTCTCCTATTAGAAGATATCCAGATACAACAGTGCATAGATTACTACATACTTATATATTTGATAATAATATAAATAATGAAACAATTAACTTTTATGAAAGGGAGTTACCTTTTGTAGCCGAACATACATCTGGTATGGAAAGAAGAAGTATTGAATGTGAACGAGCAGTTGATGATATGAAAAAAGCAGAATATATGATGGATCATATTGGTGAAGAATATGAAGGAATTATCAGTTCAGTTATGCCTTTTGGAATGTTTGTAGAACTTCCTAATTTAATTGAAGGATTAGTTAGATTAGATAGTATTAAAGGGGATTATTATACTTACGATGAAACTACATTTACAGTAAGAGGTAATAAAGATAAACGAGGATTTAGATTAGGAGATAGTGTTAAAGTAAGAGTCGTAGCTGCGGATAAAGAAAAAAGAACAATTGACTTCGAGGTGGTAAGAGATGGAGATACAAAACAGGAAAGTTAATTTTGATTATGAAATAATTGACACATTTGAAACAGGTATTGTTTTAACTGGAACAGAAATTAAATCAATAAGATTAGGAAAATGTAATTTAAAAGACAGTTATGCAATTATTAAGAATAATGAAATATTTATTCTTAATATGCATATTAGTCAATATGAACAAGGAAATAGATTTAATCATGAAGAAACTAGAACAAGAAAATTACTAATGCATAAAAAAGAAATATTAAAGTTAAGAGATAAAATAGAAATAGATGGATTTACTTTAGTTCCAATTAAACTATATTTTAAGGGTAGCAAAGCAAAATTGCTAATAGGTTTAGCTAAAGGTAAGAAAAATTATGATAAAAGAGAATCTATAAAGAAAAAAGATATAGAAAGACAATTGGCTAAAGATTTAAAGAATTATTAGATTGATTTATAAGAAAAAATGTGATATAATTTATATCACTTGGGGTCGCTTAGTTTCGACGGGAATAATAATTTTTAAAGGGCAAGTCGTAAGATATACGATACATTCAAATTTAAAAATAACTGGAAACAGAAATCAATTAGCTTTCGCTTAATAGATTAGAAGGCTGCTTCTTTATATTTTTACTCACGAAATATAAAAGAGGCTCGATTAGTGAGTTATATTAATAGTTTTTTTCTAGGATTATTAATGAATTAATATAGAAATTACTAAATAAAATTTTGATAGTTTATTATTATTTAGGACATTAACAAATTATCTAAACTTGTAGAACTTTAAACTTTATATTTTCGGACAGGGGTGCGATTCCCCTCGACTCCACCAATATGTTAACAAAGTCCTAAAATCATGGGACTATTTTTAATATAAAAAGGAGAAAAAAATGCAAGAAATTTATGATAAACTAAATTATTATTTAAATGAAATTTGTAAATATTTAGAAAAAGAAAATTTATTTCTATTAGAAAATATTCATAATATTTCTATATTAAATGACGAATTTTTTAAACACATAGGGACTTATTATTTAGAAAATGAAACAAAACAAAATAAGTTGACATTTTTAGATGTTTTTTTTCTTGCTAGAGAAATTATAAGCAGTATAGATAAAAGTTATTTAGAAAGCTTTGATAATTTAATTAAAAGTGGGGAGTTAGATTTTAGTTTTGAAAATGATTACGAAGATTCGGTGTGTATAAGTATGCATAGGAGAAATCAAGTAAAACAAATCATAAATATTAATAGAGAATTTAATTATAACGACGTAATAGTATTAATTCATGAGTTTATTCATTATACAAATGGGAAAAAAAATACAATAAATCGTCACTATTTTACAGAATTTTTATCAATTTATTTTGAAATCTATGCAATTGATTATCTTCTAAAAAAAGGAATAAACAAAGAAGAAATAGATTATTTTTCTAGAATTAAAAGTGTCGAGAGACATTCTACTATCTTTTTTCAATATGAAATACCTTTATTAGCTTTCATAAAATTTGGTAATTTAAACAATGATACAGTTTCTTTATTGCAACAATTTATCTTAAATATAAAAAAAGAAGAATTTGAAAATGAATGTTTTAGTTTGTGTGAAATTTTATCTTTAATAGAGCAAAATAATAAAGAAAAAATTAAAGAAAATCCTAATTTAATTGGGCGTATATTAAGTGAAGAATTTATAACTCAAAACTATCGATATATATTAGGAACAATTTTAGCTATTTATGCTTTTAAATATTCTAGACTTGAAGACATTATTCATTTAAATAATCACATTAACGAATATGATAATAAAACTGTTTATGATATCTGTCTAAGTATAGGTATTGATATAAATGATGGTGATTTTTTTAAAAAAACATTACAAGCACTTGATGAATATGTGGATAATAAATCTGATTATAAAACTGGTATGCAAGTTTAAAACTATTTAATTTGGTAAATATGAATGATACAGATGTTTTTACTTTAGAAATACTAATTTTTACAACTCAATATTTTACTACTTATTGAAAAGAAAAATTAGAAGGTATTTTTAAATTAGTTGAAGAGATAACTTCTTATCTTTTTGCCTTTGATTCAAGAAGTGGTAAATTTGTTTCACACGATGTATTTTATGGAATGGATTATATTAATATTAATTCTAAGTCAAGATAACTTTGACTTTTTTTTTAGGTAATGCTATAATTAAATAGCTAAAGGGGTGAATTGTAATGAAAATAAGTTCAGTAAATTTAGTTATAAGTGCAGTGAGACGTAGTCAATATCCAACAGATAATAAATCAGAATTTTTATTGGTTGGTAGATCTAATGTAGGTAAAAGTAGTTTTATTAATACTTTAATAAATAGAAAAAACTATGCAAGAACTTCTGCAACTCCTGGTAAGACACAAACAATAAATTTTTATTTGGTAAATGATATGTTTTATTTAGTTGACGCCCCAGGATATGGATATGCACAAGTTAATAAAAAGAAACAAAAAAAGTTTGGTTTAATGATGGAAGATTATTTAACTAGCAGAAAAAATTTGAAGCAAGTTTTTATGTTGATAGATTTTAGACACAAATTATCTAATGATGATATTATGATGTATAATTTTTTGAAGTATTATAAATTGCCTGTAACTATTGTAGCTACTAAAGTAGATAAAATTCCTATTACTAAGCAACAACAACAAAGAAATGTTATATTAGAAGATTTGGATTTAGTTGTAGGCGATGAATTCGTTATGTTTAGTAATGTTACAAAAATAGGTAAAGATGAAATATATCAAAAAATAGAGAGAACATTTTAGCATTCTTTATGTAATTTCATACAATAAATTAGGTGATTTAATTGAAATTAAGTGTTGTTGATGACAAAATAATAATTTATTGTAATAAAAAAATAGATTATGAAAAAATTGATCTATATAAGTATTTTGAAGAATTGCTTATAAAAATAAAAAATAAATATAATATAAAGTTGAATGGTTATTATACTATAGTTGTCCATATAGATAAAATTTATGGAAGTATAATTGAAATAGTAGAGGATAATTTTGATTGCTATGATTATTTTAATCAAGTTGATATGGAAATAAAATTGAAGAAAGAACAATTTTTATATGAATTAGATTATGAATATTTTAATAAAAAAATTATGAATGAAACTATAATATATGATAATAAATTATATTTAAAAATAGATGATAAAAAAAGTTTGGATAGTATTTTAGAATTTTGTAAAATTATATATGGTAATGATATAAAAAAAATATTATTTTGTGGTAAGAAGGTGAATTTATGAAAAAACCAGTTGTTGCATTGGTAGGAAGACCAAATGTAGGAAAAAGTACATTATTTAATAGATTAGTTGGAAATAAAATAGCAATAATTGAAGATATTCCTGGTATTACAAGAGATAGAATATATGGTGATGTAAAATTTAATGAATATTCTTTTCATTTGATTGATACTGGTGGTATTGATATGAGTAGTGCAGAATTTAATAATGAAATCAAACTGCAAGCTGAAATAGCAATTAATGAAGCAGATGTTATTGTTTTCGTAGTTGATGCTAAGGAAGGAATTACTCAAAATGATTTAGTTGTTAAAGATATGCTATTAAAATCAAGAAAAAAAATAATTGTTGCGATAAATAAAATAGATAGTAAATTAGCAAAAAATAATATTTATGATTTTTATGAATTGGGTTTTGATAATTATGTAAATATAAGTTCAGAACAAAATGAAGGAATTTATGAATTACTAATTGAAATAACAAAAGATTTTAAAGAATATGAAGAAGAAGATAACGATGTTATTAAATTTAGTGTTATAGGAAGACCAAATGTAGGAAAAAGTAGTTTAGTTAATGCACTTTTAAATGAAGAAAGAGTTATAGTTAGTAATGTGGCTGGGACAACCCGTGATGCTATTGATACCCCATTTACATATCATAACGAAAAATTTGTTGTAATCGATACAGCTGGTATGAGAAAAAAAGGTAAAATATATGAAACCGTTGAAAAATATAGCTTGTTAAGAAGTTTAAAAGCTATTGATAGATCAGATGTGTGTGTATTAGTAATTGATGCTGAAAGTGGTATTATAGAACACGATAAACATATTGCTGGATATGCAATTGAAGCAGGAAAACCTATAGTTATTGTTGTAAATAAATGGGATACTGTTGAAAGCAAAGATGAAAGAATGAAACAATTTACTAAAGAAATAAGAAATCAATTCCAATTTATGACATATGCACCGATTGTTTATTTGTCAGCTTTAACTAAGAAGAGAATTCATACATTAATGCCTGAAATAATTAAAGTATATGAAAATAGTAATAAAAAGATAGCTACCAATTTGATTAACGATTGTATTATTGATGCATATAATCTTAATTTACCGCCTTCTTATAAAGGAAAAAGATTAAAAATCTATTTTACAAATCAAGTTTCTAGTAAACCACCAACATTTAATATTCAAGTAAATAGTAAAGGTTTAGTTCATTTTTCATATGAAAGATATTTAGAAAATAAAATAAGAGAATCATTTGATTTTGAAGGAACACCAATAAAGTTACAATTTAAAAATAAAGGTGAAACAAATTAGTTTCATTTTTTTGTATATTTTGATTAATTATTCATATAATTTATTAGGGTGATTATATGAAAAAAACAGTGCCATTGAAAAAAGATCTAACTTTTAAAAATAATATTTCAGAAATAGTTAGTATTGCTTTAGATCATGAATTAAACTTAGAAGATAGAACTATTAAGGGTAATTTAGTGATAAGTGGTAGTTATTCTACAAATGATGAAAATACATTAGATTTTAAATATAATATTCCAGTTAATATCGAAATGAGTGATAGATATAAATTAGATAACATAACTATTGATATTGATGATTTTTATTATGAAATAAATGATAATAAATTAATAGTTTCAATTGAAATAGGTTTAGATAATTTAGAAGAAGTCTTACCACCATTTAAATATGAAGAGGAAAAAATAGAAAAAGTTTTTAAAGAAGAAGATATGCCACGAGTTGATACTAATGATGTTAAGAATATATTTGATAATTTTGATGATTCAAGTGAAACTTATTCAACATATAAAGTTTGTATAGTAAAAGAAAATGATAATATAGAGAGTATTATTTTAAAATACAATATAACCAAAGAACTCTTAGAACAATATAATGATATTAGTGATATAAAAATAGGCGATAAATTAATTATTCCTTCTTTATATGAAACAAATTAATGAAATATTAAAAAAATACAAATTAAAGCCCAATCGCTATGTTAAAAATGGTAAGGCAACCATTGTTGATACAGAGATTGGGCGTTTTGTAATAAAAAAAAATAACTACAATAAAAAAATATTTAACTATTTAAAATCACGTAATTTCAACTATTATCCTAAGATAATTAATGATTTAGATGAAGAATATGAAATAAGTGAATATATTGAAGAAATAGATTATCCAAATGAACAAAAAATGTTGGATTTAATAAATCTAATTAGTTTATTGCATAGTAAAACTACACATTTCAAAGAAATTGATTATGAAGATTATAAACAAATATATGAAGATATAAAAAATAATATAGAATATTTAGAAGATTATTATAATGAAATGATAACAATAATAGAAAGTCATGTTTATATGAGTCCAAGTGAGTATTTGTTGGCTAGAAATATTTCACGTATATTTATTTCTTTGAATTTTTGTAAAAATGAAATAGAAAATTGGTATAATCTTATAAAAGATAAAACAAAGCAAAGAGTAGTTGTATTGCATAATAATTTGGATTTAAGCCATTTTATTAAAAATGATAATTCATATTTAATAAGTTGGGATAAATCTAAAATAGGGATTCCTATATTTGATTTATATATTCTATATAAAAGACATGCATTAGATTATGATTTTAGTGAAATATTAAAAAATTATGAAAAAAATTATCCATTAAAAAAAGAAGAAAGAATATTATTATTTATTTTAATAGCTTTACCAATTAAATTAGAATTTAATAAGTCTACTTATGAATTAACTAAAGAAATAAGCAACCAAATGGATATTATGTATAAAACAGAAAAATTAATTTCACCATATTATATGGAACAAAACATATAGTATAAAAATCCATAGTAAAAATAATAAAAACAAATTAAATCTTGTAATTAAGAAAAAAGTTATAAATACTTGCCAACAAAATATTATTATTAAACTAATTAATAAAAGACACCAAGTACCATGATTCCATCTTCTAAACATTTTTATCACCTATACTATTTTATGTCTTTATAAAATAATTGTTTGGGTGTATAATATATATAGGTGGTAAGATGAAAAAAATAAATAAAATTTTAATAGTATTGATAGTGTTGGTTATTATAATTTTTACAGCAATATATTTTTTGATTTCTAAAACTGATTCTTTAAATTTAATGATTGATTTAACTGGAAAGACTAAAGAAGAAGCTATTATTTTTGCTGATAAGTATAATTTAAATTTAGAATTTAAAGAAGTAAGTAATTCCTATGAAAAAGATAAGATATTTAAACAAAGTATTGAAGTTAATAGTAAAATAAATGAAAATGATAATTTAATTATTTATATTTCCAAAGGTATCAATTATGAAGAATTAAAAGTTGATGAATCTGGTAATGTACCTATTATGATGTATCATGGTATTCATAATGTTACTGATAATGAGTATACTGGTGGTAATGTTGATAAAGATGGTTATCAAAGAACTACACAAGCCTTTATAGATGATTTAGAATTTTACTATAATTCTGGATATCGAATGATTAGATTAGAAGATTATGTTAATGGAATAATTGATGTAGAAGCTGGATTAAGTCCTATAATAATTACTTTTGATGATGGATTATCTAATAATTTAAAAGTTACAGGGCTAGATAGTGATGGTAATATAATAATTGATCCTAATTGTGCTGTTGGCGTGTTAGAGTCATTTAAACAAAAATACCCTGATTATAATGTTACGGCAACATTTTTTATAAATGGTGGTTTATTTAACCAAAGTGAATATAATGAAAAAATATTAAATTGGTTAGTAAATAATGGTTATGATATAGGTAATCATACTTATTCACATGTTGATTTTACATCTGTTTCAAAAGATAAATCTATTCAAGAAGTAGGCAGTATGTATAATTTATTAGATAAATATATTCCTGGTAAATATGTTAACATAGTAGCGCTTCCTTTTGGTTCACCATATGATAAAACGCATGAAAACTTTAGTTCTATTTTAAAAGGTGTTTATAATGATAAAGAATATAATACAATTGCTACTTTAAGAGTAGGTTGGGAAGCGAATTATTCACCATTTAATAAAAATTTTGATAAAACTTTTTTGAAAAGAATTCGTGCTTATGATAACAATGGTAAAGAGTTTGATATTGAAATGAATTTTGACATATTAAAAAATAATAGATTCATATCTGATGGCGATAAAAATACAATAACTGTACCAAAAGATAAAGAAGACAAAATTAATAATTTATATAATTTAAATGTTAAAACTTATTGACAAATAAAAGAAAAATGTTAAAATATATTTAAATACGTTGATTAGGACATGACTTTTAAAAATATTTTTTAAAGCGAGTTGGTGATGATGAAAGACCAATAAAAATACTTAAAAGTTACTACCTATAAGTAGAACTCGAAAGAGATTTCCGGTTGAAGCCGTTATTTTAATTAAGACCAAAATAGGATGGTACCGTGTTTATGACACTCCTTTATGTTAGGAGTGTTTTTTATTTTGGGGGGAGAAGTTTATGGGTAAAAATAATTTGGAAAAGCTTGATAGAAATAGACATACTATAAAAATGGAAGATTTCATCACAAATTATTTAAACGATGGAGTTATATTAAAATGTCGTCGTTTAACTCATAAGGATTTAAAAAGATTTGATAATCCTTATGTTTTATCTGTTTCTTATGAATTTGCTTCTAGTAATATCGAATTAATACTAACCAATAAAATAATTTTGGTTATAGATTGTTATAATAATGTAGCACCATATATAAATCCAAAAGAATTAAAAAGAATTCAAAATTTAGATAGTATTAATGAACAAATTAAAGAATTAAAAAAGGAAAGAATCGATCAATTAAGTAAATTAATTTCGTTGTGGAGCAAAATTCAATTATTATTGTTT
Source organism: Candidatus Faecisoma merdavium (assembly GCA_018716405.1). Taxonomy (GTDB): domain Bacteria; phylum Bacillota_I; class Bacilli_A; order RF39; family UBA660; genus Faecisoma; species Faecisoma merdavium. Next base: position 8,717 of record DVJX01000056.1, on the reverse strand, counting down.
GAAAAAAAAGTAATAGAAGATACAATTCGTTTATTAGAAGAAGTAAATAAAAAATCAAAAGTTGAACAATTAGGAGGAAAAAGTTATGTTAAGAAATATTAAAGAAAATGAAAAATTAAATGTAATGAATCATAGTTGTGCTCATCTTTTAGCGCAAGCAGTAAAACATTTATATCCAAAAGCTTTATTTTGGGTAGGACCAGTAATAGAAGAAGGTTTTTATTATGATATTGATTTAGGTGAAGATGTTATTAAAGACAGTGATTTAGAAAAAATTGAAAAAGAAATGAAAAAGATTTCTAAAGATGGAAAAAGAATATATCGTGAAGAGTTAAGTAGAGAAGAAGCTTTAGAAAAGTTTAAAAATGATCCATACAAAATAGATTTAATTAATAATATGGATGATAATACAATTATCTCTTGCTATACACAAGGTGATTTTACTGATCTTTGTCGTGGACCACATGTTGAATCAGTTAAACAATTAAAATATTTTAAATTACTTAAAGTTAGTGGAGCTTATTTTAAAGGTGATTCTAAAAACAAAATGTTACAAAGAATATATGGCGTTTGTTTTGATAATGAAGAAGATTTAACTGAATATTTAAATTATATTGAAGAATCCAAACAAAGAGATCACAGAAAAATAGGTAAAGAACAAGAGATTTATATGAATCATGATTTGGTTGGAGCTGGTATGCCACTTTGGTTACCTAATGGTGCAGTTGTTAGAAAACAATTAGAAAATTACATTTATGCTAAAGAAAGAAAATTAGGTTACAATCATGTATACACTCCTTGTGTAGGTACAGTTGATTTATATAAAACAAGTGGACATTGGGATCATTATAAAGAAAATATGTTTCCAATGATGAAAGTAGACGATGAAGAATTTGTTTTAAGGCCAATGAATTGTCCACATCATATGTTAGTATATAAAAATAAGTTACATTCATATCGTGATTTGCCTATTAGAATAGGTGAATTTGCAACTGATTTTAGATATGAAGCATCTGGTGCTGTAAAGGGATTAGAAAGAGTAAGATGCATGTGTCAAAATGATGCCCATCTATTTGTAACACCAGAACAAATAAAGCAAGAATTTAAACAAGTTGTAAATTTGATTTTGGAAGTTTATAAAGATTTTGGTATCAAAGATTACAAATTTAGATTATCATTAAGAGATAAGGAAGATAAAGAAAAATATTTTGATGATGATGAAATGTGGAATAATGCTGAAAATAAATTAAGGGAAGTATTAAATGAATTAAATATACCTTATTTTGAAGCAATAGGAGAAGCTGCTTTTTATGGTCCTAAATTAGATGTTGAAGTAAAACCAGCAGTAGGTCCTGAAGTAACTTTGTCAACATGCCAATTAGACTTTTTATTACCTCGAAGATTTGATTTATCTTATATTGACAATAAAGGAGAAAAACAAGTTCCTGTAGTTATTCATAGAGCTATATTTGGTACATTTGATAGATTTACAGCATTTATTATGGAAGAAACAAAAGGATGTTTTCCAACTTGGTTAGCCCCAGTTCAAATAAATGTAATACCAGTTAATAATGAGTATCATTTAGAATATTCTAAAAAAATATATGACTTATTATTAGAAAATGATTTTAGAGTTAATTTAGATGATAGAGAAGAAAAAGTTGGATATAGGATGAGAGAAAGTGTTGTTAAAAAATATCCATATACTTTAATTTTAGGTCAAAAAGAAGTTGACAATAATACTATCAGTTATAGAAAACATGGTAGCAATGAAACTATTAGTGTTTCAATTGATGAATTTATTAATTTAATTAAAAAGGAGATCAAATGATCTCCTTTAAATATTGTTTTAATTCATCTTTTAAATCTTCTCTTTCTAGAGCAAAAGCAATATTTGCTTTTAAATAACCTAATTGATTACCAATATCAAAATATGTTCCTTTAAATTTACAAGCATAAAAATCTTGTTTTTTCATTAAGTTTAACATACCATCAGTAAATTGGTATTCATTTCCTTTTCCTTTATCTAATTTTTCAAGTTCATCAAATATTTCTGGTTTAACTATATATCTTCCTAAACCAGCAAAATTACTTGGGGCTTCTTCAATACTGGGTTTTTCAACAATACTCTTAATTTTATCGCCATCTTCAAATTCAATTATTCCATATTTATAAACTAAGTTTTTATCAACTTCTTGGACACCAATTACATTACAATTATTTTTTTCATAAATATCAATTAATTGTTTTAAAACTGGTGTTTCATATTTCATTAAATCATCACCATATAAAACAGCAAATGGTTCATCGCCAATAAATGATTTAGCTAATCTAATAGCATGACCACTACCTAATGGTTCTCCTTGTCTTGTATAATATATTTTACACATTTTTGATATGTTTTTAACTATTTGTAGTTCCTTTAGTTTATTGTTTTTTTCTAGTCTTGTTTCTAACTCAAAACTTTGATCAAAATGATCTTCAACATTTCTTTTGTATGGACTTGTTATAAATAATATTTCTTCGATTCCGCTATTGACACATTCTTCAACAATGTATTGAATTGTTGGCTTGTCAATGATTGGAAGCATTTCTTTTGCAACAGATTTAGTTACTGGTAAAAATCTTGTTCCCATACCAGCTACAGGAATTACCGCTTTTTTAATTTTTTTCAAAATATCACCTTTCTTTAATTAATTATATCAATTATTTATAAAAAAATAAACAAAAGTACTTGAAAATATAAAAAATATATTGTATAATTAAATCGTTGCTTGTCTCAGTAGCTCAGTTGGATAGAGCAATGCCCTTCTAAGGCAGCGGTCAGGGGTTCGAATCCCTTCTGGGACACCATTAAGATTATGACTCGATATTAATCGAGTTTTTTTGTATTATAATACAATTTGATTTTTATGAGATTACATAAAATACTTTAGGAGGTTACAAGATGATAGAAAAAATGAAATCTAGAAAATTTTTAATTACTTTATTAACAAATATTATTGCTATAGCTACATTATTTAGCAATAATAATAACGAAATAATTAAATTAATTGCTTTATCGGTAATTGCTGTTGCTAATATAGCATATGAATTTGTTGAAGGAATGATTGATGCTAAAGAAATAGAAGTAAAGAAAAATATAGACGAAAAATAACTCGAATTTGAGTTATTTTATTTCTTTTAAAACTGTCTTTAATATTTCTTCATCCTCACTTTTAATGACAACTTCATCTACATCATAATTATCTTTAACTGATAAACAAATTGTATAAACGACTTCTTCTAAAATATCTTTATTATCAACATCAGAAAATATATAAGAATTGAAAGTAAGTTCTAAAATATCTGGTTGTTCTTCTATTGCTAATATTTCAGTATTGCTATTTAAATAACTTAACAAATTAGTATTATAGGTATTTGTACTTGTTAGTTCATCAATAATGATTTTTATCTTATCTCTATTGTCATTTAAATATTTGGTTACAGGAACATAATAATAATTGTCATTATGTTTGTTTAAATAATATATTGTGACTTGATTTAAATCTTTAGTAGAAGTAAAATCATATGTCTTGTTAATTCCAAAATTTCTATCCAATGTGCTGGGTAATGTTATATTCGTTTGAGGCAATTTACTTAATACATTTCCTTCAACATATATTATTACTTTTTCAACATCCTCAATAGAAGTTATTGTATAAATTAAAGCTTCAATCATTTTTTCTTCCAAATCTTTATTTATATTTAGTAAATCTTTTGAAAAATCTATTTTAATTAAATTATTTTCATATTTAACACTTAAAATTTTAGTTTCACTTGGTAATATTGATTTAAAACCACTAGGAATTTTATTTTCACCCTCACCACCACTAATTAGCACTTCAACTAGTTCTTTTACTTTATCTTCAATTGACGTACTATTAACAACGACATCAGTTTTTCCTAAATAATTATCATCATCTAATAAATAAATTGTATTTGTTACAACTTCTAAATTAACGTATTCTAAATTTTGTTTGATATCTAATTTCTCATTTGGTATCATATAAATCAAAAATAAAGCAAATAGAGCAGAAGTGGAAACAATGATTTTTCTAATCATTTTTTTCTTTAGCATACAATCACCTAATAAATAGTATGAAAAAAAAGGTTTTATATACCTTTTTACAATGAAATTTCCTTTAATTTTAAAAGTTCTATAACTGCACCGGCACGCCCTTTGACACCAAGTTTTTGCATAACATTAGAAATGTGATTTCTAACAGTTTTTTCGCTTATTTTTAATTTGGTAGCTATTTGGTGTGTTGTATTGTTTAATATTAATAAATCAAAAACTTGTTTTTCCCTTTTTGTTAGAACACTTTTAGACATATTTTCCTCACTTCCTTAAGGTGGTTTATAGTTCTTCATATTATTCTATGTACCTTAAAAAAATAAGTGAGAGAAAAAGCCTATTTTACAAATTTAACTGTTATATATTTTTCTTCTTCATATAATTCTTGAATTGTTCTCATAATATTGTTTGCTAAGGAAGAATCAAATTCATCTTTTTTAACAGTAATTTCAATTTGATTATTTTTAATTTTAACAAAGCTTTCTAAATTGTGTACTTCTTTAATTTTGTTTTCTAATTTTTCTTCTTCACCTTTGTTTTTATTTAGTTGTTTCATTTTATCAAAAGCTTCATTTTTTTCTTCAATTGTTCCATCCCCATTTAATATTAATTGTAGATTTTCCATCTCTTTTAATAATTCCTCTTCAGCTTCTAATCTTAATGCCACTAAAACAGTACTTTCAGTTATATTAGTAGTAGGTTCTTCTTCCGTATAATTTCCGTTTGTACTAATTAGTAATTCACTTGGCATAGTAATATAATAAACACTTAATACTAAAATAAGACTAAATAAAGTTAAAAACCATATACTTTTTTTATTTATCATTATAATTCCTCCATAATCTATTAAAATTATATTAATAAATTTAAAAAAATATGTTTATTTTTAAAAACTTTATGATATAATATTAATGGCTTTTTTAAACCGTCTACATTCGGGGATTGCTATTATAGAAAATGTAAATATACACAGATATGGATTTTTATGCCTAGTGCTTTTATAAGTGGTGTAATTTTGAAATATCTCGAAGTAATAACAAAAGGAGGAATTAAAAATGGCAGTTGTGTCAATGAGTTATTTACTTGAAGCTGGTGTTCACTTCGGACATCAAACAAAAAGATGGAATCCTAAAATGAAGGAATACATCTATACTTCTAGAGATGAAATCTATATTATCGATTTACAAAAAACAGCTAAAAAAATTGATGAAGCTTATGTAGCTTTAAAGGAAATCGTAGCAAATGGTGGAAAAGTTTTATTTGTAGGTACTAGAAAACAAGCTCAAGAAGCTATTAAAGAAGAAGCAATTAGATCAAATTCTTATTATGTAACTGAAAGATGGTTAGGTGGAACTTTAACTAATTTCAAAACAATTAGAAGAAGAATTAGAAGATTAGAAGAAATTGAAAAAATGGAAGCTGACGGAACATTTGATTTATTACCTAAAAAAGAAGTTATCGGATTAAAGAAAGAATATGCTAAATTAGATAACTTATTATGTGGTATTAGAGAAATGACTAAATTACCTCAAGCTTTATACATTGTAGACCCTTCTAAAGAAGAAATTGCTATAAGAGAAGCAAGAAAATTAAATATTCCAGTATTTGGAATTGTTGATACTAATTGTGATCCTGATATGGTTGATTATGTAATACCTGCTAATGATGATGCAATAAGAGCTGTAAAATTAATTACAAGTGTTATGGCTAATGCTGTTATCGAAGCAAATGGTGGAGAAATAATCAACTATGCTAATGATAAAAAAGAAGAAAATGCTAATGAAGTAATGCAAAAAGCTTTAGAGACTGTTAAAAAAAGAGATGAAAGACCAAGAAAAGAAAACAAGCCATTTAAAAAATCATTTAAAAAAGATTTCAAAAAAGAAGAAGTAAAAGTAGAAAAAGAATTAAAAGCTGAAAAAGAAGTTGAAGAAACAGTTGATTTAAATTCTATGACTGTAGCTGAATTAAGAGATTTAGCAAAAGAAAAAGAAGTTAAAGGTTATTCAACTATGAAAAAAGCTGAATTATTAGAAGCTTTGAAATAAGGAGAGATAATAATGATAAGTGCTAGTTTAGTAAAAGAATTAAGAGAAGCAACTGGTGCTGGTATGCTTGATTGTAAAAAAGCCTTAGAAGCCACAAATGGCTCTATAGATGAAGCTATCAACTGGTTAAGAGAAAAAGGAATTAGTAAAGCCGCTAAAAAAGCAGATAGAATTGCTGCTGAAGGTTTAGCTGCTACTTTAATAGATGGTAATAAAGCTGTTATCGTTGAAGTTAATTCAGAAACAGACTTTGTTGCTAAAAATGAAGAATTTAAATCATTAGTAGATACAATTTTAAAAGCTATTATTAATAATGATGTTGAAACTAATGAAGATGTTTTAAAATTAAATGTAGATGGTGAAACTATCGAAGATTTAATTGTTAATAAGACTGCTAAAATTGGTGAAAAACTATCTTTTAGAAGATTTACTAAATTAACTAAAAATGATAATCAAGTATTTGGATCTTATTTACATATGGGAGGTAAAATTGCTGTATTAGTAACTTTATCTAATACTAGTGAAGAAGTAGCTAAAGATGTTGCTATGCATGCTGCAGCTATGAGACCTACAGTTGTAAGAAGAGATGAATTAGCTAAAGAAGTAGTTGACAAAGAAAGAGAAATATTAAAAGAACAAGCTATGAACGAAGGTAAACCTGCTAATATAGCTGAAAAAATGGTTGAAGGTAGATTGTTAAAATTCTATCAAGAATCATGTTTAGAAGAACAATCTTTCGTTAAAGATGATAGTATTAATGTTTTAACTTATGTTAAAAATAATGGTGGTACTATTGATAATATGGTTAGATTTGAAGTTGGCGAAGGAATGGAAAAGAAAGAAGAAGATTTCGCTAGCGAAGTTGCAAAACAAATGGGTGCTTAATAAGCACTTTTTTTGTTAATTTAAATTATAAAAAATTAAGATTTTTTAGGTCTTAATTTTAATATTAATACTAATATAAGAAGTGTAATCGGTAATGATATGATAAGATTATCAAGATATAAACTAATAAAAGAAAATGTTAATCCACCATTATACATTATTGGAATTATTTCTAATGTTTCATTATTTAATTTAATATTTAAAGTACCTATTTGTCCTTTTTTAGTAAAATAGTCTATTTCATTTAATCCATTATATTCAAATGATAAATCTTTATTGGTAATATTTTTGTTTAAATATTTAGAAATTGTTTCATTAGATTTTATTTCTAATTTATCTTCTTTACTATTTTTTGTGTCTAATGTTATTAGCAAATCATCTTTATTTATGATATTTAAATAATGGTAGTTATTTATGAAATAGTCATATATCATATTAGCATCCATAATATGTAGGGGATAATTGCTTGTTCCATCAGCATTAGTTGTTATCAACATATATTCTACACCATCATAATTTGCTATTGTTGACAAGCAATAACCTGCAAGGGTAGTATAACCTGTTTTTGAACCATAAATATATTTATTTTCTAAATCATATCTATTTAAATAATTAGAATAAACACTTTTAAAAGTCAATGAATTATCACTTGTAGTATATGTATTAGTTGTATATATTTCTTTAAATGTTTCATTTTGTAATGCATATTTTAAAATAATACTTATATCTCTTACTGTTGAATAATGATTATCAGTATCTAATCCTGATGTGTTAGCAAAATGGGTATTAGTTAATCCTAAATTTTCAGCTTTTTCATTCATTAAATCAACAAATTTCTCTTCACTTCCTGCTATATAATAGGCTACGGTTTTTGCTGCATCAGCTCCTGATGGAAGTAGAATTCCATATAATAGATCTTTATATGTTACAATTTGACCTAATTTAAATCCTGCAACAGATGCATTAGCTTCAATTAATCCTTCTAAAGCTTCATAAGGAATAGTAACATATTCATTTATGTCATCAATATTTTCGATTGCTACTATGGTAGTCATTATTTTAGTTAAACTAGCTATATAAGTTCTAGTATCTGCCTCTTTTTCAAATAAAACAGTATTTTCATTCATGTTATATAAAATTGCATGGCTAGAATTTATTTCTAAAGCATTGATATTAATTGGTATTAATAAAAATAAAAAAATTATTAAATATTTCATAATTCCTCCACATATATTTCTTTAATTATATTATATTTTATTTTTAATTTATTTAATTCTTCTTTAGTTATTTTAACAACATAATAAGGATTTTCATTGAAATTTTTTTCAATTATAATGCTATTATTTAATTGATATTCAATTTGTTTAATATTGTTATAAGTTATATCTACTTTAATTAAGTAGCCTTTATTATATTTTTTTGTGATAATACTTTCTTTAGTAGCATTAGAATAAGCTCTTATTAGTCCACCAGCACCTAATTTAATACCACCAAAATATCTTATAACAATACATAATACATGATTTAAATTTTCTTTTTTCAAAACATTTAAAATAGGAAGGCCAGCTGTACCAGATGGCTCACCATCATCACTTGCTTTTTCAAAATTATCCAAGATATAGGCATAACAATAGTGAGTAGCATCTTTATATATTTTTTTAACTTCT